>NZ_JBIWNZ010000018.1:0-195985 GCF_044767505.1 Kitasatospora sp. NPDC101235
CCGAAGCCGTCAGCATCGCCCCGCACTACCGCACCGCTCCCACCAACCCACCGACCAAGGCTCTACAAGGCAGAACCTTAAGTCACTGGTATTGGGCCTAGGCCCGTACTTCGCAGGTCACTGTTTCAGGTCTGTGGCCAGCGGGTTTGGGTGATTTCTATGCCGAGGAGTTCGAGGAGGTGGAGTTGGACGCCGCGGGTGATCTGCACGGTCGGTGGGTCGGTCAGGTTCCCGATCCTCAGGTTGAGCTCGCCGAGGTGGTAGAGGACCATCCGGCCGGTGGGCCGCACTCTGCGATTGTCCGGGTAGAGCCCGGCCATGGTCTGCTCCGGGCCCAGAGCGCGCCTGTACATCCGCACCTTCATGGTCGCGGCAGACGGCACCCGGTACGACGACTTCGGAGTCGTTCTCGTCGACTCGTTGTCGGGGCGGAGCATCTTCATGACCTCGGTGAGCCGCTGGTCGGAGATCGTGAGGCCCTGGTCCCGGATGGCGTCGCGGACCACGGATCGGCTCAGCTTCCGAGCGTCGGTCCACGCCTGCAGGCCGATGGCGGCCAGTTCGTCGAGCGAAGCGCCCGGCGGACGGCCGGCGGGCTTGGCAGTTGGGGGCTGAGCCGTATTTCCGCTCGGCCTCTGGCCTGCGGGTTCACCGAGGACAGCGTCCCCGGCCCGGGTGTGCTCGGGGCTGCCCGGAACGGTCCACGGAAGGTCTTCCGCCGCTTCGGTCCGGGGGCGGGCCGGGGGCTGTTCCGGCGTCTTTTGCCCACCTTCGCCTTCGCGTGGCTCGCCTGCCGGCGGCTGGCGGGGACAATGCCGCGTTCCGCAAAACGCGGACCGGCCTCAGTTCCGCTCACTGCTCGGAAGGCATCTTCCGTCAGGGACGGGTCGGCGGTCCGGGTAGCGGTGGGGTTGGTGTGGCGGGCGGTGATGATGCCGAGGTGGACGGATCCGGCGAGAGCGAGTGGGGCGACGGCGGACAGGATGCCGACCGACAGATCGCTCAGGTGCAGATAGCCGGTGACCGCGAGGGTCTGCTGGTTGAGGCGGACCGCGTGTAGGACGTTGGCCCAGATGCTGGCGGTGGTGGAGGCGCCGAACAGCAGCCACACGTAGGCGCGGGCCGTCAGCGGCGCGGTGCGCAGGATCAGCAGCGCGCGGACGCTGTAGGCGATGAACCCGTCGATGATCAGCGGGAAGACGTAGGTGAGCAGGCTACGGACGTGAATCGCGATGGCCATCTGACGCAGGGCGTCGTAGGAGAGGGCGAAGCCGGCGATGGCGAGCAGGCCGATCGCGGCGAAGTCCCAGCCGGTCACACGGCTCGATGTCGGGGCGGTGCGGTCCAGGGTGGCGGGCACGGGGGTGGTGTCCTTCCCTTGGATGGTCGAGGTGTTGGGTGCCGGACCTGCTGGGCGCGCACGCGTTCCCCCTCTTAAGGAGGGGGACGCGCGTGCAGCGGAGGCGGCGTGAACGGCATGCAGGTGCGCGTGCGCTGCGGGCCCGCAGGTTTTGGCGGGCGCCGTGTGCGGTGTGGGCGGTACGTGGCGGCCGGTACGGGCGGCGACGCGTGATCGGCCGCGTGGACCGCGCCGGCTGGTGGCCGGTGGCCCGGTCAGGAGACGGCGGCGATGTGGCGGACGGTGGAGCGGTCGCGGGTCTGCTGGCCGCCTCCGGTCCCGCCCGTGGTGCCGTCCTGCCGGGTGGCCCTGCCGGCCTTGACCAGGCTCTCCAAGCGCCTGCGGGCCTTCTCGATGTCGGAGCGGTCGGGGTCGGCCTCGCCGGTCAGGCGGCAGGCCAGCTCACGGGCGGTCATGCCCTGCGGGGCGGCGGCGAGGATGGCGGCCGGGTCGAGGGCCGCCTCGACGGTGGACGTGCCCCGGGTGTGGTCGTGGACCACCGACAGCGGGCCGACGTCGCCGGTGACGGTCTTGAGCTGATGCAGCTTCACGATCGGATCCCCGGCCGCACCGGCCAGGAACAGCACGCTGCCGGCCCCGGCGGTGAACCACGCCGACCCGTACACCCGGTCCAGGACCGGCCGCTCGCCGCGCTTGGAGTCGCCGCCGGACTTGCGCTGGTGGTGCAACTCCAGCAGTTGGGTGCCGGAGCGAAGCAGCCGCTGGCGGGCGTTGTTGTAGGCGAGGCCGGCCTCATCGTCGGTGAGCTTTCCGACGACGTCCTTGAGGCTGTCGATGACCACGGTGTCCGCCCGGTGGGCCTCGGCCATCTCGGCCAGCAGGTTGGGCTCCCGGTCCAGCGAGGCGGGCAGCGGGCCGGTCCAGAAGATCAGCCGCTCCGCGAGGTGGCGCCGGTCGGCGGGCAGGACGCGGCGGGCGAAGACGCGGGCGATCTGCGGCGGGCGGTCCATCGCCAGGTACAGGACGCGCTCGCCCTCGGCGACCGGCATATCGAGGACCGCCGAGAGCAGGCCGAGGCGGGCCAGGACGACCTGGTGGGCGATCGTCGTCTTGCCGCGGCCGGCTTCCGGGCCTTCACCCCCGCGGGCACGTACTTCGTCACCACCGACATCACCCCGCTCGGCGAGAAGGACGGCATCGACTTCTGCCGTACCCTGCCCGGGCGTTGCGGCGTCGTCGCCATCCCGAACGCGGTGTTCTACGACAACGTGAACGCCGGACGGAGCCTCGTCCGCTTCACCTTCTGCAAGCGCGACGAGGTCCTCCAGGAGGCCGTCACCCGCCTGCGACGGCTCTGACCGGGTTGCATCCAGCCGCCGCCGTAGCCTGGTCCGCTTCACTTTCTGCAAAAAGGACGGGATCCTCCAAGAGTTCACCACCCGCCTGCGGCACCCGTGATGGGCCACGCGCCCCCTTTCACGCCCTTCGAACAGAGATGTCCGCGATCCGACACCAGTGCTGATGGATCATCAACTTTTTTGATCAGCTTGCCTGTTCAATGGCGCTGAGGCATTCGGGTCGACCCTCCCGGCATTCTCCCGCCGCCCTCCACACCCCATGCCCGGAGGGCGGCGGTGTGTGATGCACCCGGACAGCGCACACCCGGCGCGCACGGCGCGCAATCCGGTGCTAGGGATGCGCACTGTGCAAAGTCGTCCATGAACTCGATCAGAGTCGGGAAACAGGTGTGCTCGAAGCGGTGAATGCTTGACAAAGTTGGGTAAATCACCGGCGGACCCGGCGTATTCGTGCTTCTCTGCTGCTGAATCTCCAGCCGGAATCCTTCCTTCCACGGTCGGCCGCGCCCAGGGCCGCACAGCCACGAACAGCCTCGCCATCGCCTAGGCCTACTCGCTGCTGCTCGGCGGGCGCGCACGGAGCTGAAACGCGGAGCCGAGCATGCTCACCACACTGCAGACCTCCTACACGGACACCCGGGCCGGTGACCTCGCCTGGTGCCTCGGCGGCGAACCGCTGCCCGCTCTCGCCGTCCGCGACCTGAGACTCGACGGAGGCGGCCGCCCTGGCACGTCCGGGACCCTCCAGCTGCGCCTGCTGGGCGCCTCCCACCAGGTGGTGATCGACGCGGGCCCCGGCCGCTGTCTGGAGACAGTCGCCTGCCTGCCCGGCCGCCGCACCCCGCTGCCCGCCCGGGTGGCCAAGCAGGTCGGCGGCTGGGAGTACGAGTTCGCCGCCCGGATCGAGGTGCTGCCCCCGCACGACTTCGCGGCCCGCGCCCAGGAGCTGCTGGCCCTGGTCGAGGGGCACCCGCGGGGCCTCGCCGGGGTCTTCCCGGGCGACCCGAGCGCCTTCACCGCGCTGGTCACCCAGGGCGGCCCGGACCGGCTCCTCTGGCGCACCTGGCACGCCTACCCGCAGGAGGGGCAGCTGGTGTGCACCCGCTCCTCGCTGGTGGTGTCCGGGGCATGACCGCCCGAAGCCCGGACCGGAACACCGATCCGGCCGGAGGCCGCCAGACGCAGGCCTACGAATCGCACGCAGGAACGGTTCGTCAATCCGACGTCGCTCACTGTCCGTCGGATGGGCGCAGCCATCCGTCCCGCACGTCCCCTAGCGTTTGTTCGTGATCAATCATCCGGCCGGTCCGCCCGCACGCCCGCGAGTGGACCTCGACGACGGCGCCCCACCCCGGCCCGGGCGAGGCCTCGCCCCACTCCTGCCCGCCCGCCGTCGGTCCCGGCTGCGCTCCCGCCCCCGGCTCGCCCGCCTGACCGTCCTGCTGGCCGCGTTCGTCTGCGCGGCCTGCGGACTCGTGTACGAGCTAGAACTCGTGGCGCTCGGCGACTACGTGCTCGGGGACACGGTCACCCAGACCTCCGTCGTGCTCTCCGTCATGGTGTTCGCGATGGGCCTCGGCTCGCTGCTCGCCAAGCGGCTCACCAGCCGGCCCGCCACCGCCTTCGCCCTGGTCGAGTGCGCGCTCGCGCTCACCGGCGGGCTCTCCGTCCTCGCGCTCTACTCCTGCTGGGCCTGGATCGGCCGCTACCAGGCCGCCATGGTCGGCCTCACCTGCCTGATCGGCATCCTGATCGGCGCCGAGATCCCGCTGCTGATGACCCTCATCCAGCGCATCCGGCGCGAGGACGCCGGGCGGGCCGTCGCCGACCTGTTCGCCGCCGACTACGTGGGCGCGCTGATCGGCGGCCTCGCCTTCCCGTTCCTGATCCTGCCCGCCCTCGGACCGGGCGACGGCGCGCTGCTCACCGGCGCGGTCAACGCCGTCGCCGGGGCGGCCCTGGTGCTCTGGCTGTTCCGCGAGGAACCCGCCCGCCGGATACGACGGCTGCTCTGGGGCGGCTGCCTGCTGGTCCTCGCCGTGCTCGCGGCGGCCGCGGCCGGTTCCGACGCCATCGAGCGCGCCGCCAGGCACGCCCTGTACGGCGACCAGGTCCGTTACGCGACCCGCAGCCGGTACCAGGAGATCGTGCTCACCGGCCCCGCCGAGGGCCCGCTCCGGCTCTACCTGAACGGCCGGCTCGCCGTCTGCGGGCCCGACGAGTACCGGGGCAGCGAGGGCCTGGTCCACCCCGCCATGGCGGCCGGCCCGGACGCCCGGGTCCTGCTGCTCGGCGGCGGCGACGGGCTCTCCCTACGGGAGGTGCTGCGGCACCGGGGCGTCCGCACCGTCCGGCTGGTCGACGCCGACCCCGCCCTCCCCCGGCTCGCCCGCACCGACCCCGGGCTCGCCGCCCTCGGCGGCCGCTCACTGGAGGACCCCAGGGTCCGCACCACCGCGGCCGACCCGATGGCCTGGCTGCGCGACGCGGGCGCCTCCGGCGGGGACGGGCCGTACGACGTGGTGCTCGCCGACCTCCCGGCACCGGCCGACGGCGGGCCGGTCAAGTTCCACTCCCAGGAGTTCTACGGCCTCGCCACCCGGCTGCTCTCGCCCGGCGGCCGGATCGCGGTCCGCGCCGGGAGCGACCTGGACGGCCTCTGGCAGATCGAGTCCGGCCTGCGGACGGCGGGCCTGCGGACCGCCCCGTACGCCGTCCCGGGCAGCGCCACCGCCACCTGCCGCCCCGGCCCGCCGGACGACGCCCAGAACTTCCTCCTCGCCGCCGCCGCCCAGCCCCCGCTCACGCTCGCCCCCGACGCCCCGACGCCCCGCGCCCTCACCCCCGACACCCTCCACGGCTCCACCACCCGCCTCACCGCCCTCCGCCCCACCCGGCCCCCGGCAGCCCTCACCCTCCTCGGCCCCCGCTGAGGCCGGCCCGCAGGCCCCGCCCCCGCCGGACGAAGCCGCGGGAAGAACGCCCGGGAGAAGGCGGCCCCTGCCGGACACGGCAGGGGCCCCTGGCGTACGCGGAGTGGGCCGGGACAGCGGATCGCCCGGGCCCGTCGGCGGCGCGGGCCGGGTGGGCGGGCGTGGGGTCGCAGGGCCGGTGGTGCGATGGCCGAGGGAACAGGTGGGGCGGGAAAAATCTGGTGGTGGTGGGTAGGGACCGGACGGGGCCCAGTCGGTAGGCTCCGTGACATGGAGCATGAGGTTGTCGTCCCGATGTCCGCCGAGCTGGTGCGGCAGGCCTTGCAGGATCCGGCGCTGCTGGCCCGGAGCGTGCCGGGGCTGAGCACCGAGCCGGCCGCGGTCGGGGCCGGCTCGGCCGAGGAGATCGGCGGCCGGCTGAAGCTGCGGATCGGCGGCTCCACGATCACGTACAAGGGCGTGCTGTCGCTGATCGAGGGCCGGGAGGGCGTGCTGACCGTGCTCGCCGAGGGCGAGGAGGTCCGGGGCAGCGGTGAGGTGACCGCCACCGTCCGGGTCAGCGTCGCGGACGGCGCCGAGGACGGCACCGCGGCGATCCGCTTCACCGGCGACCTGAGCGCCACCGGCCGGCTGACCGAGTTCGACGAGGAGACCCTCGACGCCACCGGCCGCCGCCTGCTGGACAGGTTCGCCGCCGCGCTGGTCGCCCCGGAGGGTGAGCAGCCGCAGGACCAGGACCAGGAGGAGGACACCGAGCCGGCCGAGTCCGGAGCCGCCGGGACCGACGCCGGTGTGGTCTTCATCGAGGAGCGTCAGGACCAGCCCGGCGACGACCTGGACGACGACCTCTCCGACCTGATCGCCTTCTCCGACGCCGACGCCGAGCGCTTCGGTCTGCCGACCGGCTCCGCCGACGACGAGGACGACGACGTCGAGGCCGAGGACGCGGACGCGGACGACGACGCCGAGCAGGACGGCGTCGCCGAGGAACTGCCCGCCGAGCCGCTCTTCGTGTACGAGGACGAGCCGGTGCTCACCGGCCCGGTGCGCCGCAGCATCGTCGGCCGGTCCGCCGAGGAGGTGGACCACGCCCCGCCGCGCGGCCCGTACGCCCCGGCACTGCCGGCCCGCAGCGCACGGGCCCGCGCGGCGTCCCGCTGGGGCGGGGAGGCCGGCGGGATCGTGGTGCCCGGCACCGGCGGCCGCAGCGCGGTGCCGTGGGTGATCGGCGGCTCGGTGGCCCTGCTGGGCGGTGCCGTGGTGCTGGTCAGGGCGCTGCGCCGGCGCTGAGCCCGGAGCGCCGCAAGGACCACCAGGGCCTAGACTGAACGCTCATGAGCAACGACCGCGACGCCCTGCTGGCACAGATCAAGGACAAGGCCGTCGTGCACGGCAAGGTCACCCTCTCCTCCGGCAAGGAGGCCGACTACTACGTCGACCTGCGCCGGATCACGCTGGACGGCGTGGCCGCCCCGCTGGTCGGCCGGGTGATGCTGGACGCGACCTCGCACCTGGAGTACGACGCCGTCGGCGGTCTGACCCTGGGTGCCGACCCGGTGGCCGCCTCGATGCTGCACGCCGCCGCCGCACGCGGGCAGCAGCTGGACGCCTTCGTGGTCCGCAAGACCGGCAAGGCGCACGGCCTCCAGCGCCGGATCGAGGGCCCGGACGTCAAGGGCCGCCGGGTGCTGGCCGTCGAGGACACCTCCACCACCGGCGGCTCGGTGCTGACCGCCGTGGAGGCGCTGCGCGAGGCGGGCGCCGAGGTGGTCGGCGTCGCGGTGATCGTGGAGCGCGGCGGCGCGGCCGCCGTCGAGGCCCAGGGCCTGGAGTACGTGACCGCGTACAACCTGGACGACCTGGGTCTCTGACCCGACCGGCACGACGAACGACAGAGGGCCGGTGCTGTTTCACGTGAAACAGCACCGGCCCTCGCCGTGTCCGGAGCGCCGGGCGCTCAGCCCCGCCGGTGCCGGCCGCTGCCGGCCTGGACCTGGCTCTCGTCGACGGCCTCGACGCCGCCGGCCCGCTTCTTCTTCCGCTCGCGCATGATCTCGACCAGGATCGGCGAGATCGAGAGCAGGACGATCAGCAGCACCGCCGGGATCAGGTACTTGTCGATCACCGGGGCGAGCGCGTCACCGAAGAAGTAGCCGATCAGCAGCATGGACTCGGTCCACAGCACACCGCCGATCACGTTCCAGACGAAGAAGGTCCGGGCGGGCATCTCCAGGGTGCCGGCGACCGGGTTCAGGAACGTGCGGATGATCGGCATGAAGCGGGCCAGCACCACGGCCTTGCCGGAGCCGAACTTGTTGAAGTACTCCTCCGCCTTCACGACGTACTCGCGGCGGAAGATCTTCGAATCGGGCTTGTCGAACATCTTCGGCCCGACCTTGGCGCCGATCAGGTGCCCCAGCTGCGCACCGGCGATCGCCGCGATCGGACAGCCGATCAGCAGGAGGGTGATCGGCAGCTTGGCGCCGTCGCCGAGCACCGAGGAGGCGGCGTTCGACGCGGCGACGCCCGCGAGGATCAGCAGCGAGTCGCCCGGGAAGAAGAAGCCGACCAGCAGGCCGGTCTCCGCGAAGATGATCGCGATCAGCCCGATGGCGCCGAGGGACGAGATCAGGGATTTGGCGTCGAGCAGGTTGACGGCCAACTGGTTGTAGTCCACGGGCGCAGGATAGCGGGCGTACCGTGCCGGCGAAGCGGGCGTACCGTGCCGGCGGTGCCCCGTCCGGGGCCGCTGCCGACCCCCGCCGGGGCCGTCCGGGGACCGGCCCGCGCCCGTGCCCCGCGGCGTTCCGCATGGCGGGCTCCTGCTGACCTGCGGGCACGAGTCTGGGAAGATGGCACAGGCGTCCGGTCCGCGGTGGCACACCACCCTCATGGCCGAACCGCGGAGGTCGCCTCGAACCCTGGTGCCGGAGAGCCACACCGCAACGCCGCGCGTCGGCGGGCCGGCACGGAGTCGTCACGAAGGCGTACACAGCGTCGGACAGCACCGTCCGTACGCCGCAACCCGACAGGAGCGGATCGCATGCCCATCGCAACTCCCGAGGTCTACAACGAGATGCTCGACCGGGCCAAGGCGGGCAAGTTCGCCTATCCGGCCATCAACGTCACGTCGTCGCAGACCCTGCACGCCGCGCTGCGCGGCTTCGCCGAGGCCGAGAGCGACGGCATCATCCAGATCTCGACCGGTGGCGCGGAGTTCCTGGGCGGCCAGCACAACAAGGACATGGTGACCGGCGCCGTCGCGCTCGCCGAGTTCGCCCACATCGTCGCCGCCAAGTACGACATCACCGTCGCGCTGCACACCGACCACTGCCCGAAGGACAAGCTGGACGGCTACGTCCGCCCGCTGCTGGCGATCTCCGCCGAGCGCGTTGCCAAGGGCGAGAACCCGCTGTTCCAGTCGCACATGTGGGACGGCTCGGCCGAGACCCTCTCCGACAACCTGGCCATCGCCCAGGAGCTGCTGGCCCAGGCCGCCGCCGCCAAGATCATCCTTGAGGTCGAGATCACCCCGACCGGTGGCGAGGAGGACGGCGTCACCCACGAGATCAACGACGAGCTGTACACCACCGTCAACGACGCCGTGCGCACCGCCGAGGCGCTGGGCCTGGGCGAGAAGGGCCGCTACCTGCTGGCCGCCTCCTTCGGCAACGTGCACGGCGTGTACAAGCCGGGCAACGTCGTGCTGAAGCCGGAGCTGCTGCGCGAGCTCCAGGACGCGATCGGCAAGCAGTACGGCAAGACCGACCCGTTCGACTTCGTCTTCCACGGCGGCTCGGGCTCGACCGCCGAGGAGATCGCCACCGCGCTGGAGAACGGCGTCGTGAAGATGAACCTGGACACCGACACCCAGTACGCCTTCACCCGCCCGGTGGCCGGCCACATGTTCGCCAACTACGACGGCGTGCTGAAGGTCGACGGCGAGGTCGGCAAGAAGAACACCTACGACCCGCGCACCTGGGGCAAGCTGGCCGAGGCCGGCATGGCCGCCCGCGTGGTCGAGGCCGCCGAGCAGCTGCGTTCGGCGGGCAAGCGCCTGAAGTGAGGCCCGCGCCCGGCGTACGGCCCGCGCCCGAAGCGTGAAACACGGGTGCCCCCGGCGGAGACCGCCGGGGGCACCCGCACGTCGGGGGGGTGTCCTACTGCTTGAGCTCCGCGTACGCCTCCGCGCTGCTGTCCTTCAGGAACTGCCAGCAGCGGGCCTCCTCCTCGGTCTCCTTGATCGCGCCGGCCGCCCGGGCGAGCGCCGCCAGGCAACGCAGGAAGCCGCGGTTGCCGCGGTGCTCCCACGGCACCGGGCCGTGGCCCTTCCAGCCGCTGCGCCGCAGCGCGTCCAGGCCGCGGTGGTAGCCGGTACGGGCGTAGGCATACGACTCGACGTACCGGCCGGCCGCGTAGGCGTCGTCGGCGAGCATGGCCCAGGCCAGGCAGAAGGCCGGGAACTCGGCCGCCACCTGGGTCGGGGAGGCCGACTCCTCCGCCAGCATCCGGTAGGGCCGCTCCTCCTCCGGGAGAAGGGTCGGTTCGGGACCGTCGAGAAGGTTCCTGTGAATCGCCATGCCCTGAAGTCTGCCATCCGAGACGCAGGGGTCAACCGCCGTCCCGGACGGCCACCGCTTCCCGCGCCCCGAACGCCGCACACCTGGGACATGGACATTCACCCGTTTCCCATGCCAGTGTGAAGATCATGTCCGCAGCCCGATCCGCCGGCAGGCGCGCCGCACCGCCCCGGAAGGGCGGTCGCCGACGCCGACGACCACGGCGGAGACTCGGCCCTGGCATGCTCACGGCACTTGCGGTCGCCGTGCTGGTGCTGGGCGCCACGGCGGTCGTGCTGACCCGCCCCGCGGGGACCCCGGCCGCCGCTCCGACCACCCAGGCGAGGGTCGCCCCGCCGGCCGAGCAGGCCACCACGGCGCCGCCGGAGGAGACCCCGCCCCCGGCTCCCGCCCCGGCACGGGCCGACACCCCGCCGCCCGCACCGCCCGCCCCCGCCGGTCCGGACCCCGGCCCCACCAAGGGCGCCGGCACCTTCACCGTCGCGCCCGCCACCGCCAAGCCGGTCGGGCGCGGCACCGTGCGCCGCTACCGGGTCGAGGTCGAGGACGGCATCGGCATCGACGCCGCGGCGGCCGCCGCACAGATCCACGGCATCCTCGGCGACAAGCGCGGCTGGACCAACGACCGCAAGAACGGCTTCCAGCTGGTCGCCACCGGCCCGTACGACTTCACCGTGAAGATCGCCTCACCGGCCACCGTGGACCGGATCTGCGGCGCGTCCGGCCTGGACACCCACGGCGAGGTCAACTGCAACGTCGGCAACCAGGTGCTCGTCAACTCCAAGCGCTGGAACACCGGTTCGCCCCAGTTCAGCGGACCGCTGGAGGAGTACCGGGCGCTGATCGTCAACCACGAGGTGGGCCACCGGATCGGCCACGGACACGAGGGCTGCCCGGGAGAGGGCAAACCCGCACCCGCGATGATGCAGCAGATCTACGGTCTCAAGGGCTGCACGCCCAACGCCTGGCCGTACTCCGCGGAGGGCGGGTACCTCAGCGGGCCGTCCGTCCCCTAGGACAGAAGCCGCGGCCAGGACGGGAGCCGCGGCGCGACGGGGCAGGACCCGCCCCCACGCGCCCCGCAGCGACGGGTTCGAGGACTGGCCCTAGCCGAGCACCGGCAGGTACGCCCGCAGGTCGCTGCGCTCCCCCGAGGCGGACACCTGGGCGGCCTCGACCGCCGCCGCCCAGTCGGCCCGGCCGGTGGCCAGCCGGATCCAGGTCAGCGGGTCGGTCTCCACCACGTTGGGCGGGGTGCCCCGGGTGTGCTTCGGCCCCGGCACGGCCTGGACGACCGCGTACGGCGGGACCCGCACCTCGACCGCGCCGCCGGGCGCCTGGTCGGCGAGGGCGTCGGCCAGCAGCCGGGTGACGGCGGCGAGGGCCTGGCGGTCGTGCGGGAAGGCGTCGAGGCCGAGCGCGTCGGCCAGGTCGTCGGCGTGCACGACCGTCTCCACCAGCCTGGTCACCAGCATGTCGGAGAGCGCCATCGAGCCCAGCCGGATCTCGAACCTGCGGGCCGGGTCGGCGGCTTCGGGCCGCTCCAGCAGGGCGGTCAGGGCGTCCGCGGCCCGTCCGAAGGCGGCTGCCACCGAGGCCGCGTCCCCGGCGAACTCCGCCGCGCTCCGCTCCCGGGCCTGCTCGTCCAGCAGCGGCGCGACGGTACCGACCCCGGCCACCCAGCCCAGCAGGTCCAGCGGCGCCCGTCCCTGCGGCAGGTCCTCCAGGTGCGCCGGGACGTACTCGAGTTGGACGGCGAGGTGGGCGAGCAGCTCGCGGACCCGCCATTGCCCCAGCCGGGTCGGCAGGTCCAGCTGCCCGGTGCCGAGCGCGGCGACGGCGGCGCGCAGCGCCCGGGTCTGGCCGGCCAGACCGGCGCGGACCTTCTGCGGCTGGTACGTACGGGGCTTGGCAGGCATGGGCCTCAACATACGCCGAGGGGCGGGCGGTTCACCAGGAACCGCCCGCCCCTCAGGAGCCGTGCGTCAGGCCAGCAGGGCCTCGATCACGCCGGTGTGGGCGTCCTTCAGCTCGGCCAGCGAGACGCTGAACTGGCCCTGGACGTCCAGGCTGTCGCCGTCCACGACACCGATCCGGGTGGCCGGCAGGCCGCGCGCGGTGCACATGTCGTTGAACCGGAGCTCCTCGCTGCGCGGCACCGCCACGACGGCACGGCCGGCCGACTCCGAGAACAGGAGGACGAACGGGTCCTGGCCCTCGGGCACGACGATCCGCGCACCGTGGCCGCCCTTGAGGCAGCTCTCCACCAGCGCCTGGCCGAGACCGCCGTCGGACAGGTCGTGCGCGGCGTCGATCATGCCGTCGCGCGAGGCGGCGATCAGGATCTCGCCGAGCAGCCGCTCGCGCTCCAGGTCCACCTTGGGCGGCAGGCCGCCGAGGTGGTCGTGGACGGCCTGCGACCAGGCCGAGCCGCCGAGCTCGTCCGCCGTGTCGCCGAGCAGGTAGAGCAGCTGCCCCTCCTCGGCGAAGGCCAGCGGGGTGCGCCGGGTGACGTCGTCGATGACGCCGAGCACCGCGACCACCGGGGTCGGGTGGATGGCGACCTCGCCGGTCTGGTTGTACAGCGAGACGTTGCCGCCGGTGACCGGGGTGCCGAGCACCAGGCAGGCGTCGGCCAGGCCGCGGGTGGCCTCGGCGAACTGCCACATCACGTCCGGGTCCTCGGGGGAGCCGAAGTTGAGGCAGTCGGAGACGGCGAGCGGCTTGGCGCCGCCGGCCGCGACGTTGCGGTACGCCTCGGCCAGGGCCAGCTGGGCGCCGGTGTACGGGTCCAGCTTGGCGAAGCGGCCGTTGCCGTCGGTGGCGACCGAGACGCCGAGGTTGGTCTCCTCGTCGATCCGGATCATGCCCGAGTCCTCGCCGACCGACAGCACGGTGTTGCCGAGCACGTAGCGGTCGTACTGGTCGGTGATCCAGGACTTGGAGGCCTGGTTCGGGTGGCTCGCGACCTTCAGCAGGTCGGCCTTGAGGCCCTCGCCGGTGGTCGGGCGGGCCAGGCGCTCGGCGGTCGGGGCGTCGGCCTGCAGCGCGTCCTGCCAGCTCGGGCGGGCGTACGGGCGCTGGTAGGTCGGGCCCTCGTGGGCGACGGTGCGCGGCGGGACGTCCACCACGAGCTCGCCGTGCCAGTAGATCTCCAGGCGCTCGCCGTCGGTCACCTCACCGATGACGTTGGCGATGACGTCCCACTTCTCGCAGATCTCCAGGAAGCGGTCGACCTTGTCGGGCTCCACGATCGCGCACATGCGCTCCTGCGACTCGCTCATGAGGATCTCCTCGGGCGAGAGCGTGTGATCGCGCAGGTGCACGGTGTCGAGCTGGATCCGCATGCCGCCGGAGCCGGCCGAGGCCAGCTCGCTGGTGGCGCAGGACAGGCCGGCGCCGCCGAGGTCCTGGATGCCCTTGACGAGCTTCTCCCGGAAGATCTCCAGGGTGCACTCGATCAGGAGCTTCTCCTGGAACGGGTCACCGACCTGGACCGCCGGGCGCTTGGCCGGCTTGGTGTCGTCGAAGGTCTCGGAGGCGAGCACCGAGACGCCGCCGATGCCGTCGCCGCCGGTGCGGGCGCCGTACAGGATGACCTTGTTGCCGGCGCCGGAGGCCTGCGCGAGGTGGATGTCCTCGTGCTTCATGACGCCCACGCACAGCGCGTTGACCAGCGGGTTGCCCTGGTAGCAGGAGTCGAAGACGACCTCGCCGCCGATGTTCGGCAGGCCCAGGCAGTTGCCGTAGCCGCCGATGCCCGCGACGATCCCGGGCAGCACGCGCCGGGTGTCCGGGTGGTCGGCCGCACCGAAGCGCAGCGGGTCCATCACGGCGACCGGGCGGGCGCCCATCGCCAGGATGTCGCGCACGATGCCGCCGATGCCGGTGGCCGCGCCCTGGTAGGGCTCGATGTACGACGGGTGGTTGTGCGACTCGACCTTGAAGGTGACCGCGTAGCCCTGGCCGACGTCGACGACGCCGGCGTTCTCGCCGATGCCGACGAGCATCGCGTCCGAATCCGGCTTCTTCTCGCCGAACTGCTTCAGGTGGACCTTGCTGCTCTTGTACGAACAGTGCTCCGACCACATGACCGAGTACATGGCCAGTTCGGCGCCGGTCGGGCGGCGGCCGAGGATCTCCCGGATGCGCGCGTACTCGTCCTCCTTGAGGCCGAGTTCGGCCCAGGGCTGGGCCGCGTCCGGGGTCTGCTCGGCGTTCTTGACGGTGTCGAGGCTCATCAGGCGTTCACCAGCTGCTTCAGGACGGAAGTGAAGAAGCCCAGGCCCTCGGTGGTCGGACCGGTGAGCGGCTCCACGGCGTGCTCCGGGTGCGGCATCAGGCCGACGACATTGCCGGCGGCGTTGGTGATGCCGGCGATGTCGCGGTACGAACCGTTCGGGTTGACGTCCAGGTAACGGGCGACGACCCGGCCCTCCGCCTCCAGTTCGTCCAGCACCCGCTCCTCGGCGACGAAGCGGCCCTCGCCGTTCTTCAGCGGGACGACGATTTCCTGGCCCGCCGAGTAATCCCGGGTCCAGGCGGTACCGGCGTTCTCGATGCGCAGCTTCTGGTCGCGGCAGATGAAGTGCAGCGAGTCGTTCCGGGTCAGCGCACCGGGCAGCAGGTGCGATTCGCACAGCACCTGGAAGCCGTTGCAGATACCGAGCACCGGCATTCCGAGCTTCGCCTGCTCGATGATGGTCTCCATCACCGGCGAGAAGCGGGAGATCGCACCGCAGCGAAGATAGTCGCCGTAACTGAATCCGCCCGGCAGGACGACGGCGTCGACCTGGTGGAGATCCTTGTCACGGTGCCAGAGGGCGACCGGCTCGGCGCCGGCGAGGCGGACCGCCCGCTGGGCGTCGCGGTCGTCGAGGGAGCCGGGGAAAGTGACGACGCCGACGCGGGTGGTCACTTGCCCTCCTCCTCGACCCGGACGGTGAAGTCCTCGATCACGGTGTTGGCGAGAAAGGTCTCGGCGGCTTCGCGGATACGGGCGAGCGCCGCGTCGTCGACCGGGCCCTCCACATCCAGCTCGAAACGCTTGCCCTGGCGGACGTCGGCGATCCCGGTGAATCCGAGACGGGGCAGTGCGCGCTGCACCGCCTGTCCCTGGGGGTCGAGGATCTCCGGCTTGAGCATGACGTCGACTACGACGCGTGCCACTGGCACTCCCGGTGGTGTCTTCGGTGAGGCGGGGGAGCTCCAGACTACCCGTGGTTTCGGGCAGGATTGCTGGCCGGGGATAGCGACGCGCGTAGACCCCAGACCCTTACGCCACAAGGGATCCGGGCTCCTCGCCGCCCGTCCGGGCCCACCGGTTTCCGCGGATTCGGCACCCGGAACCACGCCGTCCGGAGAACACCCGAATACGGCACTTGGGGACAGATCCGCCCGTCCCGCTCATCGGTATCCGAGAGTCCCGCGAAGAGACGTGAATATCCGGAAAAGAATGCCGGACTCTTCGATTTCGGCCCCCTTCGGGTGCAGAATAGGGCCACCTGTCGCGGCAAGTGCTGCGTATCAGGCGAGCCGTCCGGCCCGCCCGTACGCGCTTGCGCGAGTTGGTGCACATCAGGCCCCGGCGTACCCCCGCGGACCGGTGGCCGAATTGCCCGAGAGGATTGACACCCATGGCTCAGCGTGTAGTTGTCACGCTCTCCGACGACCTGGACGGCGGCGCCGCCGCGGAAACCGTCCACTTCGGCGTCGACGGGAAGTCGTACGAGATCGACCTGTCCGTGGACAACGCGGAAAAGCTGCGGGAGGCCCTCGCCCCGTTCGTCGCCGCCGGCCGCCGGCAGAGCCGCACCGGAAAGTCCTTCCGCCGCACCGCCCTCACCCCGGACCCGGCCGCCGTGCGCGCCTGGGCCCTGTCCCGCGGGATGGAACTGCCGGCCCGCGGGCGCATCCCCAAGCACGTGTACGAGGCGTTCGCCGAGGCGAACTGAGGCGCGCGGGGACCCGCTCCCCGGTCGCCCCGCCCACCCGGACCGAAAGGGTGGGGCGACCACCCCGAACGATGCTGTAGAGTATTCCTCGTCGCCGCAACGGAGAGATCCGAAGAGGCGGCGGGTGCCCCACCAGGCACCACGCGGACGTGGCTCAGTTGGTAGAGCATCACCTTGCCAAGGTGAGGGTCGCGAGTTCGAATCTCGTCGTCCGCTCGCAGTGCGCGAGCACAGCACAACTCAATAGTCAGACCTGCGGACGTGGCTCAGTTGGTAGAGCATCACCTTGCCAAGGTGAGGGTCGCGAGTTCGAATCTCGTCGTCCGCTCCGGTACGAAGGGCCCCCTCGATCGAGGGGGCCCTTCGGCATTCCTTCCCAACGCCCGCGAGCCCGGCGCCCGCGAGCCCGGCGCCCGCGAGTTCGACACCGGCGAGTTCGGCCGGGGGTACGGCCATGACATTTGTCATCGCCGACCCGTGCATCCCCACCGCGATGTCATGACGGCGCGCACTGCCCGCGCGGCCCGGTCGGCGGAAGGCTTGAGGCATGGAAACGAGCCGGCCCTCCCGCCCCAGCGAGAACGTGATCGAGGTCACCGACCTGCACCGCCACTACGGCGGCGGCACCACCGGGTACCACGCCGTGCGCGGCGTCGACCTGACCGTCCGCCGCGGCGAGCTGTTCGCCCTGCTCGGCACCAACGGGGCCGGCAAGACCTCCACCATGGAGGTCGTCGAGGGTCTGGCCGCGCCCACCGGCGGCACCGTCCGGGTGCTCGGCCGGGACCCCTTCAAGGAGCGCGCCGCCGTCCGCCCGCGGATCGGCATCATGCTCCAGGAGGGCGGCTTCCCCGGCGAGCTCACCGCCGCCGAGACCGGCCGCGCCTGGGCCGGGATGACCAGCGGCACCCGCCCGGTGGCGGAGGCGCTGGAGCTGGTCGGCCTCGGCCACCGCGCGAACGTCCGGGTCAAGCAGCTGTCCGGCGGCGAGAAGCGCCGGCTGGACCTCGCGATGGCCCTGCTCGGCCGCCCCGAGGTGCTCTTCCTGGACGAGCCCAGCACCGGCCTCGACCCGGAGGCGCGCGCCGCCGTCTGGCGGCTGGTCCGCGAGCTGCGCGCCCAGGGCACCACGGTGCTGCTCACCACGCACTACCTGGAGGAGGCCGAGGAACTGGCCGACCGGCTGGCCATCATGCACGGCGGCCAGGTCGTCACCTCCGGCACCGTCGCCGACGTGATCGCCGGCCGGCCCTCCCGGATCTCCTTCGAACTGCCCGAGTTCGCCGGGGCCGCGCTGCCCGTCCTGGCCGGGGCCGAGGTCGCCGTCGACGGCCGCAAGGTCACCGTGCAGACCGTCGGGCTCCAGGACACCCTCACCGACCTGCTCGGCTGGGCCCGGCACCACGGGATCGCGCTCGGTGCCCTGGACGCCCGCAGCGCCTCGCTGGAGGAGGCCTTCCTCGCGATCGCCTCCGAGGCCGCCCACCAGAACCCGCCGCAGGCGCCCGCCGCCGCCACCCGTCCCGCCCGCCGCCGCCTGATCGGATCCGCCCGATGACCACCGCCGCCGCCCCCACCGCCACCGGCCCGCAGAGCACCACCGTCCGCCGGCTGCTCGCCCTCGGCCGGGCCGAGGCCACCCTGCTGCTGCGCAACCGCACGGCCCTGTTCACCGCCCTGCTGCTGCCGCTGGTGCTGGTCTTCACCCTGCAGAGCACGCTGGCGAAGCAGGCCGAGACCAACCCCGGGCTGGACGTCGACTCGCTGCTGGTCTACGGCTCGGTCGGGATGATCCTGGCCTTTGTCGTGTACTACAACCTGACCGCCGCGTACGTCGGCCGGCGCGGTGAGCTGGTCCTCAAGCGGCTGCGCACCGGTGAGGCCCGGGACATCGAGATCCTGCTCGGCACCGCCGTCCCCTCGCTCGTGCTCGGCCTGCTGATGGCCGCCCTGATCGGGATCGGCGGCAGCCTCGGTCTGCACCTGGCCGTGCCGGTCAACCCGGTACTGATGCTGGTCGGCCTGCTGCTGGCACTGGCCACCATGATCGCCCTGGCCGCGCTGTCCAGCGCGTTCACCAAGACCGTGGAGAGCGCGGGCATCACCACCCTGCCGATCATGCTGGTGATGCAGCTCGGCTCCGGCCTGTTCATCCCGCTGGAGGTCATGCCCAAGCAGCTGGCCGACATCTGCCGCCTGCTGCCGACCACCCCGGCCTTCCAGCTGATCCGCGTCGGCTGGTTCGGCACCGACGGCTCGGCCGCCGCGACCGGCTTCGCCGGCTCCTGGGGCGCGGCCGGCTCGCACCTGGTCACCGGGACCATCTGGCTGGGCCTGGCGGTCTGGGGCGCGGTGCGCTACTTCCGCTGGGAGCCGCGCCGCTGAGCCTCCGGCTGAGCAACGAACAGCAATCCGAAGGACCGCCCTCGGTTCGACCTCTGATATGAAGGCAGCAAGCATGATCGTGGTCGAACTGGGGGCGGAAGAATTGAGAATGCGGTCGCCGCTTCACAGCTGGACGGACCTGAGCAAACCCCAGCGCACCGAGCTGTACCTGCGCTGGTCGCTCTACTCGCTGCCGCTGTTGCTGCTCCCGATCACGCTGCTGGCCGCCGGGGCCCGTGCCGACCTGCCGGGCTCCATCGCAACGGTCCGGATCGCCCTGCTGGTCGCGCTCACCTCGACGCTGCTGGGCCTGCGGGCCTGCCGCACCTCGCTCGACCACTACCTGAAGCGCCCCACCGACCACCTGCGCTGGCTGGCCGTCAACGGCGCGTTCGCGGTGGCCGGCTCCTGGGCCGTCCTGCTGTCCGGACCGGACGCCGGTGGGGCGGACAGCCCGCACGGAAAGGCGTTCGCCTCCACGGTCTCGCTCCTCCTGCTCGCCATGGCCTTCGGCCCGGCGTCCATCGGACTGTCGCTGCCCCGAGCCGCGCTGGCCGCCCTCGGCGGGTTCGTGCTGGTGGCCCCGGCGATGGTGCCGGCCGGATACGGCGTCGCCGGCATCGCCGGAATGCTGGTCAGCGCCCTGATCACGCTGCCCATCCTCGGGGCGACCTGCCGCAGCTTCGCCTGGCTGACCTCGGTGGTCTGGGAGCTGGACGCCGCCCGCGAGGCGCAGTCCCGGCTGGCCGTCGCCGAGGAGCGGCTACGCTTCTCCCGCGACCTGCACGACGTGATGGGCCGCAACCTCACCACCATCGCGCTGAAGAGCGAGCTCGCCGTCCAGCTCGCCCGCAGGGGGCGCGAGGAGGCCGCCGACCAGATGGCCGAGGTCCAGAAGATCGCCCAGGAATCGCAGCGCGAGGTCCGGGACGTCATCCGCGGCTACCGCACCGCCGACCTGCACGCCGAAGCGATCGGCGCCCGCGCCGTGCTGCGCTCGGCCGACGTCACCTGCGAGATCGACCTCGGCGAGCACGCCGACGAGCTGCCGGCCCCGGTGCAGTCGGTGTTCGGCTGGGTGATCCGCGAGGCCACCACCAACGTGCTGCGGCACAGCGAGGCCGACCGCTGCCTGATCCGGCTGCGGACCGAGGACGGACGGGCCGTGCTGGAACTGGAGAATGACGGGGTGCCCGACGTCCCGTTCCCCTCCCAGGGCAGCGGCACCGGGCTGCGCGGACTGCGCGAGCGGCTCGCCGCCCACGACGGCGAGCTGACCGTACCGGCCGCCGAGGCGGGCGTCTTCCGGATGCTCGCCACCGTCCCGCTCCGACCGCTGATCCGCCGTTGAGGAAGGTCGCCCGATGACCGACACCGCGCCCGTGCGCGTCCTGCTCGCCGACGACGAGCACCTGATCCGGGGCGCGCTGGCCGCGCTGCTCTCGCTGGAGGACGACATCGAGGTGGTCGCGCAGGCCGGCTCCGGCCCGGAGGCGCTGGCGATGGCGCAGTCGCACCGCCCGGACGTCGCGGTGCTGGACCTCCAGATGCCGGGAAAGGACGGCATCGAGGTGGCCGCCCAGCTGCGCCTGCTGCTGCCGGACTGCCGCTGCATGATCGTCACCGGGCACGGCCGCCCGGGCTACCTGAAGCGGGCGCTGGAGGTCGGGGTGCGCGGCTTCCTGCCGAAGACCGTCTCGGCGGCCGACCTGGCCGGCATCATCCGCACCGTGCGCTCCGGCGGCCGGTACGTGGACCCGGAGCTGGCCGCGGACGCGATCAGCGCCGGAGAGACCCCGCTGACCCCGCGTGAGACGGACGTCCTGGAGCTGGCCGCCGACGGCACCCCGATCGCCGAGATCGCCGAGCGGGCCTCGCTCTCCCAGGGCACGGTGCGCAACTACCTGTCCTCGGCGGCCACCAAGCTGGGCGCGGAGAACCGGCACGCGGCGGTGCGGATCGCCCGCGAGCACGGCTGGATCTGAGGCCGTACCCGCGGGCGTCGTGGCATCACGCCCAGGTGGTCCCGGTCAGCCGCTCGTACACCTCGATGTACTTGGCACGGGTCTGCTCGACGATCTCGGCCGGCAGCGCCGGCGGGGGCTGCTCGCTGTAACGGTCCCAGCCGGAGGCCGGGGAGACCAGCCAGTCGCGGATCAGCTGCTTGTCGAAGGACGACTGCGAGCGGCCCGGCTGGTACTCGTCGGCGGGCCAGTAGCGGGAGGAGTCCGGGGTGAGCACCTCGTCGCCGATCACCAGCTCGCCGTCCAGCAGGCCGAACTCGAACTTGGTGTCGGCCAGGATGATGCCGCGCTCGCGGGCGATGTCCCGGGCCCGGGCGTAGACGTCCAGGGTGGTGCGGCGCAGCTGGGCGGCCAGCTCGGCACCGATCCGGCGGGCGGTCTCCTCGTAGGAGACGTTCTCGTCGTGCTCGCCGACCTCGGCCTTGAGCGCCGGGGTGTAGATCGGGGCGGGCAGCTCGGAGCTGTTCTCCAGGCCCTCCGGCAGCGCGATGCCGCAGACCGTGCGGCTCTCCTCGTACTCGGCCAGGCCGGAGCCGGCCAGGTAGCCGCGGGCGACCGCCTCGACCGGGATCATCTCCAGGCTGCGGCAGACCAGCGTGCGGCCCTTCCAGTCGGCCGGGGCGCCGGCCGGGACCTCGGTGGAGATCACGTGGTTGGGGACGATGTCGGCGATCCGCTCGAACCACCACAGCGACAGCTGGGTGAGGATGCGGCCCTTGTCGGGGATCTCGTTCGGCAGCACCCAGTCGTGGGCGGACGTCCGGTCGCTGGCCACCATGACCAGCTCACCCGACTCGGTGCGGTAGAGGTCGCGCACCTTGCCGGTGTGCAGGTGGACCAGGCCGGGTACCTGGACCGGTTCGGGCTTGGTGACAAATCCGCTCAAGGTGTCTCAGTCCTCAGGGGTCGTTCACGGGCGGGGGCACCGCGAAAGGGGAGGTCACTGCCCCCGCAGTCTTTCACGACCGCCGAACGCCGGTTCCCCGGCCGCCGGGCCCGGGACCGACGGCTGGTTCTTGCAGAGCCGGTCCAGCAGGTTGGCGGTGGCCCGCTGGATCCGCTCGTCGGTCAGGCCCGGGCGGCCCAGCGCGGGCGACCAGGCGAAGGTGCCGGCCGCGAAGACGTACGCGCCGCTGGGCGCCCGGTACAGCGAGGTCTCCTGGTAGCGGGTGCGGCCGGCCAGGTCCTGGTACGGCGAGTGTGCCAGCAGCACCCGCTCGACGTGCTCGGGCAGCGCGACCTTGGGGTAGTAGCGGTCGGCCTCGCCGGCGACCAGCCCGGGCAGTTCGTCGCCCTCCTGGAGGCCGGTGCCGTCCCAGAGCCAGTGCCCGGTGTGCCGGGCGACCAGCGGGACGGGCGCGGCGACCCGCCCCGAGTACTGCACCCCGAGCAGGTGCTGCTCGGGCTCCCCGGCGTCCCGCCACAGCGCGCTGGCCGCGCCGGACGCCCCGGCGGCCGGGCTGCCGGGGACGACCTTCTGCCGCTTGCGGCAGTTGAGCAGCCGGTTGGGCTCGCCGGAGGCGGCGGCGGTCAGCTCGACCCGCCAGTACATGGTGTTGGCGGAGAGGAACACCAGCGAGGTGCCGCCGTCCCGGGCCCGCTCGGCGGCCCGGCGCATCGGTTCGGACCAGTACTCGTCGTGGCCGGGGAAGACCAGCGCCCGGTGCCTGGACGGGGCCACCAGGCCGGCGTGCAGGTCGGTGGCGGTGGCGTAGGAGAGGTCGTAGCCGTAGCGCTCGGCCCAGCGGATGAAGTCGTACGCGTGGCCGACGTGCAGCGGCAGTCCGGCGGTGGCGTGCGGGCGGTCGAAGGAGACGGTGACGGCCGCCTCGGGCTCGCCGACCAGGCCGCCCCGGCCGTCCCAGGCGTGGTAGAGGCTGGCGCCGGTGCGGCCGTCCTCGGGGAACAGGTTGTACGCCTGCCAGGTCACGTCCGGGAGCACCAGGAGCAGCTCGGCGGTGTGCCCCTGCTCCTCGAAGTCCCGGACGGTGAAGGGAATGTGGCTGCGGTGCAGCATGTCCGCGGTGGTCAGCACGGCGACGTAGGCGCCGGGCTTCCAGTGCGTCGGGATCTGCAGCCGCCAGGAGTGCCACCAGTGGTGGCAGGAGACCGTCCGGTCGGCCACCAGCGGGGCGGGCTGGGCGAGGCCGGCGATCAGCGGGCTGGAGGTCATGTGGCGGGCGCCGTCGCCGCCGTAGTGACCGATCCGGAAGACGTCCACGGTGAACTCGCGGGGCGGGTTGACGGTGACCCGGAAGTCCACCGAGCCGCCGGGGCGGATCACCCCGGCCGAGGCGAAGCCCTTGATCTGCTGGTCCACGTCGTTGGCGCCCTGCGGGGTGCCGACCGACGGCTTGGGCCGGCTGCCCGCGGTCAGCGGCTGCTGGCCGGGCGCGTCCACCGAGACGTACCAGGGGACGGCGCCCTCCGCGCCGGCCAGGTACTGGTCCGGGCTGCGCAGCCAGGGCAGCGGGCCCTGGCCGAAGGGGTCGGAGACGCTGTAGGCGTGCGTCCCCGACTCCCAGCGGCGGTTGAGTTCGGTCCCCACGCGCCCCTCCCAGGTGCACTTCCGCCCGGTTGGCACGTGCCCCCCGGATGTGCGTGCGGTCTAATACACCACAGAGTGCTGGCGCAACGTCACCCTCCGGTAGCAATTGGTGCAGGGAATCTCGCGCGCCTCCCGGGCAGGGCCTCCGGCCTGCGAAGACGCCCGGCGGCCGAACCGATCGGGGGCGCGCGCGGTGGTGTCGAGCGCCCTCCTGGGACGCCCGGGACATCAGAGGCGGACGGGTTTCT
This sequence comes from Kitasatospora sp. NPDC101235, assembly GCF_044767505.1. Lineage (NCBI taxonomy): Bacteria > Bacillati > Actinomycetota > Actinomycetes > Kitasatosporales > Streptomycetaceae > Kitasatospora > Kitasatospora sp. NPDC101235. The sequence continues at coordinate 23,391 of NZ_JBIWNZ010000018.1, forward strand.
CCAGCCGGACGTCGGCGGCGTCCAGCCAGGCGCGCAGCGGGCCGTCCTGGCCCTGTTCGACGGCCTGGGCGACCGGGCCGGCGAGGTCGGTGCGGCGCACTCCGCCGAGCAGCAGCACCGGACCGTCCAGCCAGTCCAGGCCGGGAGCGCCGCCGGCGGTGTCCACGGCGGCGCAGCAGACCATCGCGGTGACGTGGTCGACCAGCAGGTCGCGGCCACTGCGGTCGGGTTCGAGCAGCGGGGCCGGGGCGGTGGTGCGGGCCGGCTGGGCGGCGAGCGCGGCGGCCAGCAGTTCGCCGTCGCCCTCGGCGAGCCGGCCCAGCAGCCGGGTGAGGGTCGGGGCGCCGGGGCGGGACTGCGGGGCGAGCCGGTCCAGGGCGGTCTGCAGGGTGGCGGCGCCCGTCCGCCAGCCGGCGTCCACCACGTCGGCCGGGTAGTCGGCCCACTCCAGCTCGTGCCAGGTGCCGGCTTCCGGACGGCCGAAGAACAGGTCGGCGGCGAGCCGGGAGACCGCCCGGTCGACGGCGCCGGGCTCCTCCAGCAGGTCGCAGGCGGGGCGGTCACCGAATCGGCTGCCGTAGCTGTCGGCCAGCCGGTCGCGCCGGGACAGCTCGGTGAGCGCGGAGACCACACCGGCGTTCAGGTGCGCCGGGTGGCGGCCGAGCCGCCAGGCGGGCAGCGCGACCCGGGTGAGCAGCCGGTCCCAGCCCGCGTAGGCCAGGCCGACCTGCTCCTGAGCCGCGATCCGCAGGCCGTAGTCGACCGTCCTGGCCTGCTCGGAGGCCCAGCCGGCGACCGAGCGCTCCAGCTCCGCGGAGTGGCCCCGGCAGGCGCCGAGCAGGCGGCGGGCGATCCTGCGGGTGACCCGCTCGGCGAGTGCGGCCGGACCGCCCCGGGGCGGCCGGGGCGGGGCGGCCAGGGTGCCGCCGCCGAGACCGGGGGCCGCACCGCCACCGGAGTCCAGGCAGGCGTCCAGGCTGCGCAGGAAGCGCCGGGCGGCGGCGATCTCCGGGTCGGCGGAGGCGGCGGTGCCGGCCACCACGGGGGCGAGCAGGGCGCGCAGTTCCCCGGCCCGCATCCACCACAGGAAGGGCGAGCCGATCACCAGGACGGGGGCGGGCGGCTCGGGGTGCGGCCGCAGCGGGTGCGGCCTCGACGGTGCCGTCCGCCGGGCCGGCGGGACGTCCTCCAGCCAGCTGTCGCAGTCCGGCGTGAGGGCGATGGCGGAGGGCGCGGGCACGTCCAGCCGGTCCGCCAGTTCGTCGATCAGCCGGTACAGCTCGGGGGCCTCGGCGCGGTCCAGCGGGACGGCCGGGGTGCACGGCGGGACGGCCCGGCGCAGGGCCCGGGCGGTCAGCCCGGCCACCAGCAGGGTCAGCGCGGCGACCGCGCAGACCGCCCAGCGGGCGGCGTCCCAGCCCGCCGCGTCGGCGGCCCCGGGCGCGCCGATCCGGCCGGTGAACCGGCCCGCGAGCAGGACCACCGCGACGGCGGCGGGCAGGGCGGCGGCGGCCCGGGCGAGGCCTCGGACCCGCAGGACCGCCTGGGCGTGAGCGCGCGCGGTGTCGACTGCGGCCATACGGTGCGGCACCCCCTTCGGAGCCCTCGGGCGCCCGGCTTCGGGCCCTGAGCCAACTCGAAACGATCAGTTCCGACCGGGAAGCGGAGGCGTCCGATCCCCGGTAGTGCATGCTGCGTGGCGCTACTGACATTTTCGACGCCCCGGTCCGGGTGGGCGTTCCGGATCGCCCCGGTTTCCACTCGTCCCGGTGACACCGCCCGGTCGTTCCGGTGACGCCGCCCGGACGCCGGCGACCGGTCCGGTGCGAAGCACCCCGACGACCGCCCGGCCGGACGCCGTCCAGCATCCCCCCGTGGAAGCACCGCTACCCGGCGGCGCCCCCGGCGCACGGGCCCCGCGCACCGCGATCCAGCGCACCATAAGGCCGAACAGCCGGTTGCGTCAGCCGGATGCGGGTGCTGTCACCCGATGGACTGGAATCCGTCGGCCGAACGGTGCGTCGGCCCCTGCGGCCGCTCCGACCCCGAAACGCCCGGGACGCTGCGCCCATGGGGTTGACCGGCGGGCTCGGTTGTTCGGGACTCGCTCTCCCCTTCCGGGGTCCGCCCGCCGCCGCCCCGCACCGTGGGTGCGACGCACCGTGGGTGCGACGCACCGTGGGTGCGACGCACCGTGGGTGCGACGCACCGTGGGTGCGACGCACCGCGGCCCCCGAGCGGTTCGCACGGGGGCCGCGGGCGGCGCGGACGCCGACGCCTCAGGCGGTGGCCGCCTTCAGCGCGATGTCGGTGCGGTGCTGGCCGCCCTTGAGGGAGATCCGGTCCACCGCGGCGTACGCGCGCTCGCGCGCCTCGGCCAGGTCGGCGCCGGTGGCGGTGACCGACAGGACGCGGCCGCCGGCGCTCAGCACCCGGCCGTCCTCGTCCGCCTTCGTCCCGGCGTGCAGCACGAACGCGGTGCCGTCCGCCTCCGCCTCGGCCAGGCCCTCGATCGGGTCGCCGGTGCGCGGGGCGGCCGGGTAGCCCTCGGAGGCGACGACCACGGTGACGGCCGCGCCCTCGTCCCAGCGCAGCGGCTCCAGCTGGTCCAGGGTGCCGTCGGCGGAGGCCAGCAGCACGCCCGCCAGCGGGGTGCGCAGCCGGGCCAGCACGACCTGGGTCTCCGGATCGCCGAAGCGGGCGTTGAACTCGATCACCCGGGTGCCGCGGGAGGTGAGCGCCAGGCCCGCGTACAGCAGGCCGGAGAACGCGGTGCCACGGCGGCGCAGCTCGTCCACGGTCGGCTGGAGGACGGTCTCCAGGACCTCCTCGACCAGCCCGGCGGGCGCCCACGGCAGCGGCGAGTAGGCGCCCATGCCGCCGGTGTTGGGGCCCTCGTCGCCGTCCAGTGCGCGCTTGAAGTCCTGGGCGGGCTGGAGCGGGACGACGGTGGTGCCGTCGGTGATCGCGAACAGCGAAACCTCGGGGCCGTCCAGGTACTCCTCGATGACCACGCGCTCGCAGGCGGCGGCGTGCGCCAGCGCGGCCTCGCGGTCGGAGGTGACCACGACGCCCTTGCCGGCGGCCAGGCCGTCGTCCTTGACCACGTACGGGGCACCGAAGGCGTCCAGCGCCTCGGCGGCCTCGGCGGCGGTGGTGCAGACGTAGGAGCGGGCGGTGGGGACGCCGGCCGCGGCCATCACGTCCTTGGCGAAGGCCTTCGAGCCCTCCAGCTGGGCTGCCGCGGCGGACGGGCCGAACACCGGGATGCCGGCCGCGCGGACGGCGTCCGCGACGCCGGCGACCAGCGGGGCCTCCGGACCGACCACGACCAGGCCGGCGCCGAGCCGGCCGGCCAGCGCGGCGACCTGCGCACCGTCCAGCTGGTCGACCGGGTGGACCGCCGCGACCTGTGCGATCCCGGCGTTGCCCGGGGCACAGTGCAGTTCGGTCACTGCGGGATCTTGGGACAGAGAGCGGCACAGGGCGTGTTCGCGGGCGCCGCCGCCGATGACGAGGACCTTCACGTCTGGCAGCGTAGTCGGTGGCCTGTTCCGGTCGCTCTCCGGTCCCGTCGGATCCTCCAGGAGAAGAGCTCCGTACGCCGAGTGTGCCGGAGGATCCTCCAAGCCCGGCCGGGCCGGTTCGGCTGTGGGTGGTCGGGTCACGACGCCGGGTCACCGGACCCTCGCTCGGACGGGTGAAATCTCGCCGCCCCCCGCAACCCGCCCACCTCGGGTTCCGGTGGCCGAAACCAGTAACGATCGACGGAGAAGCGCCCCCACGGTCAGCCATTTGGCGGTAAGAAGTGCTGTTGGAGAACCACCGGCGGACGCCACGTCAGCCGTTGCGCCGACAGACCCAGCAGTCCGCCCGCCACAGGGAGCCCCACAGGTGAGCCAGCCGGAAATGCAGCCCGAGGAGAGTGCCTGGGGCAAGGAGATCGGTGAGGAGGACCAGCCCGCCGCCGCCGTCGTCCGACGAGCCTCCACCCGTCACCGGGCCGATCTGAGCACCCGCCAGTTCCCCCTCGGGGACTGGGGCGAGCCCGCCGAACGGCTGGAGGAGCTCTACCGCTGGTCCGAGGAGCGGGCGGTCGAGGCGATCGAGTGGTACCGCCGGGACCGGGTCTGGAAGCGCCGCTGGGCGCGCCTGCTGCGGTTCGGCGCGGCCGGTTTCGCGGTGGGCGGGGTGGTCGCCCCGCTGGTCGACCTGGCCGGCGCCTTCGCGCACGGCACCAGCTGGGGCTACGTCGGCTTCGCACTCTCCGCCACCTGCCTGGCCGCCGACCGGGTCTTCGGCCTCACCTCCGGCTGGATGCGGGACGTCTCCACCGGGCAGGCGCTGCAACGCCGCCTGGAGGCCTTCCAGTTCGACTGGGCGTCGGAGTGCGTGCGCGAGGTGCTCGGCCCGACCGAGGGCACCGCGGGCGAGGCCGCCGAGCGCTGCCTGGGCGTGCTGCGCCGGTTCTGCGAGGACGTCTCGGACATGGTCCGCTCCGAGACCTCGGAGTGGATGCTGGAGTTCCGCGCCTCGATGACCCAGCTGCCCACCCAGTCCGGCGGGGCCTGGGGCGGGCGCAGCGAGCCCGGGGTGGGTGCCCAGGTGCGGGTGCTGCCGCCGCCGGGCACCCGGCCCACCATGCCGCGCCAGCGGCCGCCGGAGGGGCCGCTGCGGTAGTGCCCGGAGGTCAGGCGAAGACGATCATCGAGCCCTGGGTGACGCTCCTGGTCGCCGCCGCGTACAGGCCCGACCAGGCGTGCCGCTCCCGGGCGAAGGGGTGGACGTCGTCGATCGGCGGCCCGAACGGCTGCTCCAGGCCGGTCGGGCCGAGCGGCCGGGTCGGGCCCGGCGGGTTGAACGGGTCGATGCCCAGCGCCGGTGCGACGGCCTGGAGTTCGCGCAGCAGCCCGTGGCTGGAGCCGAGCGGGCCGCCGGAGGCGAGCAGCGTGTCGTCCACCAGCGGCACCGCGAACTCGACCGGCACGTACGCACCGGCGTGGTCGAAGTGCCAGACCAGGTGCGACTGTTCGGCGCTGCTCTCGAACATCTCCAGCAGCTGCTCGTAGTCGCCGCCGAGCGCGTCGACCGGGGTGATGTCCAGTCCGGTGAGGCCCAACAGGTAGGCGCGGCGCAGGAAGTGCAGCGAGTCGTAGTCGAAGGCGGCTATCGGCTCGACCGCACCGCTGATGCCCGGGACGAACCGGTAGACCGGCACCTCGGGCAGCCCGCGTGAGGCCAGCACCGAGTTGTAGAGCGTGAGGTCGTCCCGGAAGGGGTTGTCGGGGCTGTGGCTCAGCGCGTCCACCAGCGGGACGAGCCAGAGGTCGCAGGCCATGGCCGGCAGTTCCTCTCCGGAGGCGGGGATCGCCCACGGAGGCGGGGCGACGACGGGGGCTGGGTCGGTACCCTGACGGCCCTTTCGCGGGGCGCCCGGTAACGACGCCCGCCACCCTACCGGCCCGGTGCGGCGTGCGGGTCGGGCCGTCCCCGCGGGGCCTCCGGGGGCGGCCCGGGCAGCCGCCGGCCGAACCGGCCGTACGGCGTCACGCGCGGCTGCGGCACCAGGCCGAGTCCCAGGCCCAGCTCACGGCCGAGTTCCCGGCCCACCTCGTCGCTGCGGCGGCTGCGCTCGACGCGTCCCGCGCCGGGCTCGTCGGCGGGCCCGGCGGCCGGCTCCGGCGGGGCCGCCGGCGCGGGCGGCGGCTCGACGGGCACCGCCGGCGGCTGCTCCCCGACGGCCTCGGTGAGCAGTCCCAGGACGGTCACCGACTCCAGCGACTGCCCGGCCAGCCCGGCCAGCAGCCGGACGGTGTACAGGTTGTACTCGCAGATGATCCGGTGCGCACCGGCCGGATCGCCGGCCTCGATCGCCTCGACCAGGTCCGGGTGGCGTTCCCAGCAGACCCCGCCCAGCACGGGCAGCTCCCGCAGGTAGGGCGCGGCGAACATCCAGGACTGCACCCGCAGCCAGTCCAGGTATTCGGCGATCCGGCGGTTGCCGAGCAGCCCGCCGACCTCCTGCCAGAACCGGCGGTCGCAGCCCACCATCACGTCCAGGTTCCCGGCCCGGGCGGCCCGCACCGCCGCGTCGGCCCGGCGGTGCAGCGAGGACAGCCGACTGAGGTCGGGCAGCGCGCGGCGGGCGGCGTACTGGCGGTGGAAGCTGTCGGTGATCAGCACCCGGGACTCGAAGATCTCCAGGAAGTCGTCCCAGCCCAGCTCGGGCACGGTGAAGCCGCGATGGTGCTCGGCCCGCAGCAGACCCTGCGCACCGAGGTCGACCAGGGCCTCGCGGGCCGGGGTCGCGGAGACGCCGTACAGCTCGGCGATCTCCTTGACGGTGAAGTTGCGGCCGGCCGCGAGCCGGCCGGCCATCATCTCCTCGCGCAGCGCGCCGGCGATCTGCTCGCGCAGGCTGTTGCGGTGGATGACGGGGCGGGGGGTGTCGCCTGCGCCGTTGTCAGGCATGGGCGCGACCTCCTCGGGCGGCCTACCGTGCTGGCCCTCGTACGGGCCGGCGGGGAACACGACGAGTGCTCATCTTCTCAAACCCGACCGGCCCCGGTACGAACCAACCCTCCCGGAACGCGTCCACCGCGCCCCGGCCCCGCCCCGGCTCAGCGCTGGACCGGCGCCGGGATCCCCAGCAGGCGGTCCCGCAGCACCGGGAACTCCGCCCGCGCCCTGGCCACCTCGGCCGGGTCGAACTCGACCGTCAGGACCTGCTCGTCCGCCCCCGCCTCGGCCAGCACGCGGCCCCACGGGTCCACCACGATGCTGTGCCCGGCCTGCTCGACCCCGGCGTGCGTACCGGCGGTGTTGCAGGCCAGCACGAAGGCCTGCTCCTCCACCGCCCGGGCCCGGGCCAGCAGCGTCCAGTGCTCGCACCGCCGGGCCGGCCAGGCCGCCGGAACCACCAGCAGCTGCGCGCCGGCGTCCAGCAGCGCCCGGAACAGCTCCGGGAAGCGCAGGTCGTAGCAGGTGGCCAGACCCAGGGTGGCGAAGTCGGTGGGCGCGGTGACGATCTCCTGCCCGGCACCCATCACCACCGCCTCGCCGCTGTCGAAGCCGAACCGGTGGATCTTGCGGTAGGTGTGCACCAGCTCCCCGTCCGGGGAGAACAGCAGCGATGTGTTGTAGATCGGCCCGTCCGGATCGCGCTCGACGATCGAACCGGCGTGCAGCCAGACCCCGGCGGCCCGGGCCGCGGCCGACATCACGTCCGAGGTGGGCCCGTCCAGCGTCTCCGCACCGTCCGACCAGAGGTCGTAGGCGAAACCGCCGAGCGGCCACAGCTCCGGGAGCACCACCAGATCGGCGCCCTGCTGAGCCCGCACCAGGGCCGCCGCCCGGGCCCTCCGCTCGGCGGGCGGTTCCACGTCGGAAACCGCGAGTTGGATCAATGAAGCGCGCACAGTACCACCGTCCACGGCAAGAGACCTACGATCGTCACCCGAAAGCGCTGCCCAGCTGTCTCCCGGCAGCGTAACGTGCGGTTAGCGTGTGCGCCCGGAAAGCCGGACCATCCCGGTCGGCCGTGACGGCGGGGCACAGGCGGCAAGGAAGCTGACGGAGGGCCGGAGATTCCCGTGACGGACAACCAGACCGTGCAGGCTTACACCGAGGCGTGGACCCAGACCATCGAGTCCATATCGGAGCTGGTCGCCCGCCTTCCCGAGGACTCCTGGAACCGGGCCACCGAGTGCCCGGGCTGGTCCGTCCGGGACGTCGTCTCACACGTGATCGCGGTCGAGTCCGACCTGCTCGGCGACCCGCGCCCGATCCACTCGCTGCCGCGTGACCTCCGTCACGTGACCACCGAGTTCGCCCGTTACATCGAACTGCCGGTCGACAAGCGCCGCTGCCACACCGCGCTGGAGATGACCAGCGAGCTGGAGTACACGATCATCCGCCGCTCCCGGGCGCTGCGGAACGCCAAGCAGACGCCCGAGGAGCCGGTGCGCTGGCCGGCCGGGCCGCTGGCCAGGGACGTCCCGTACCACGAGCTGCTGCGGATGCGGGCCTTCGACGTCTGGGTGCACGAGCAGGACCTGCGCCGGGCCCTGGAGACCCCGGGCAACCTGGACGCCCCGGCCGCCCTGATCACCCGGGACCTGCTGCTGGAGCTGCTGCCCAAGGCCGTCGCCACCAAGGCCGGGGCCCCGGCCGGGACGGCCCTGGTGCTGGACGTCACCGGCCCGGTGGAGTTCCTGCGCACCGTCCGGGTGGACGCCATCGGCCACTGCACCGTGGACGAGTCGATCAGCCTGGCCCCCGACGTCCAGCTCACCATGGGCTGGGAGACCTACCTGCGGCTCGCCTGCGGCCGCGGCCGGCCCGGCCACGTCTCCGTCGAGGGCGACCGGGAACTGGCCGAGCGGGTGCTGGCCAACTTCTCGGTCACCATCTGAGCCGACGGGCACCACCCGGCGTGCACGCACCGACGCCCGCCGGGTCGGCACCCCTCGCACTACCGCACGTCAATGTTTGACCAGCACCTCACCCGTTCGACCTCGTTGTTCCGGGCAGTCCAGCCATCACCCGGAAGAAGGAGGGGCGTCCACATGGACGACGAGCAGGGACAGCAGGAACAAATGGTGCTGGTGCGATCGAGCTTCCCGGTCACGGGGCAGCCGATCCGCGTGGTGATGATCGACGGGGAGCCGTGGTTCGTCACGGCGGACGTGTGCGCGGTTCTCGGTCGCATCAACCCGAGCCGTGTCCGCCAAGTGGTCGGCGAAAGCCAGGTACGGGTCATCAACTCACGCTCGATTAACCTTCCCACTAGGAAGGGTAATCACGTTTCCGCAGGTCAGAAGCTCTACGAGCGCGGTAACCCAAATCTCAACGTGATCAGTGAGGCCGGCGTCTACACGCTGATCATGCGGTCGAGGAAACCGGATGCCCAGCCCTTCCGGAACTGGGTCACCCGCGACCTCCTCCCCTCCGTCCGCCGCGGGGACACCGACATCCCCACCCAGCAGCGGCGGATGGCAGAGACCCTGACCGAGGCGATCGGCCGACAGGTCGATGTCATCGCCGAGATCGACCACGAGAACTGGCCGGGGGTGACCATCCGCTCGGACGGGACGGTGCACTGTCGGCACGGGGAGATGGTCTTCCACATGCCGGCTCAGGACGAGGACAGTGGGCCGCCGTTCGGCGGGTACTACTCCTGCTCGGACGTGGAACGGGTCGGCATCCGGGGCAGCCGGACCGTCCCGGGCTGCCCCAAGGGAGTGCGGCCGCTGACGCCGTCGCTACGCCCGAGTTCGACTCAGGCGTAGCGGCGCAACCCTCACTTGAAGTGAGGGTTACGCATCTTCGCAGGTCAGAAACCCTACGCCGCGACCTTCCGCCGCAGCCTGAGGATCATCGCCGTCCCCACCGCCAACGGGACGTACTGCCAGCAGAACGCCCAGCGGAAGGCGGTGGCCGAGTAGGCCCCGGCGCCGTCCGGGGAGAGCGCGTCCAGCAGCACGCCGATGCCGAACAGGGTGATCATCGTGCCGATGAAGCCGCCCATGTTGACGATCCCGGAGGCGGTGCCGAGCCGCTCCGCGGGGTTGCGGGCGCGCGCGTAGTCGAGGCCGACCAGCGAGGCCGGTCCGTTGCTGCCCATCACCAGGATGATCCCGACCAGCAGCCAGGTCGGCGGGTGGCCGCCCGGCCAGGCCAGCACCAGCGCCCAGCCGAGCGCGGTGGTCACGATGACGGTCAGCACGATCGGCATCCGGGCCCGCGCCGAGGCGGAGAGCAGCCGGCCGAAGACGAAGCCGAAGGTCATGTTGCTGAGCACCAGCAGGGTCAGCAGCCCGCCGGCCCCGGCCCGGGACATGCCCTGCGCCTGCACCAGGTAGGGCAGGCCCCAGAGCAGGCCGAAGGCGTTGCCGGGGAACTGGGTGGTGAAGTGGATCCAGAGCCCGAGCCGGGTGCCCGGCTCCCGCCAGCAGGCGAGGACCTGCCGGCCGACCTTCGGCCGCGCCGCCCGTACCGCGTCGGGCCGTGCCGCGTCGGGCCGTACGGCGGCCTCCTGGTGGGGCGGCGTGTCCTGGAGGAAGAGCGCGACCAGCGCGAACACCACCACGCCCAGCAGGGCGATCGCGGTGAAGGTGGGCGTCCAGCCCTCGCTGTGCAGCGCCCGGGCGAGCACCACGGTGGTGACCAGGTTGCCGCCCATCCCGGCCAAGCCGGTCAGCTGGGCCACGAACGGGTTCCGGGCCGCCGGGAACCACCGGGCGGCGATCCGCAGCACGCTGATGAAGGTCATCGCGTCACCGCAGCCGAGCACGGCGCGGGAGGCCAGCGCGGGGCCGAAGGCGGAGCTGAACGCGAAGGCCAGCTGACCGGCACTCAGCAGCAGGACACCGAGCAGCAGCACCCGGCGCGGCCCGAACCGGTCGACCAGCAGGCCGACCGGGATCTGCATGGCCGCGTAGACCAGCACCTGGAGGATCGAGAAGGTGGAGAGCGCCGAGGCGCCGATGCCGAAGCGGTCGGCGGCGTCCAGTCCGGCCACGCCGAGGCTGGTGCGGTGGATGACGGCCAGGATGTAGACGCTGACGCCGATGGACCAGGCCAGCCAGGCCGCGCGACCACCGGGCGGTGCGGGTGCGGGTGCGGTCACAGGCACAGGTGTGGGGGCGGCCGGGGGCTCGGCCGTGGATCGGGGAGCGGGGACGGACAGGGACGGGGCTGAACGATCGGGCTCCACGGTCATAGTCCGACCAGACTAGTCATCCCATGATTGGACGCCCAGATCCGGGTGGTGCGAACCGGGCGTCAGCCGGTCAGCGTCCAGGACACCGAGCGGGTCATGTAGCGCTCCCGGAAGGCCTCGTCCCGCACCCAGTCGGTGGTGTCCCGGACGGTCGCCGTCACGGTGGCCGTCCGGCCCGGGGCCAGCTCCAGCCGGGCGGTGTCCAGCCAGGAGCCGTCGGCGGGCTGCGGCGTCACCGGGACGCCGTCCACCGTCCACTCCACCTTCAGCTGCCGCGGGCCGGTCAGCGGCAGCGGCCGGACGTCGAGCCGGGGCCGCCCGGCCACCTCGCCGGGGGCCGGCAGCGGGTCGTCGGTCGGCCGGACCTTGCGGTACAGCTCCTCGATGATCGCCTCCCGCGAGGGGAGGTTGTACGCACTGCCCAGGGTGCGCATCACCGAGTCCGGGGTGGGCCGGTAGAGGCCGTTGACGCTGCGGTACGCCCCGATCACCCCGGCCCCGTCCGGGGACTCGGCGCCGAGCCAGCGCCACCACTTGGTCTGCTTCCTGCGCATGTCTTCGGCGTTGAGGGTGGCGAGGTTCGGGTAGTCGGCGTCGTCCGGGGCGCTGTCGTACTCGTCGCCGAGGTCCCCCACGGTGTGCCCGATCTCGTGCTGGATGATCCGCCCGGCGTCCGGGCTGCCGCCCGCGAGGGTGGTCACCCCGGTACCGCCGGCGCCGCCGTACTCGGCGGAGTTGGCCAGCGCTATCAGGTACTGCGGCCCGGCGCCGTCGCCCGCGTACCGCGCGGTGGCGGCCTCGTCGGCGCAGAGCAGCCGGGCGGTGCCCTCGCACCAGAAGTGCATGCCGAGCGGGGTGGCGGTCTTGCGGCCGCGGCTCTCGGACTCGGCGATCCCGGAGACCGGGGAGACCACCTCGACCCGCCTGATGTTGAAGAAGCCCTGGTAGGTGCGGAAGGGCTCGATGTCCATCAGCGCGTGCCAGGCCCTGTCTGCCTGCTGCCGGAAGAGCTCCTGCTCGTCGGCCGTGTAGCCGTCGCCGAGCAGCACCAGGGTGATCCGGTTGGCCGGGTCCCCGGTGCGGCGTATGTCGAAGGTCGGGGCGGCCCCGGATGCCTGCTGGTCGGCGCGGAGGGCCGTGTGCGGCGGCACCGCGCGGTCGGCCGGCGCCCCCGGCCCGATCACGCCGAACGGCGGGGGGCCGGCCAGCTCCACGGCGGCCGGGAGGGCGGCGACGGACACCAGCACGAGTGCGGCCACACTCCGGACGAGACGGCCAGGGTTGCCACGCGGCATACGGGTGCGTCCTCCGGGCTCCGGTCACCCGGCGTCGCCCGGGTGGTGGAGCGGAGACGTACCCTGACCGGTGGGGCTCCCCTATCCGGCCGCGTAAAAGTCACCGACCTGGCCCAACGATCCGGACCTCCCGGATCATTCATGTCATACCAACCACCACCTGAGTGGCCCCCCGAAGCCCGCCGAAGAGCCCCGAAAACTTTTCGGAACTCGTCTGCAACCCCCTCCGGGGATGCGCGTCTGTACGGGTGAAGGCACGGAGAGCGAGACCGGCAGAGCCGGGGGGCGCTTCCGCTCGACAGGAGCGGGGCCGGTCGTCTTCACCCACTCACACCATCAGCACGATGACCCTGGGGAGTCACGTCATGCGCATGCCCGTTATCACCCGTTTTGCGAAGAACGACCGCACGCTCTCCCGTCGCCGCATCGCCACCCTCGCCGCCACCGCCGTCCTCGCCGGCGGCGTCCAGCTCCTCGCCACCGACACCGCCTGGGCCTGCGGGGAGGGCGCCACCACCACCCGCGCGAAGACCACCGCGAGCGTCGCCGAGGCGCCCGCCGCCGACCACCAGGGCTCCTACCAGGCCGGGTTCATCATGACCCCGGGCAACCAGACCATCACCGCGGGCGGCCCCAAGGTCGAGGTCGGCGTCAGCGTCACCAACTTCACCGGCGCCCCGTACCAGAACATCTCCGCGCTGCTCGGGATCCACAACCCGGCCGCCGGCGGCCTGGAGGCCGAGGACGTCACGGTCGAGGTCGCCTCCGCGGGCGGCTGGAAGCCGGTCAAGCTGGTCCACGGCGGCTGCGACCCGTCGCTGACCTCCGTCGAGTCCCCGGCGACCACCACCGCGCGCCTGGAGAACGGTCGGGCCGCGAACGTCCTGTTCCGGGTGGGGCTCTCCGCGAAGGCGCCCAAGGAGATGACCGGGCTCGAGTTCGTCGCCCTCGCGAAGGCCCCCGGGTTCCCGGTCCAGGGCGGCGAGTCCCGCAGCTTCCACGTGGCGCGGGCCGCAGCCCCCGCACCCAGCGCGAAGCCGACCACCCCGGCCGAGCCCGAGCCGACGCCCACCAAGACCGCCGAGCCCGCCGAGCCCGCCGCCGACAGGACCAAGGACGCCGCCCCGGTCGCCCCCGAGGCCCCGAAGGCCTCGGCCCCGGCCACCGCCCCCGCCACCGCCACCGCCACCACGGCGCCCGCCGGCACGCCCGAGCTGGCCCGGACCGGCTCCTCGTCCACCAACACCTTCCTCGCCGTCTCCTCCGCCGCGCTCCTCGCCCTCGGAGCCGGCGTCCTGATCGCCGTCCGCCGGCTCCGTCCCCAGCGTTAGTCGAACGGGCGGTCGCAACGAAGGGGCCCTCCTCCGCACGGTGCGGAGGAGGGCCCCTTCTTCGGTCCTACGAGGTCCTACCGGGCCGTCAGCCCCAGGTGATCAGGCGCTTCGGGCGCTCCAGCAACGCGGCCACGTCGGCCAGCACCTTGGAGCCCAGCTCCCCGTCCACCAGGCGGTGGTCGAAGGAGAGCGCGAGCGTGGTCACCTGACGCGGAACCACCTTGCCCTTGTGCACCCACGGCAGTTCCCGGACCGCGCCGAAGGCCAGGATGGCGGCCTCGCCCGGGTTGAGGATCGGGGTGCCCGTGTCGACGCCGAAGACGCCGACGTTGGTGATGGTGACCGTCCCGCCCTGCATGTCGGCCGGCGAGGTCTTGCCCTGACGGGCGGTCTCGACCAGCTCGCCGAGTGACGTGGCCAGCCCGGCGAGGGTCTTGGACCCGGCGTCCTTGATGTTCGGGACGATCAGTCCGCGCGGGGTGGCCGCGGCGATGCCGAGGTTCACCTGGCCCTTGAGGACGATCTCCTGCGCCGCCTCGTCCCACTGCGCGTTGATCTCGGGGTGCCGCTTGATCGCGGTGAGCAGCGCCTTGGCGACGATCAGCAGCGGGCTGACCCGGACGTCCCGGCCCAGCTCGCCGCTCTCCTTGAGCCGGCGGACGAACTTCATCGTGCGGGTCACGTCGACCTGCACGAACTCGGTGACGTGCGGGGCGGTGAAGGCCGAGGCCACCATCGCCTGCGCGGTCGCCTTGCGGACACCCTTGATCGGCACCCGGACGTCGCCCGCGGTGGGCACCGGCGCCTGCGGCGCGGCCGGCTCCGCCACGGCGGCCTCGACCACCGGGGCGGCCGGAGCGGCCTGGGCGGTGGCGTAGGCGTGCACGTCCTCGCGGGTGATCACGCCGTCCCGGCCGGTCGGGGTGACCGCGCGCAGGTCGACGCCGAGGTCCTTGGCCAGCTTGCGCACCGGCGGTTTGGCCAACGGCCGTTCCCCGCCGGGCACTTCCGCAACCGCGACCGGGGCCGCGGGCGCCGGGGCAGGCGCGACCGGGGCAGGCGCGGCCGGGGCCGGCTTGGCCGCGTCGACCCTGGTGGTGGTCGTCCGCCGCGCCCGGCGCTGGGTGCCGCCGGTGCGCGGGCCGTACCCGACCAGCACCTCGCGCCGCTCGGGCTCGGCCTCCTCGGCGGGAGCCGGAGCCTGGGCCGGCGTCGCGGCGGGCGCGGCCGGAGCCTCGGCCCCCGCCTCGCCGGCGACCGCGACCGAGATGATCACGGTGCCGACGTCGACCGTCGCGCCCTCGGGGAAGTGCAGCTTCTCGACCACCCCGTTGAACGGGATGGGCAGCTCCACCGCCGCCTTGGCGGTCTCCACCTCGCAGACGACCTGCCCGTCGGTGACGGTGTCACCGGGCTTGACGTACCAGCTGAGGATCTCGGCCTCGGTGAGGCCCTCGCCCACGTCGGGCATCTTGAACTCGCGGAGCGAGCGAACTTCGGTGGTCATCTTCGCTCCCCGGTATCAGTACGCCAGCGCGCGGTCGACGGCGTCGAGCACGCGGTCCAGGTCGGGCAGGAAGGCCTCCTCGACCCGGGACGGCGGGTACGGCGCGTGGTAGCCGCCGACCCGCAGGACCGGCGCCTCCAGATGGTAGAAGCACTTCTCGGTGAGCCGGGCGGCCAGCTCGGCGCCCATGCCCATGAAGACCGGTGCCTCGTGCACCACGACGGCCCGACCGGTGCGCTTGACCGACACCTCCAGCGCGGCGAAGTCCACCGGGGAGAGGGAGCGCAGGTCGACGACCTCCAGCCGGCGGCCGTCCTCCTCGGCGGCCGCGGCGGCCTCCAGGCAGACCTTGACCATCGGGCCGTACGCGATCAGCGTCGCGTCGGTGCCGGACCGGACGATCCGGGCGTCGTGCAGGCCCAGGTCGGCGGCGTCGCCGACCTCGCCCTTGTCCCAGTAGCGGCGCTTGGGCTCCAGGAAGATGACCGGGTCGTCGGACTCGATCGACTGCCGCAGCATCCAGTGCGCGTCGTGCGCGCTGGCCGGGGTGACCACGCGCAGACCGGCGGTGTGCGCGAAGTACGCCTCGTGCGACTCGCTGTGGTGCTCGACCGCACCGATACCACCCGCGTAGGGGATGCGCACGGTGACCGGCAGCTTGACGTGGCCCAGCGCACGGGCGTGCATCTTGGCCAGCTGGGAGACGATCTGGTCGAAGGCCGGGTACACGAAGCCGTCGAACTGGATCTCCACGACGGGGCGGTAGCCGCGCAGCGCGAGGCCGATCGCGGTACCCATGATCCCGGACTCGGCGAGCGGGGTGTCGATCACCCGGTCCTCGCCGAAGTCCTTCTGGAGGCCGTCGGTGATCCGGAAGACGCCGCCGAGCTTGCCGATGTCCTCGCCCATCAGGACGGTCTTCGGGTCGTTCTCCAGCGACTTGCGCAGCGCTCCGTTCAGCGCCTTGGCGATGCTCAGCTGACCGGCCATCAGTGGGTCTCCCCCGCCTCGAAGGAGGCCGCGTACTCGATGTACTCGGCCCGTTCCTCATCGACCAGCGTGTGCGGCTCGCTGTACACGTGGTCGAAGATCAGGGTCGGGTCCGGGTCCGGCATGCCGCGCACGCCCTCGCGCACCCGCAGCCCCAACTGCTCGCTCTCGGCGTCGAGGGCGGCGAAGAACGCCTCGTCGGCCAGGCCCTCCTTCTCCAGGTGGGCGCGGAGCCGGGTGATCGGGTCCTTGGCCTTCCAGGCCTCGGTCTCCTCGGCGTGCCGGTAGCGGGTGGGGTCGTCGGAGGTGGTGTGGGCACCCATCCGGTAGGTGAACGCCTCGATCAGCACCGGGCCGTTGCCGCTGCGGGCGTGGTCGAGCGCCCAGCGGGTGACCGCCAGGCAGGCCAGCACGTCGTTGCCGTCGACCCGGACGCCCGGGAAGCCGAAGCCGGAGGCGCGGCGGTACAGCGGGATCTTGGTCTGGGTGGTGGTGGGCTCGGAGATCGCCCACTGGTTGTTCTGGCAGAAGAACACCACCGGCGCGTTGTAGACCGAGGCGAAGGTGAAGGCCTCGTTGACGTCGCCCTGGCTGGAGGCACCGTCGCCGAAGTACGCGATCACCGCGTCGTCGGCGCCGTCCTTGCTGACGCCCATCGCGTAACCGGTGGCGTGCAGGGCCTGCGCGCCGATCACGATGGTGTACAGGTGGAAGTTCTTCTCGTTCGGGTCCCAGCCGCCGTGGTTCACGCCGCGGAACATGCCGAGCAGGTTCAGCGGGTCGACGTCGCGGCACCAGGCCACGCCGTGCTCGCGGTACGTGGGGAAGGCGTAGTCGCCGGGGCGCATGGCGCGGCCGGAACCGACCTGGGCGGCCTCCTGGCCGAGCAGCGAGGCCCACAGGCCCAGCTCGCCCTGCCGCTGGAGCGCGGTGGCCTCGCCGTCGAACCGGCGCACCAGCACCAGGTCGCGGTAGAGGGCGCGCAGCTCCTCGGGAGTGGTGGTGAGGGGGTAGTCCGGGTGCTCGACCCGCTCGCCTTCCGGCGTGAGCAACTGGACGAGCTCCGGCTGGGCGTCCTTGCCCGTGGCGCGGAGGTTGTCAGGGACGCCGGGGGCCGCCTTCTTGCGAGCCCTCGCCGTGCTTTTGACGGTCACGTTCACTCCTCGGTCTGTCCGGCCACCCGGGGTCGCCGGTGACCGGTCCGGTCACCGCCTCGCGGGGCGCGCGTGGGTGTGCGCTCCCACTGCGGGGCAGGTGGTGATCCTGTTCCGACGGCGTCCCTCACGAGAACGTTACCCAGCGTCCGCCCTCGACGCGCTTGCGCTAGGACGTCCTACTTGTTCAGGGCCTACAACCCCGAGGGTGCTGCGTTCGGCTCGCCGTCGGAAGGGTGGGGGTGACGGTCGGCGTGACGCAGCTCTCAATTCGAGCGCCTTCAGGACACCAGCGCACGTTATCCGGGCAGACGCCCGTACGTAAGGGGGTTCTCGGTATCGGTTTCGGACGGCTGTGGCCGGATCCCGTTGTGACGGAGGTGCGGGCGATAGGTCTTTCGTAGGGTGATATGGGAGGCTTTGGACGTGACTGATAACGGACAAATCAGGGTGTTCCTGCTCGACGATCACGAGGTCGTCCGACGGGGCGTGCACGATCTGCTCTCGGTCGAGGACGACATCGAGGTGGTCGGCGAGGCCGGCACGGCCGCCGAGGCACTCACCCGGATCCCGGCGGTCCACCCGGACGTCGCGGTGCTCGACGTCCGGCTGCCGGACGGCAACGGGGTCGAGGTCTGCCGCGAGATCCGGTCCAAGCTTCCGGAGATCAAGTGCCTGATGCTGACCTCGTTCTCGGACGACGAGGCGCTGTTCGACTCGATCATGGCCGGCGCCTCCGGCTACGTGCTGAAGGCGATCCGCGGCACCGACCTGATCACCGCCGTCCGGGACGTCGCGGCCGGCCGCTCGCTGCTCGACCCGGTCGCCACCAGCAGGGTGCTCGCCCGGCTGCGCGACGGCGGGGAGAAGGAGGACGAGCGGCTCGCCCAACTCACCAAGCAGGAGCGGCGGATCCTCGATCTGATCGGCGAAGGTATGACAAATCGTCAGATCGGCAACGAGTTGCACCTGGCCGAGAAGACGGTGAAGAACTACGTCTCCAGTCTGCTCGCCAAGATGGGCATGGAGCGGCGCACCCAGGCGGCCGCCTTCGTGGCGCGGCACCAGGCCGACCACCAGTACTGACCGGACG
The DNA here is from genome assembly GCF_044767505.1 of Kitasatospora sp. NPDC101235. Classification (NCBI taxonomy): domain Bacteria; kingdom Bacillati; phylum Actinomycetota; class Actinomycetes; order Kitasatosporales; family Streptomycetaceae; genus Kitasatospora; species Kitasatospora sp. NPDC101235. The sequence continues at coordinate 41,487 of NZ_JBIWNZ010000018.1, forward strand.
GCTGCACAGAACTGACGGCTTGTCAAGGGCCCCTGCAAAGGGGCCATAACCTCTCCACGTGACTTTCAGCCAGACCCTCGCCTGCGCCCCGGCCCGCCCCGACGTCTGCGCACCGCCGATGGGGACCCTCAGCCCACCCGTCCCGCCGGCCGCGCTCGCCGAGGTCCTGGCCCGCTACCGGGTAGGACGGCTGCTGACCGCCGAACCCGTCGCCGAGGGCCTGCTGAACCGGGGGTACCTGGTCACCACCGAGGCCGGTCCGCACTTCCTGAAGTGCTACGTCGACACCGCCACCGCCAGCCGTCCGAAGATCCTCGCCCACCACCGCGCGATGGCCGCGCTGAACACCCTCGGACTGCCCGTCACACCCCCGCTGGCCTGCGCCGAACGGTCCGGCACGGTGGCCGCCCGGGGCGGTCGGCTGTTCGCGCTGTTCCCCTGGGTCGACGGCCGGCACCGGCACGGCGGCGAGCTCGACCCGTCGCAGTGCGACGCGCTCGGCGCGCTGCTCGGCCGGCTGCACGGCGCACTCGACGACGTCTGCGCCCCGCTCGGACAACCCGCCGGCTACCGGAGCGCCGACCCCGTCGACAGCGCCGGACTCGCCCGCGACCTGCGGCGCCGCGCCCGGGAGTACCACCCGGCCGGGGAGCTGGACGCCCTGGTGGTGGAACGGCTCACGGAACGGCTGGAACTGCTCGCCGAGCACGCCCACCGCCGCCCCGCCCCGGAGGCCGCGCCGCCCACCGGCTGGACCCACGGCGACTTCCACGGCCTCAACCTGCTGTACGACGACGGCCCGCAGGGAGGCGGCCGGGTGACCGCCGTCCTGGACTGGGACAAGCTCGGCCCGCAGCCACGCGCCGAGGAGGCGGTCCGGGCCGCCACGCTGCTCTTCAACGACCGGTCGTCCGGCGTCCTCGACCTGGTCCGGGTCCGCCGCTACTCACAGGCGTACCGGGCCTCCGGTGCCGCCACCGCCGAGCACATGGCCGGCGCCGTCCACCGGGTCTGGTGGGAGCGGCTGAACGACTTCTGGATGCTGCAGTGGCGCTACCAGCGGGCCGACCACCGGGCCGACCCGCTCTACCCCGCCTCCGCGGGGCAGCTGGCGTGGTGGTGCCAGGAGTACGAGCAGGTCCTGGACGCCTTCGCCAACTGACCGGGTCAGGGGGTCGTCTTCGGGTCCGTCGTCTTCGTGTCCGTCGGCGGCTTGGCCGTACCCGTGCCGGCGCCCGAAGTCGCCGGCGGCGTCGTCGCAGGCGGCGTCGACGCCGGCGCGGTCGCCGTCGGCGTGTGGCTGGCGGTCCCGGTCGGCGTCGGGGTCGGCGTGTGCTTGCCCGAGTTCGGCGACGGCGACATGTTGTTGCCGTTGTTCCCGGTGTTGTTCCCGCCGTTGTTGCCGGGGTCGGTCGGCTGCTGCGGCTTCTTGCTGCCGGAGACCGAGGCCGGCGGGGTCACCAGACCGCCCTGGGCCGGCGCGGTCGGCTCCGTGGTGGTGACCGCCGGGGGCTGCGTCGGGGACACGCCGTGGTCGACCTTGTCGTTGCCGCTGAGCGCGAACGCGATGCCCGCACCGGCCGCGACCAGCACGGCGATCGCACCGGCCACCCAGGCCCACGGCCCGCGCCGCCGGCCGGGGCCCTCGCCGTCCTCGCCCGCGCCGCCGCCGTACGGGCCGCCGGCCGCCGGGTAGGGCGAGGAGGGGGTGTGCGGGCCGCCCGTCGAGTACGGCAGCACGGAGGTCTGGTCGCCCGGGCGCACCGCGCCGAAGGCCGCGGTGGCCGCGGTCTGGTCCGGCCGGAGCACCTGGGTCGCACCGGTGTCGCCCGCGGTCGCGCCGACCCAGCCGGCCCCGGCCGCGTCGTGCATCTCGCGCAGCGCGTGCTGCACGTGGGCGCGGAACTCGTCGGCGTCCTGGAAGCGGTCGTCCGGGTTCTTGGCGAGCGAGCGCAGCACCAGCGGGTCGAGGCCGGCCGGCACCCGGCCGTTGGCCTGCGAGGGCGGCACCGGCGGGTCCTGGACGTGCTGGTAGACCACCGACAGCGGGGTGTCGCCGGTGAACGGCGGGCGCAGCGTGAGCAGCTCGTAGAGCATGCAGCCGGCCGCGTACAGGTCGGAGCGGTGGTCGACCGGCTTGCCGAGCGCCTGCTCGGGCGAGAGGTACTGCGGGGTGCCCATGACCATGCCGGTCTGGGTCATCGTGGTGGCCCCGCCGGTCAGCGCCCGGGCGATGCCGAAGTCCATCACCTTGACCGCGCCGGTGTTGGTGATGCTCACGTTGGCGGGCTTGATGTCGCGGTGGACGATGCCGTTGCGGTGGCTGTAGGCGAGCGCCTCCAGCACCCCGGCGATGATGATCAGCGCCTGGTCGACCGGCGGCGCCTCCTCGTCCGCCAGCAGCTCGCGGACGGTGCGGCCCTCGACCAGCTCCATCACGATGTACGGCGTGGACTCGTCCCCGACGTACTCCTCGCCGGTGTCGTAGACCGAGACGATCGAGTGGTGGTTGAGCGCCGCGACGGCGTGTGCCTCGCGGGTGAAGCGCAGCCGGGCGACGTCGTCCTGGGCCAGTTCGCCGCGCAGCAGCTTGACCGCGACGGTGCGGCCGAGCCGCACGTCCTCGGCGGCGAACACCTCGGCCATGCCACCGCGTCCGAGCCGGTGGGTCAGCCGGTAGCGGCCGTCGCCGACGGTGCTCAGCGGCACCGCGGTGCCGCGGCCCGGGGTCTGCGGGCCGCCCGCGGTGACCGGGGGCAGCGCCGAGGTCGCGGCCTCGGTGCCGGGCCCGGGAATCCTCGGGGTTCCGCCGGTCCGGCCGACCGCCCGGACACCCGCGTCGTCGTCCGGCTGCTGCGTCTGTGCCATCGCTCCTCGCCCCGGGCGTTCGCTCGGATCGCGGTGCCCTGTCGCTTACGTATCCCCGAACGCTACCGCTTCCGGCGGACGGCTGTGGCACCCCCGGACCTGCCGGAAACCGTCAGAGCAGGCCATTCCGGTCGGCCGGGAGGTCGACGACCAGCACGTTGGCGGGAAGGGGTGCGTGGCCGAGCTTGCCGCCGCTCTTCTCGTTCGCCTTGTTGACCACGATCGCGATGATGATGCCCGCCAGGACCAGCACGCCGATGATGATCCCGATCACGACCGCGGCCGTCGAGCAGCCGCCGCCGGCGGGCTGCTTCGGCTGCTGGTACGCCGGCATCGGCTGCGGCGGCGGGGTGTGCGCCTGCGGCCCGCCCTGCTGGAGGTACTGCGGGTGCGGGGTGTGCGCCTGCGGCCGTGGGGGCTGGAAGGCCGGCGGCGGGGTCTGGTACTGCGGCTGCCCGCCCTGCTGGAGGTACTGCGGGTGCGGGGTGTGCGGGGCCTGCGGCGGCGCCTGGTAGGCCGGCGGCGGGGTCTGGTACTGCGGCTGCCCGCCCTGCTGGAGGTACTGCGGCTGCGGCGTCTGCGGGGCCTGCGGAGCGGCGTGCACCGAGCGCGGGCCCTCGTTGATCACCAGCGGGGTGCTGGCCTGCAGCTTGTGCCCGCTGTCGCCGCCCTTGGCGGCCGCGATCAGCCGCTCCGCCTCGTCCCGCATCGCCGCCGCGCTCTGGAACCGGTGCGCCGGGTCCTTGCGCAGCGCCTGGGCGACGAAGGCGTCCACCTCGGGGGTGATCGAGCGGTTGAGGGTGGAAGGGGCCGGCGGCTCCTCCTGGACGTGCTTGTAGGCGATCGAGAACGCCGAGTCGCCGTCGAAGACCAGCTGCCCGGTGACCATCTCGAAGAACATCACGCCGACCGAGTACAGGTCGGAGCGGGCGTCCACCGGCTTGCCGAGCGCCTGCTCGGGCGAGAGGTACTGCGGGGTGCCGACCACCATGCCGGTCTGGGTCATCGACGTGACGCCGGATTCCAGCGCGCGGGCGATGCCGAAGTCCATGACCTTGACGTTGCCCTTGCGGTCGAACATGACGTTGCCGGGCTTGATGTCGCGGTGCACCAGGCCCATGTCGTGCGAGGCCTCCAGCGCGTTCAGCACGCCGACGGTGACCTTCAGCGCATCCTCGACCGGCATCGCGCCGTACTGGCCGATCGCCTCGTTGATCGCCTCGCGCAGGCCCTTGCCGTCGATCAGCTGCATGACGATGTACGGCGTGCTGGAGCCGTCCGGGGCGATGTCCTCGCCGCTGTCGTACACCGTGACGATGTTGGGGTGCTCCAGCCGGGCCACGGCCTGGGCCTCGCGGCGGAACCGCTCCTTGAACGAGTCGTCCCGGCCCAGCTCGCTGTGCATGCTCTTCAGCGCGACCTGCCGGTCCAGCACGCTGTCGTAGGCGAGGTGCACGGAGGCCATGCCGCCCTCGCCCACCAGCCGCTGCAGCACATAGCGGCCGTTGCCCCGGGAGAAGCCCTCGACCGCCGCGTTGCCGTGCTCGCTCATGGTCCTCTGCTCCCCCTCGGCTCGGCCGTGCTTGCCGCAGCCTGACGTTCGGTCTCGTCCGTGCGTGGTGGGCCCGGCCCGCTGGCCTGGCGGGCCCCTGCCGCGGCGGTTCCACCGGCCGGCGACAGGGGCCAGGGTATCGGCTCGCGCCGACGGTGATCGGTCCAGGGCCGGGCCCGGCCCCGGGCCGCCCACGCTCGGTGCGGGTGGCCCGGGGCCGGGGCGGATCGTCGTGGTACGTCCGGTCCGACGGCGGTCCGGACGTACCTACCGGCGGGTACCGCCGGCTGCGGCTACAGGTAGGGGCCGGAGCGGATGCCGCGGCCCTGGCCCAGCTCGTCCTCGTCCGGCTCGCCGCTGTGCAGACCGGGCGGCAGCGCCCGCCGCATCTGCTCCAGCTGGGCCCGCGCCGCCATCTGCTGCGCGAACAGGGCGGTCTGGATGCCGTGGAACAGGCCCTCCAGCCAGCCGACCAGCTGGGCCTGGGCGATCCGCAGCTCGGCCTCGGTCGGGATGGTGTCGTCGGTGAACGGCAGCGACAGCCGCTCCAGCTCGGCAACCAGCTCCGGGGCCAGCCCCAGTTCGAGCTCCTTGATCGAGCTCGCGTGGATGTCCTTCAGCCGGGCCCGGCTCGCCTCGTCGAGGGGCGCCGCCCGGACCTCCTCCAGCAGCTGCTTGATCATGCTGCCGATACGCATGACCTTGGCGGGCTGCTCGACCATCTCGGTCACCGGGAGCTCACGCGGCACGTCGCCCTCGTCGTCCCCGCCCCCAGCCGTGCCCGCGAACCCCTGGCCCACGGGCAGCCCGTCCGGTCCGACGATCAGCACCTTCTGGCCGTCCTGCGACTGCCCGCCGGCGGCCCGGAAGGGCTCCTGCGACGGGCGCTCGTTCATCGGATTCGTCATGAACAACATTCTCTCTCACTGGGGTTGGTCGGGCGGAAGCCCCCGGTCGTCCCGCCGTCCTGCGCCACCCGCGACGAAGGTACGCCCCCGGGCGCCCTGCGGGCATCCGTACGGGTACTCAGTTCCCGCGCCCCGGCCGCCGACCGCCCGGCGACCGTGCCCCGGCCCCGCCCGCACCGGCCCGCCGCACCGCACCCGCCGAAACCCCGGACCGTCCCGGGCGTGCCGCACCCGGAAGCCGGTCCCGGTCCCACACCGGATCTCCACACCCGGCGGGGCCCCGGCCCTGCCGGCCGCGGCCCCGCACGTCAGCCCCTGCGCAGCCGCAGGCCGACCAGTCCCAGGCCGCAGCCGATCAGTCCCAGGCCGACGCCCAGCGGGAGCTGGGTGGTGGAGGCGTCCTGCCAACGGGCGGGAAAGAGCGCGGGCACGGCGGCGGCAGCCGCGACGGTGTCCGGAGCGGCCGGGGCCGGAGCGGCGGCACCGCCGGGGGCCCAGGCCTCCGCGGCCTCCGCGTCGGTCTCCGGCCGCCCGGCCTCGACGCCCTGCTCCGGGGCCTGTCCGGGAGCCTGCTCGGTGGCCTGCTCCGGCACCTGTTCGGGGGGCTGCTCGGCGGCCTGCTCCGACACCTGCCCAGGGGCTTGGTCCGGGGCCTGTTCGGGAGCCTGCCCAGGGGCTTGGTCCGGCACCTGCCCGGGAGCCTGCTCCACGGCGGCGTCGGAGCGCTCGGGCAGCGAGGCCACGTGGTGCCGGTGGACCTGCGCGAAGTAGCCGCCCGGGTGCGAACGCGGCACCGGCCGCCGCGGCCGGTGCCGTGGCCGCGCGGCCGCCGCCCTGGACGCGCCCGGCTCGGCACTCGGCTTGGCACTCGGCTTGGCACTCGTCCCCGCCTCCGGCGAGGACAGCCCCTCCGGCGAGGACAGGGTCACCGGCAGGGGCAGCGCCGCCGGCGAGGGCAGCGCCACCGCCGCCGAGGCGGCGGCCAGCGGGAGGGTGAGCCCCAGCACGGCCGCCGCCAACAGCCGCTGCGCGCGGCCCGGAGAGCGGCGGGAAGTACGACGGTGATGCGGTGATGCGGGCAGCGGCCCGAGGAGTGCGTGCAGTGATGCGGCCACGGTCGGAGTCCTTCCGACGGCCGATGGCGCCCGGAGGCGGGATCGGCGGCGGGACTGCTCCGGACCAGGCTCGCACGCCCCGGCTCGTACGGCATTTCGGGCGATTTACCCCCCGGTTCCGTTACCGCCCCGCCGCCGTGCCTCCCGGCGCTCAGGCCCGCAGCACGACCTTCCCGACCTGCTCCCCGCGCTCCAGCACCCGGTGCGCCTCGGCCACGTCGGCCAGCGACAGCACCCGGTCCACCACCGGCTTCACCACCCCGGACTCGACCAGCGGCCACACGTGCTCCCGCACCGCCGCCACGATCGCCGCCTTCTCCGCCAGCGGTCGTCCGCGCAGGTTGGTGGCGATCACCGCGCCGCGCTTGCGCAGCAACGCGTTGAGGTCGAGCTCGCCCTTCACCCCGCCCTGGAGTCCGATGATCACCAGCCGCCCGTTGACCGCCAACGCGTCCACGTTCCGCTGGAGGTACTTGGCACCCATGATGTCCAGGATCACGTCCGCCCCGGCCCCGCCGGTGGCCTCCCGGAGCGCCTCCACGAAGTCCTGCTCGCGGTAGTCGATCAGGATGTCCGCGCCCAGCTCGACGCACCGCGCCAGCTTCTCCGGGCTGCCCGCGGTGACCGCGACCCGGGCGCCGACCGCCTTGGCGAGCTGGATCGCCATGGTCCCGATCCCGCTCGCACCGCCGTGCAGCAGCACCGTCTCGCCGGGCCGCAGGTGCGCGGTGAGGAAGACGTTGGACCACACCGTGCAGGCGACCTCGGGCAGCGCCGCGGCCTGCTCGACGGACAGCCCCGCGGGCAGCGGCAGCAGCTGCCCGGTCGGCACCGCGACCCGCTGCGCGTAGCCGCCGCCGGCCAGCAGCGCGCACACCTCGTCGCCGACCGCCCAGCCGGACACCCCGGGCCCGAGCGCGACGATCCGCCCGGCGCACTCCAGCCCCGGGTAGGGCGAGGCGCCGGGCGGCGGGTTGTAGAAGCCCTGCCGCTGGAGCAGGTCGGCACGGTTGACGGCGGTGGCCGCCACCTCGACCAGGACCTCGCCCTCAGCGGGCACCGGGTCGGGCACCTCGGCCCAGACCAGTGCCTCGGGACCGCCGGGTACGGGAATCGTCATCGCATACATGCCCCGAACCTACTGCGGGCCGGGGCGGTTCCACGGCGTGGCTCAGCCGGTCGGCGCGACTCCGCTGGACTTGATGACGATCACCCGGTCGGTGAGCTGGAGCACGGCGGCCTCCGGCTCCGTGTAGTTGAGCACCCGTCGGCCCCGGACCACCGCGACCACCAGGTCCGCGCACTCGCGCGGGCTGTGCCCGGCCTCGGCCCGGGTGACCGGGCGCTCCACCACGTCCAGCCCGTTGCCGTACGTCAGCAGGTCCTCCATCACCGCCCCGGCGTGCGGGCTGAGCATCGACAGCCCGAGCAGCCGCCCGGCCGAACTGGAGCTGGTCACCACGACGTCGGCACCGCTCTGCCGCAGCAGCGGAGCGTTCTCGTCCTCCCGGACGGCGGCTACCACGGTGGCGGACTTGTTCAGCTGGCGGGCCGTCAGGGTGATCAGCACGGCGGTGTCGTCCCGCTCCGGCGCGACCACCACCCGCGCGGCGGTGGGCAGCGCGGCGCGCACCAGGGTGTCGGTGCGGGTGGCGTCGCCGACCACCCCGACCAGGCCGTGCTGGGCGGCGTGGTCGATCACCTTGCGCTGCGGGTCGACGACGACGATCTCCTCCTTCTTCGCCCCCTGTCCGAGCAGGGTGTCGACGGCGCTGCGGCCCTTCGTCCCGTAGCCGATGACGACGGTGTGCTCGCGCACGGTGGACCTCCAGCGGTTCAACCGCCATTGCAGGCGGGTCCGTTCGGTGAGCACCTCCAGGGTGGTGCCGACCAGGATGATCAGGAACACCACGCGCAGCGGGGTGATCACGAAGATGTTGGTGAGCCTGGCGCTGTCGCTGTACGGGGTGATGTCGCCGTACCCGGTGGTGGAGAGCGTCACCGTGGCGTAGTACGCCGCGTCCAGGAAGCTGAGCCCGCCACCGGCGTTGTCGTTGTAGCCGGCCCGGTCGAAGTAGACGATGAACGTGGTGGCGACCAGTACGGCGAGCGCCAGCAGCAGCCGGGAACCGACCTGCCGGACGGCGGGCGCGGTCCGGCGGGCGGGCAGCACGATCCCGGCGTCCGCCCACGGCTCGGTGCCGGGCGCCAGGTTGCGTCGCAGGCGGCTCATGCGCCCACCCCTGCCCCGGCGTCCGGCCCGGGGCGCCCCCGCCGCTCGACAGCCGCTTCGCCGGACGCGCACCTCGTGATGGTTCTCCCCCGGCCTCCGGCCGTGGGGACCCCTGTGCTTCGCTCGCTCACGGCACCTCCAGGAGTTCGACCGTCTCCCCCGCCGCCGCCCCGCCGGGCGGCACCACGGCCAGCGCCTCGGCCCGGGCGAGCCCGCGCAGCATCGCCGGCCCGTCGAAGGCCAGCGGCAGGACGCCCTCGGCGCTCCGCCGGACCGGCTGGAGCCGGGTGTCCGTCGGGTGCCCGGGCAGCGCCGTCGCGGCGGGGGCGAGGGCGGGGGCCCCGGCGGCCCGTCCGCTGCAGGCGTGCAGCAGCGGCAGGACGAGGGTGACCATCGCGGCGACGGCCGCCAGCGGATTGCCCGGCAGGCCCACCAGGTGGCGGCCGCCCGGGAGTTCGGCCAGCAGCATGGGGTGCCCCGGCCGGGCGGCGACGCCGTCCACCAGCAGCCGGGCACCGGCCTCGGCGAGCGCCCGGTGCAGGAAGTCGACCGGCCCGGCGGCCGTTCCGCCGGTGGTGACCACGAGATCGGCGGCGGAGTGCCGCAGCGCGTCCAGGAGCAGATCGAAGTCGTCCCGGACGTACCGGACTTCGGCCGGCTCCGCACCGGCGGCCCGCAGCCAGGGCGGCAGCAGCGGCCCGAGCGCGTCCCGGACCAGGCCCGGCCCGGGCACCCCGGAGATGAGCAACTCGTCGCCCAGAACGAGAAGTTGGACCTTCGGACGGCGGTGGACCGGCAGCCGGTCGTGGCCGCAGGCGGCGGCCAGGCCGAGCACGGCCGGCCCGACCGGCGTGCCGGACGGCAGCAACTCCTCGCCCCGGCGGCACTCCTGGCCGCGCGGGCGGACGTCCTGGCCGGTGGTCAGCGGCCGCGGGCCGCGGTCGTGCAGCAGCGCGCCGTCCGTCCGCCCGTGCTCACGGCGCAGTACGGCGGTGGCGCCGGCCGGCAGCTGGGCGCCGGTGGCGATCTCCACGGCGGTGCCGTCGGCCAGCGGCGCCGGCTCGGCCCGTCCGGCCAGCACCCGGCCGGCGACCCGCCACGGGCCGGGACCGGCGACCGCCCAGCCGTCCATCGCGGAGGTGTCGAAGGCGGGCAGGTCGGTCAGCGCGCCGAGCGGCTCGGCGAGGGTGCAACCCAGCGCCTCGGCCAGCGGGACTCCGACCCCGGGCAACGGGCGCAGCCCGGCCCGGCGCGCGGTCTCGCGGGCCCGGGGCCAGCTCAGCACGCCGGGGGCGGTGGACGGTGCGGCCACGGTGGTCCGTCCGACCGTGCTCACGACTCGCCCGGCCGGCCGGCGGCGCCCCAGCCCTCGGCGAGGGCCTCGGTCCGCCGGGCCGCCTCGGCGACGGCCTCCGCCCCGCCGCCCCGCTGGGCGGCCGCGTAGCCGATCAGGAAGGCGGTCAGCGGCGCGGCCGGCCGGGCCACTCCGTGCGCGACCACCCGGGCCACGTCGAGCAGACCACGGACGTCCACGTCCAGGTCGATGCCCAGGTCGGCCTTGACCTCGGCGATCCAGTCATCCAGCGTGCGCTCCATGCGCCCATGCTGCCCGATCGGCGGTTTCCCCGAGGTGTTCGGCCCGTGTGCGGGGCACGTCGTTTCGCTCACACCCCGGTGTCTGCGTCGGTGAGGTTCAGCTTCGGTCGCGCTCGCGGGCCTGCTCCAGGTCCTCCCAGGTGTCGCAGTCGTAGGCGACGTCGTCGGTGTCGGCCACCCGTACCCCGCTCAGCCCGCCGAGGAAGCGCCGCAGCGACTGGCCGGCCGGGTCGCCGAGGGCGGCCAGCGCGTCGCGCAGCGCCGCGGTCCGGTAGGCGGCGGCGAGCGGCTGGTCGCGGCCGCCCGCGTCCACCAGCACGGCGGCGTCCCCGTACGGCCCGGCCTCGTCGAGGGCGGTGACCAGCCGTTGCACCGTCCGCCGGTCCAGGAACGGCAGGTCCGCGGCGAGCAGCAGCACGGTGTCCGCGGTGACCAGGTCGAGCCCGGCCGCGACGGCGGCGACCGGCCCGCCACCGGGCGGCTGCTCCCTGGTCCAGCGGACTCCGGCCCGCGCGGTCGGCCGGGCCGGGCCGACCACGACGGTGGTGCGGGCGCCCGCGCAGGCGGCGAGCACCCGGTCGAGCAGGGTGGCCTCGCCCACCGTCAGGCCCGGCTTGTCGGCCCCGCCGAGGCGCCGGGCGCTCCCGCCCGCCGGGACGATCGCGTCGTAGGGCGTCATGCGGCCAGTATCCGCCCTACTGCGCCGCGGCCCCGCCGTCCTCCGCAGGCTCCGGACCCTCCTCGGCCCCGGACCGGGCGGCCTCGGCCGCACGGGCGGTGTTGGCCGCCGCGCCCAGCTCCAGGAAGGACGGCAGGGTGAGCTCCCCGTACCGCTCGTTCATCGCCGTGACCAGCGCCTCCGGATCGTCCGGGTGCGCGGCCAGCAGCCGGTCGAAGTCCTGGAGGTACTCGCCGGTGAAGGCCAGCACCCGGGCGGCGTCGTCGCCCTGGTCCGGGGCCCGGTGGCCGGCGATCACCCGGTCCGCGCCGAGGTCGGCGATCCGGCCGAGGTTGTGGCCCCAGGTGGTGCGCTGGGCCGGGGTGGTGTCGGCGGTCCAGGGGTGGGTGCCGTTGTGGACGAAGTCCCCGGCGATCACGGTGCGGATGCTCGGCACGTGGACGACCGTGGAGTCCCCGCAGTCGGCCTGGCCGAGCAGCAGCACCGGGATCACCTGGCGGTCCAGCATCAGCGGCTGCGGCAGCAGCGGGGCGGGGATCAGCGGGTGGTCCGGGATGTCGTCTCCGTACACCGGCTTCCACTGCGCGACCTTGGCGGCGACGGTGCGCCGGATGCCCTCGACCACGGCCGGGGCGGCCAGCAGCTGCGCGTCCGGGAAGAGCCGCAGCACCTCCTCGGCGCCGAAGTAGTGGTCCGGGTGCTGATGGGTGACCACGACGGCGAGCAGCCGTCTGCCCTTGCCCGCGACCCACTCGGCCAGCTCGCGCCCGGCGCTGCGGGTCAGCTGGGCGTCCACCAGGATCGCGGTCCGCTCGCCGAGGATCAGCGTGGAGGTGGCGAAGAAGGCCGACTCGGGGCCGGTGAAGACGGCGACCTCCAGCGGCCGGGCGGGCCGCTCGGCCTCGGGGAGCTCGATGGGCTGGGTGTCCGCGGGCTCGCCGCCGGCGCTCTCCTCGGGCGGGGACGACGTCACGGGCTGCTCCCTCTGGTCGGCGGACGGGTTCCCGGCGTGGACCCTCCCCGCACGGTCGGTTCTCCTGCGCCCTACAGCATGGGAGTACTGCTGCCCGATTCCGCGGAAGGCGCGCCCGGTGGGGCACGCCAGCATCCCGGTCAGCACCTTCTCCAGGTAGGTGGTGACGAACTCGTACGGCTCGCGCGGGGCGCCGGGCGCGTACGAGCCGCCCCCGGACATGCGGAAGGGCCCGCCTGCTGTCACCAGCAGACGGGCCCTTCACCTGAGCGGAACCCCGGCGCGGAACCTCGAAGCGCAATCCGCGGCGCGCGCAGTCCTCAGCGCTTCTGCGCGCCGCGCAGCCGGCCCAGGCGGTCGGTGACGCCCCAGGTGGTCACCCGCCACAGTGCCTCGACGACGATGTTGCGGCTCATCTTGGACGCCCCGAGCTCGCGCTCGACGAAGGTGATCGGCACCTCGGCGACCTTGAATCCGGCCTTCACCGTGCGCCAGGCCAGGTCGACCTGGAAGCAGTACCCGGCCGAGGCGACCTCGTCCATGCCCAGGCCCAGCAGGGTCTCCTTGCGGAACGCCCGGTAGCCGCCGGTGACGTCCCGGATCGGCACGCCCAGCATCAGCCGCGAGTAGGTCGAGCCGCCGCGCGAGAGCAGCAGCCGCGACTTCGGCCAGTTCACCACCCGGCCGCCCGGCACCCAGCGCGAGCCCAGCACCAGGTCGGCGCCGCGCAGCGCGCCCAGCAGCCGGTCCAGCTCCTCGGGCTGGTGCGAGCCGTCCGCGTCCATCTCCACCAGGACGTCGTAGCCGTTGTCGATGCCCCAGCGGAAGCCCGCGAGGTAGGCGGCGCCCAGCCCCTCCTTGCCCTTGCGGTGCATCACGTGGACGTGCTGGTCCTCGACGGCCAGCTTGTCGGCCAGCTCGCCGGTGCCGTCGGGGCTGTTGTCGTCGGCGACCAGAACGTGCGCCTCGGGCACGGCGGCGCGGACCCGGCCGACGATCCGCTCGACGTTCTCCGCCTCGTTGTAGGTCGGGATGATCACCAGGACCTTGCCGAGATCAGCAAAACTCTGCTGGTTCACGGTCACGTACAAACCTCTCGGCCGATGGCGGGGGGTCTCGGAACACCGGCGCCCGCACTCTGGAACGCGGCTCCGCCGGCAACCCGCCGGGGAGGACCCCGGTGGCGAACTGCGCGCAGGGCGGAGGCAACTGCGTCCAGGCAGTCTACTACCGCGCCCGGGAGCCACCGGTTCGACCGCGGCACTCCCGCCCGCTGCCCGCCGTTTCCCCGTGGGTGACACCGTTCGGCTAGGGTCGTTCCCTTGCCCACGCCCGCACCGCCGGGCCCGCCCCGGCGAGCCGGCGCACCCGCCCAGACAGCGAAGGAGTAGGACCGCGCGCATGGACAGGCTCCTCAACACCGTCCGCCCGTACGCCTGGGGGTCGCTCACCGCCCTGCCCGAACTGCTCGGGCAGCAGCCGACCGGTGAGCCGCAGGCCGAGCTGTGGATGGGCGCCCACCCCGGCGACCCGTCCCGCGCCGACCGCGGCGACGGTCCGCGCCCGCTGGACGAGCTGATCGCGGCCGACCCCGAGGGCGAGCTGGGCGCCGCGAGCACGGCCCGGTTCGGCCCGACCCTGCCGTTCCTCTTCAAGGTCCTGGCCGCGGGCACCCCGCTGTCGATCCAGGCCCACCCCACGATCGAGCAGGCCCGCGCCGGCTTCGCCGCCGAGAACGCCCTCGGCATACCGCTGGACGCCCCCGAGCGCAGCTACCGCGACGCCAACCACAAGCCCGAAATGGTCTGCGCGCTGAGCGAGTTCGAGGGCCTCTGCGGCTTCCGCCGGCCGCGTGAGGCAGCCGAGCTGATGGCCCGGCTCTCGGTGCCCGGGCTGGACCCGCTGATCGACCTGCTGGGCGTCGAGGACGAGGCCGAGGCTCTGCGCGGCACGCTGGCCGCCGTCCTCACCATGGACGACGAGACCGCCGCGAAGACCGTCCGGGAGACGGCCGAGGCACTGGCGGCGTACGACACCGGCGATCCGGACCGGTCCTACGCACCGTACGCCCGGATCGCCGAGGACTTCCCGGACGACCGCGGCGTGATCGCCGGCATGCTGCTCAACCACTTCCGGCTGCGGGCCGGCGAGGCGCTCTACCTGGGCGCCGGGGTGCCGCACGCCTACCTGTCCGGCGTCTGCGTCGAGCTGCAGGCCAACTCCGACAACGTGCTGCGGGCCGGCCTCACCCCGAAGCACATCGACGTGCCGGAGCTGCTGAAGGTCGTGGTCTTCGAGGCCGGCGCCCCCGAGGTGCTGGCCCCCGTCCGGGTCGAGGCCACCCCGGGCGAGGAGCTCTACCCCGTCCCGATCGACGAGTTCCGGCTCTCCCGCTTCACGCTGGACGGCGTCGAGCGCGCGATGGACGGCCGCACCCCGCAGATCCTGCTCTGCACCGAGGGCGCGGCCCGCCTCACCGGGGCGGACGGCACCGTCCTGGAGCTCGTCCGCGGCCAGTCCGCCTTCCTGCCCGCCACCGGCACCCCGACCCGCCTCTCCGGCACCGGCACCACGCTCTTCCGCGCCACCGTCACCGTCTGACCACGCCGTGGGTGATGGCCCGGGCCCTCAGTCCCGGGTCATGTCGACGAAGCGCGAGTAGTGGCCCTGGAAGGCCACCGTGATGGTCGCGGTCGGACCGTTACGGTGCTTGGCGACGATCAGGTCGGCCTCGCCCGCCCGCGGGGACTCCTTCTCGTAGGCGTCCTCGCGGTGCAGCAGGATGACCATGTCGGCGTCCTGCTCGATCGAGCCGGACTCGCGGAGGTCCGAGACCATCGGCCGCTTGTCGGTGCGCTGCTCGGGGCCACGGTTCAGCTGTGACAGCGCGATGACCGGGACTTCCAGTTCCTTGGCCAGCAGCTTGAGGTTACGGGACATGTCCGAGACCTCCTGCTGACGGTTCTCGGCCCGCCGGGAGCCGCCGGACTGCATCAGCTGGAGGTAGTCGATGACGATCAGCTTGATGTCGTTGCGCTGCTTCAGCCGGCGGCACTTGGCGCGGATCTCCATCATCGACAGGTTCGGCGAGTCGTCGATGAACAGCGGTGCCTCGCTGACGTCGGGCATCCGGCGGGCGACCCGGGTCCAGTCGTCGTCCGTCATGTTCCCGGAGCGCATGTGGTGCAGCGCCACCCGGGCCTCGGCGGAGAGCAGGCGCATGGCGATCTCGTTGCGGCCCATTTCGAGCGAGAAGATCACGCTCGGCAGCTTGTGGTGGATCGAGCAGGCGCGCGCGAAGTCCAGCGCGAGGGTGGACTTTCCCATCGCGGGGCGGGCCGCGATGACGATCATCTGGCCCGGGTGCAGCCCGTTGGTGAGCTGGTCGAAGTCGGCGAAGCCGGTCGGCACGCCGGACATCTGGCCCTGCCGGGAGCCGATCGCCTCGATCTCGTCGAGGGCGCCCTCCATGATGTCGGCGAGCGGGGCGTAGTCCTCGTTGGTGCGCTGCTCGGTGACGGCGTAGATCTCCGCCTGGGCGGCGTTGACGATCTCGTCCACGTCGCCCTCGGCCGCGTAGCCCATGCCGGCGATCCGGGTGCCCGCCTCGACCAGTCGGCGCAGCACCGCGCGCTCGTGCACGATCTGGGCGTAGTACTCGGCGTTGGCCGCGGTCGGGACGGAGTTGACCAGGGTGTGCAGGTACGAGGCGCCGCCGACCCGCTGGAGCTCGCCGCGCTTGGTCAGCTCTCCGGCCACCGTGATCGGGTCGGCCGGCTCGCCGCGGGCGTAGAGGTCGAGGATCGCGCCGTGCACCATCTCGTGCGCGGGCCGGTAGTAGTCGGCCGGCTTGAGCACCTCGACCACGTCGGCGATGGCGTCCTTGGAGAGCAGCATGCCGCCGAGGACGGACTGTTCGGCGGCCAGGTCCTGCGGGGGGACGCGCTCGAAGCCGTCCACCCCGCCCTCGCCGTCGCCCTCGCCCCGGCGCTGCCAGCCGCCCTCCGGCCGGCCGCCCTTGCCGCCCTTCTGGAAGCCGCCCTTCTGGAACCCGTCGCGGCCACCGCCCTGACGCCCCTCGCCGCGGCCGCGCGGGACCGGCAGCCGGTCACCGGGGCCGTCCGGGAAGGGTGCGTCGTCGAAGGCGCCGGCCGGGAAGGGGTCCTCGGCGGTCTGCCAGTCATCCTCCGGCGGCGGGGCGTCGTGGTCGTCGTACTGGGGGCCGGTCACGCATGTTCCCCGATCAGCGAGTGGTGCGAAGTTGGAGCGGGCTTGCCGGTGGCTGGGTGGAGCGGATCCGCTCCTCTTTGTACGCCACGGCTCCGACAAATCGGACGCCGGAGCGGTACGAGTGTCGGGCGGAGGGCCCACGCTAAGGCGCCGGGCACCGTTGCGCCAAGGCGGTTATCCACAGGGGGTGTGGATGAACGGCCCCGTCCTGTGGAGAACTGCCGCAAAGCTGTGGACGCCCCTGTGGACGTCCCTGTGGATAACCGGACGATCGATCCACTGTCAACGTGCTGACCTGGGATTACCTCTTCCCGGGCCTGTGCATGAGAAATTCTTCACACACCTCCGAATGGCTGTGGGCACAGAGCGGACGAACCGCGTCGCTCAGGATGACGAGTAATAGCCACGGGCCACTTACGTCCATTACCTGTGGATGAGTAGCCTGGAGTCCATGACCGCCTCGCCCCCGACCCAGGCTCCGGCCGCGCGACGCCGGCACGACCGGGAGATCCTCGCCCTGGCCGTCCCGGCCTTCGGCGCACTCGTCGCCGAACCGCTCTTCCTGATGGCCGACTCGGCGATCGTCGGCCACCTCGGCACCCCCCAGCTGGCCGGGGTGGGCGTCGCCTCCGCGGCGCTCTCCACCGCGACCGGTGTGTTCGTCTTCCTCGCCTACGCCACCACCGCGGCGGTCGCCCGCCGGATCGGCGCCGGGGACCGCCGGGGCGCCGTGCAGCAGGGCATCGACGGCATCTGGCTCGCCCTGGGCCTGGCCGTCCCGGTGGTCCTCCTCACCCTGCTGCTGGCCCCCTGGGCGGCCGAGGCGCTGGGGGCCTCGGCGACCGCCGCGCCGCATGCAGTGACGTATCTGCGGATCAGCTCCCTGGGCATCCCGGCGATGCTCATGGTGCTGGCCGCCACCGGGGTGCTGCGCGGGCTCCAGGACACCCGCACCCCGCTGGTGGTGGCCGTCGCGGGCTTCGCCGCCAACATCGGACTGAACGCCGGTCTGGTGTACGGCGCCGGGCTCGGGGTGGCCGGCTCGGCCTGGGGCACCGTGCTCGCACAGACCGGGATGGCCGCCGCCTACCTGGTCGTGGTGGTCCGCGGCGCCCGCCGGGAGCGGGCCTCGCTGCGGCCGGACGCGGCGGGCATCCGGGCCAGTGCCAGGGCCGGCGGCCCGCTGCTGGTCCGGACGATCAGCCTGCGCGCGGTGCTGATGACCGCCACCGCGGTGGCCGCCCGGCTCGGCGACGACCAGGTGGCCGCCCACCAGATCACCATGACGCTGTTCAACTTCCTGGCCTTCGCGCTGGACGCCATCGCGATCGCCGGCCAGGCCATCATCGGCCGCTACCTGGGCGCCTCGGACGCCCCCGGCGCCCGGGCCGCCACCCGGCGGATGGTCGAGTGGGGCATCGTCTCCGGGCTGGTGCTCGGCCTGCTGGTGGTGGTCGCCCGCCCGCTGTACGTCCCGCTGTTCACGCCCGATCCGGCCGTTCGGGCCCAGCTGGACACCGCCCTGCTGCTGCTCGCGCTCACCCAGCCGGTGGCCGGCCCGGTCTTCGTGCTGGACGGCGTGCTGATGGGCGCCGGGGACGGCCCCTACCTGGCCTGGGCCGGGCTCGCGACCCTGGCGGTGTTCGTCCCGGTGGCCCTGGCGGTGCCGGCCACCGGCACCGGACTGGCCGGGCTCTGGTGGGCGATGAACCTGTTCATGCTGCTGCGGGCCGGCTTCCTGGCCTGGCGCGCCCGCGGCGGCAAGTGGCTGGTCACCGGAGCGGTGCGCGGCTAGGACCGGGCCGGGTCCGGAACCGGAACCGGACCGGAAAAGACCGAGGGCCGGACTCCCGAAGGAGTCCGGCCCTCAGGCCTTCGCTACGGAGCTCAGGCAGCCACGACGGCGACGTCGAGGTTGGCCACGACGTCCGAGTGCAGCTTGACCGAGACCTTGTGGGAGCCCACGGTCTTGATCGGCGAGGCGATCGCGACGGCGCGCTTGTCCACCGCCGGGCCGCCGGCGGCCTTGATGGCCTCGACGACGTCGGACTGGGTCACCGAACCGAACAGGCGGCCGGCCTCGCCCGAGCGGACGGCCAGCTTGACCTGGACGCCCTCGAGCTGACCCTTGACCTCGTTGGCGGCCTCAAGGGTCTGGATCTCGTGGATCTTCCGGGCGCGACGGATGGCGTCGACGTCCTTCTGACCACCCTTGGTCCAGCGGATGGCGTAGCCACGCGGGACCAGGTAGTTGCGGGCGTAGCCGTCCTTGACCTCGACGACCTCGCCGGCGGAGCCGAGACCCGGCACCTCGTGCGTGAGGATGATCTTCATTACTCGGTCACCCTCTCTTAGCGCGCGGTGCTGGTGTAGGGCAGCAGCGCCATCTCACGGCTGTTCTTCACGGCCGTGGCGACGTCACGCTGGTGCTGGGTGCAGTTGCCGGTCACCCGACGGGCACGGATCTTGCCGCGGTCGGAGATGTACTTCCGCAGCAGGTTCGTGTCCTTGTAGTCAACGTAGTTGACCTTGTCCTTGCAGAAGACGCAAACCTTCTTCTTCGGCTTGCGAGCAGGCGGCTTCGCCATTGTGTGCTCCATTTGGGGTTCACGGCCCGGCGGGCGTCCGGGGACGCCGGCGGCCGGGCCGCACGAAATCTGTCAGCTCTTAGAACGGGGGCTCTTCCGAGTAGCCGCCACCACCGGACGGGGCACCCCAGCCGCCGCCCTGGTTGCCACCGGACGGGGCGCTGGAGGCCCAGGGGTCGTCGGAGGGGCCGGACTGGCCGCCGCCGGAGTTTCCACCCCAGCTGCCGCCACCCTGCTGGCCGCCACCGCCGCCGCCCCAGCCGCCACCGCCCTGGCCGCCACCCTGCTGGCCGCCGAAGCCGCCACCGGGGCCGCCGGACCGGTTGGCCCGGGTGACCTTGGCGGTCGCCGAGCGCAGGCTCGGGCCGACCTCGTCGACCTCGACCTCGAAGACCGTCCGCTTCTCGCCTTCCTTGGTCTCGTAAGACCGCTGGCGCAGTCGGCCCTGCACGATGACGCGCATGCCGCGCTGCAGCGACTCGGCCACGTTCTCCGCCGGCTGACGCCAGACGTTGCACGTGAGGAAGAGGCTCTCGCCGTCCTTCCACTCGTTCGTCTGGCGGTCGAAGGTGCGGGGGGTGGACGCGATGCGGAACTTCGCGACCGCCGCACCCGACGGGGTGAAGCGCAGCTCGGGGTCGTCGACGAGATTGCCGACGAGGGTGATGACGGTCTCGCCTGCCATGGTGGTGATGACCTCTCGGGAAGATGTCCGTTCACCGCTGTTTCACGTGAAACAGCGGACGCGAGCTACCCGAGACCCGAAGGCCTCAGAGGTGGCTCAGTGGGTGTCCGGGCGCAGGACCTTGGTCCGCAGAACCGACTCGCTCAGGCCCAGCTGGCGGTCGAGCTCCTTGACGACCTCAGGCGTGGCCTTGAGGTCGATGACCGAGTAGATGCCCTCGGACTGCTTGTTGATCTCGTAAGCCAGACGGCGGCGACCCCAGGTGTCGACCTTCTCCACCTTGCCGCCGGCGTTGCGGACGACAGCGAGGAAGCTCTCGATCAGGGGGGAGACAGCGCGCTCCTCGACCGAGGGGTCGAGGATGACCATCAGCTCGTAGTGACGCATGAGTAACCCACCTCCTTTGGACTCAGCGGCCACGGTCTCTCCGTGGCAGGAGGGTTGTGCGTAGCGTCGGCACCGGAGCAGTGACGACTCCGGCCCACCGTAACGGGAAGGTCGGACAGTCGGCCCCCGCTCCACCCGAAAGAGGGTGTCACCCGGAAGAGGGCGCAAGGGGGCACAACTACACCAGTGCAGACGGCACAGCCTACCTGCACCCGGACGGCCGAACAAAACGCATAGGGGTTGTGAGAGCGACCCAACCGCCTCAATCTGGACGGAACGGGATTCCTGCCCGTTCGTCTCCCCGCCAGGAGGTGGGACCCATGGCCCAATCCGTCCACCGCATGCCCGCGCTCACGCTGAACACCGACGGCCACCCGCACCCCCGCGAGAACACCCTGGTGGGCATCACCGCTCTCCTCGGCGTGATCGCCTTCACCACCTCGTTCTTCCACAACCTGCACCTGCTGACCTCGTGGACCGGCCTGTTCGGCATCATCACGGGCCTGTGGGGCATGTTCGTCTCGGTCACCACCGCCGAGCGATTCGTCCTGATGATCACGCTCGGCGCATCCGCACTCGGCTTCTACCTCGGCGTCGCCCGCGGCGGTCTCTGGGGCTGAGCCGCCCCGCGCCCGACCCGCTGGGACCGAGCCCACAGGGCCCGCCCGGAACCCTCGTCGCCCCCGTCGCGTATCTGCAGAGGAGACAGGTACCCGACGGGGGCGCCGTCGTGCCCGCCGCGACGGGCGCCCGAGCCCCGGACGATAAGGTCAGCCCGAGAACCTGGGGCCACCGCAGCCCGACCGACGAGGAGCACCGAGCAATGAGCCTGCGCCTGAGGACGATCACCCGCGAGGAGCACCTCGCCTTCATCAGGAGCCGCGCCTCGGCCAGCCACATGCAGGTGCCGTCGTGGGGTGACGTGAAGGCCGAGTGGCGGTCCGAGTCGATCGGCTGGTTCGACGAGGCCGACCAGCTCGTCGGCGCAGGCCTGGTCCTCTACCGCCAGCTCCCGAAGCTCAAGCGCTACCTCGCCTACCTGCCCGAGGGCCCGGTCATCGACTGGTTCGACCGCGACCTCGACCGCTGGCTCTCCCCGATGCTGGCGCACCTCAAGTCGCAGGGCGCGTTCTCGGTGAAGATGGGCCCGCCGGTGGTCATCCGCCGCTGGAACGCCCCCACCATCAAGGAGGCCATCGCCGCCAAGCAGGCCAAGCGGCTGCGCGACGTCGAGGCCGACTGGTACGAGGCCCGCGCCTTCGAGGTGGCCGACCGGCTGCGCAAGGCCGGCTGGCTCCAGGGCGAGGACGGCGGCGCCGGCTTCGGTGACGTCCAGCCGCGCTACGTCTTCCAGGTTCCGCTGGCCAACCGCTCGCTGGACGACATCCACAAGGGCTTCAACCAGCTCTGGCGCCGCAACATCAAGAAGGCCGAGAAGAGCGGCGTCGAGGTGGTCCAGGGCGGCTACGACGACCTGCCGATCTTCCACCAGCTCTACCTGGTCACCGCCGAGCGCGACAAGTTCACCCCGCGCCCGCTGGCCTACTTCCAGCGGATGTGGAAGGCCCTCGTGGCCGAGGACCCGAACCGCATGCGGCTCTACATCGCCTACCACGAGGGCGAGCCGCTGGCCGCCACCACGATGCTGGTGGTCGGCGAGCACGTCTGGTACTCCTACGGTGCCTCGGCCAACCACAAGCGCGAGGTCAAGCCGTCCAACGCCATCCAGTGGCGGATGATGCGCGACTCCTACGCCCTCGGCGGCGGCGTGTACGACCTGCGCGGCATCAGTGACACCCTGGACGAGGACGACCACCTGTTCGGCCTGATCCAGTTCAAGGTCGGCACCGGCGGCCAGGCGGCCGAGTACCTCGGCGAGTGGGACTTCCCGCTCAACAAGCTGCTGCACAAGGCCCTCGACCTCTACATGTCCCGCCGCTGAGGAGGCTGACCCGATGACGCTGTCGCTCTACCTCGACACCGAACGCTGGCGCACCCACCAGCGCTCCGTCCTCGCCGAGTTCCCCGGCCTGGTGCCGGTCGCCAAGGGGAACGGCTACGGCCTGGGCAACCACCGGCTGGCCGAGGAGGCGACGCTGCTGGGCACCGGGGTGCTCGCCGTCGGTACCGCGTACGAGGCGGCCGACGCCGCCGAGTGGTACGGCGGCGAGCTGCTGGTGCTCACCCCGTACCGGGTCGGCGAGGAAATACTGCCGCTGCCGCACGCCCGGGTGATCCGGACGGTGGCCAGTGTGGACGCGCTGCGCGCGCTGAACGGCGCCCGGGTGGTGCTGGAGTGCATGACCACCATGCGCCGGCACGGCGTGAGCGCGGCCGACCTGAGCACCGTCGCCGCCGACCTGGAGGGCGTCGCCTTCGAGGGCCTGGCGCTGCACCTGCCGATGGACCGGCCGGACGGCTCCAGCCCGGTCGAGGAGGTCGCGTACTGGGTGGACACCGCCCTGGCGGCCGGCATCCCGGTGCACACCGTGTTCGTCAGCCACCTCGGCGCGGCCGGCATGGACCAGCTGGCCCAGCGCTACCCGCAGACGGTCTTCCGGGCCCGGATCGGCACCCGGCTCTGGCTGGGCGACCACGCCGCGCTGGAGGTCCGGGCCACCGTCCTGGACGTCACCCCGGTGAAGAAGGGCGACCGCTACGGCTACCGCCAGCACCCGGCGCCCACCGACGGCCACATCCTGGTGGTCGCCGGCGGCACCGCGCACGGCATCGGCCTGGAGGCGCCCAAGTACCTCCAGAGCATGGGGGCGCGGGCCAAGGGCATCGCCCGGGCCGGCCTGGCGACGGTCAACAAGACCAAGTCGCCGTTCCACTGGGCCGGCAAGCAGCTGTGGTTCGCCGAGCCGCCGCACATGCAGGTCTCGCTGCTGTTCCTGGACGGGGAGACCAAGCCCCCGGCGATCGGCGAGGAACTCGGTCTCCAGGTCCGGCACACCACCACGCACTTCGACCGCGTGGTGGACCGCTGAGCCGCTAGGGCTTCTCGGCCGGCTCCGGCAGTCCTGGCTCGGTGAGCCACTGCTCGGGGCCGGCCGGCGCGTATCCGGCGTAGCTCTCCTCCTCGCGCAGCCGGCGGGCGGTGCCCAGCACGAACACGTCCGGGGCGTGGTCCAGGACCCCGCCGGAGGGGTCGTCGCTGCCGTCCCAGCGGACCGGGTCGCGGTCCGGGTGGAGGACGTCGCGGACCACCAGGGCGACCAGGTAGAGCGTGCCCAGCAGGTGCAGCCCGATCGCGAAGTGGTACCAGCCCTCGCCGATCCCGTGCTGCTTGGAGCCGGTGACCAGGCCCAGGTGGGACCAGATGCCCAGGGTGTAGAGCACCTCGCAGGCCTGCCAGACCAGGAAGTCCCGCCAGCGCGGCCGGGCCAGCACCGCGAGCGGCAGCAGCCAGAGCGCGTACTGCGGCGAGTACACCTTGTTGACCAGCACGAACAGCGCGACCACCAGGAAGGCCAGCTGGGCGAGACGCGGCCGGCGCGGGGCCGAGAAGCCGAGCCACGCTATGGCCAGGCAGCCCAGCACCATCAGCACGCCGATGTAGACGTCGAGGTCGGCCAGCCCGGCGCCGCGGCGCTGCATCAGGATCAGCCAGAACGAGCCGTAGTCCTCGCCGCGGTGCTTGCTGAACACGTAGAACGTCGACCAGCCCCGCCAGTTGGCCAGCATGATCGGCAGGTTGACCACCAGCCACGAGCCGAGCGCACCGCCCAGCACCAGCCGGAACTCGCGCCACTTGCCGGCCCGCCAGCAGAGCACCAGCAGCGGGCCGAGCAGCAGCAGCGGATAGAGCTTGGCCGCGGTGGCCAGGCCGATGAAGACGCCGGCCCAGCCCGGCCGGGCGCCGGCCCACCAGGCCATCGCCACGGCGGCCAGGGCGACCGCGAGCAGGTCCCAGTTGACGGTGCCGTTGAGCAGCAGGACAGGGGCGAGCGCGAACAGCAGCGCGTCCCACGGGCGGCGCCGGTGGGTGCGCGAGAGCGCCACGACGGCGACCACCGCGCAGGCCATCAGCATCCCGGCGTTGATCGCCCAGAACCACTGCTCCTGGCTCTGCCGGTCCCCGCCGCCGGGCGTCAGCCAGGCCGCGACCTGCATGAACAGGCCGGTGAGCACCGGGTACTCCAGGTACTGGAGGTCCCCCGAGGAGCCCGGGATGCGGTCCACGTACGGGTGCAGCCCGGCCGCGAAGCCGCGTCCGGAGAACAGGTGCGGGATGTCGCTGTAGCAGGCGTGGATGTACTGCGGCGAGCCCGGCTGGAACCAGGCCTGCTCGTAGCAGGGCAGTTTCTGCACCATGCCGAGCACCGACACCACGATCACCGCGAGCGCCAGGAAGCGCGCCGGGATCCACCAGGAGACTCCGAGCAGCGCCCGGCGGCCCGGGGGCCCGCCGATCACCTCGCTGCCGGCCGCCGCCACCGGGTCCTCGTCGGCCGGGACGACCACGGTGTTGGCCGGCGGCGCGGCCGTGGCGACGGCTGCCGGGTGGGGCCCTGCGGCGGCGCCGGACCCGACCGGGCCGGCGGTTTCGTCACGATCGCTCGACGTCATGCCGGACATCCTGCCGCACCGGTCCCGCCGGGACGAGGAGGACCCCGCAACGGTCTGCGTCCCTGCGTGGCGGGCCGGCCCGCCAATCATGACGAAACGGCCGTGACGCGGACGGCGGCGGTCCCGACGAGAACGGGGGCTGCGACGAAAACGGCGGTGGCGGCCCTCCGAGGAGGACCGCCACCGCCGTTCCGGGTTCCGCCGGGCCCGGGCTACTGCCCGGGAGGCATGCCCTGCTGGCCGCCACCGGTGTTGCTCGGCGTCGGCTTGCCGCCGCCACCGCCGCCCGGCTTGCCGCCACCGTTGCCCGGCGACGTGCTGTCCGTCGGCGAGGGCTGCGTCGGGCAGCCGATCACCGGCAGACAGGAGTTGCCCGGGTGCGGGTTCCTGCTGTTCGACGGGCTCGGCTGGTCGCCGGGGCAGTCGACACCGGGCACACAGGTCTGGGTGGGCTGCGGCTGCACCGGCGGCTGCGGCGCCTGCGACTGGGGCGTCTGGGCCGTCGGGCTGTCGGTCGTGCTCGGGGCCGTCGTCGCGGTGGCGGTGGACGGCGCGCCGGAGGAGTCCACCTCGGTGCCGACCGGCTGCGGGGTCGGGAAGTCCATCTTCTTCTCGTTGGCCAGCGCGGCCTTCATGTACCGGGTGAAGACGTCGGTCGGGATGTCACCACCGTGGATGGACTCCTTGCCGCCGGTGCCGTTGAGCGACTGCCGCTCGTGCTTGGCCGGGTCCTCGCGCCACATCGCGACGCTGGTCACCAGCTGCGGGGTGTAGCCCACCCACCAGGCCGACTTGTTCTGGTCGGTGGTACCGGTCTTGCCGGCCACCGGGCGGCCCAGGTCCTTGGTCTTCTTACCGGTACCGTTCGCCGCCACGTTCACCAGCACGTCGGTGACGTTGTCGGCGACGGCCGGCTCCAGCGCGACCTTGGGGTCCTTCTTGCCGAAGCCCGGGCGCTCCACGCCGCTCACCTCGACCTTGGTGACCGAGTACGGCTCGGCCTCCTTGCCGCTGGCCGCCAGCGTGCCGTAGGCGGTGGCCATCCGGATCGGGCTGATGGTGGAGGTGCCGAGCGGGAAGGTCGCCGTCTTCGGATCGGCGAGGCTGTCCTTCTTGACGCCCATCTGCACCGCGATGTCGGCCACGTTCTGGCCGCCGACGTCCTGGTTGAGCTGGACGAAGGGCACGTTGTACGAGAACTGCATGGCCTGCCGCAGCGAGACGTAGCCGCGCTTGCCGGAGTCCTCGTTCTTCTGCCGGTACGGCTTGCCGTCGTCGCCGATCACCAGCGAGCCGTCCGGCTTGCGGATCTCGGACATGTCGTCGGCGAGGTAGCGGCTGTCGGCGTTTATCCGCTTCGGCTTGCCCTTGTCGTCCTTCGCGGTCTGCACGCCGGTCTGCATCGCGGTGGCCAGCACGAAGGGCTTGAAGGTCGAGCCGACCTGGACGCCGGTGGCGTCGGCGTTGTTGTCGAAGTGGCCGTTCTCCACGCCGTCGCCGCCGTAGAGGGCGACGATCGCGCCGTCGCCGGGGCGGATGCTGGCGGAGCCGAACTGGATGTTGGTGTCGTTGTCCGGGCGCTTCTGCGGGTTGAGGTTCTCCGCCTTGACGGCGTCGACGGCCGCCTTCAGCGCGTCGACCTTGTCCTTCTCGAAGGTGGTGTAGATCTTCAGGCCGCCCCGGTCGATCACCTGCGGGGTGATCGTCTTGTCGGTGGCCATCACGTACTTGTTGGCGGTGTCGACCAGGTAGCTGATCTCACCGTTCATGTTGGAGCTGGGCTTCTGCGGGATCGGGTCCGGGAAGGCGGTGCACTTGGCGCGCTCGTCCGGGGTGATGGCCTTGGTGTCCACCATCTGGTCCAGGATCCAGTTCCACCGGCCCTGTGCCCGTTCCTTGTTGGCCGGGTTGGTGGGGTCGTAGTACGTCGCGCCCTTGAGCAGACCGGCCAGCATGGCGCTCTGGCAGACGTTGAGGTCCTTGGCGTCCACCCCGTAGTACGCCTGGGCGGCCGCCTGGGCACCGTTCGCACCGCGGCCGAACCAGCTGGTGTTCAGGTAGCCCGTGAGGATCTCGTCCTTGTCCTTGTCCTGGTCGACCTTCAGCGTGATGAAGAACTCCTTCACCTTGCGACTGAGGGTCTGTTCCTGACTCAGGTAGGCGTTCTTCACGTACTGCTGGGTGATGGTCGAGGCGCCCTGGGTCTCACCGCCCTTCGCCATGTTCCAGACCGCGCGGAGCATGCCCTTGGGGTCGATGCCGTGGTCGGTCCTGAAGCTCTTGTTCTCCGCGGCGATGACGGCGTTCTGGAGGTTGGGGCTGATGTCCTTGAGCTCGACGATCTGACGGTTGGTCTGGCCCTTGCGGGTCATCTCCGTGCTGTCGGCCCAGTAGTAGATCGTGTTCTGGTTGTTCACCAGCTTGTTCAGCTCGGGGACCTCGGTGGTCTGGTACAGGTAGAACACCAGGCCCACGAAGCAGCCGAAGACCAGCAGGAAGCCGCTCAGCCACTGCTTCCAGGACGGCAGCCAGCGCCGGACGCCGGTCTTGCCGAACCGCGGGTAGTCGATGAAGCGCTTCTTGCCGGGGCCGGCGGCCGCGGCGGAGGCCGCGGCAGCACCGCGATTGCCGCCTCCCTTGCCCTTCTTCTGGGCAGCCTTGCGCATCTCCGCACGGGTCATCCGGGGTTGCTGCGCGGTCTCCCTGACCCCCGAGGGACGCCTACGGCCGACGCCGTCCGAGCGCAGCTCGTCGGGCCCCGGCGCACCTCCCCGACGGCCGCCGCCACCCGGGGGCTGCTGCCCGTCACCGCCCGGGTCGGGCGTCCTTCGCCGTCGCTCGCTCATCTTCCAGCCACTCCTCGCCAGGCGTTTCCAGCCTGAAGGCAGGGTTCACGTCCGATGCCCGCAAACCGCCCTGATCACGGAGGTGGTCCTCGTGCACACGCGACAGCGTACGCAGCACGGAAACACAACTAATCGGACATCAGTTGCCAATGCCCGCAAAACGGCGACAGATCATTACACGCCCGTTGCCAATCCTGCCCGCGCGTCGGCTTGTGATCACATTCACGCGTGCCCCTCTTGCCGGTTCCGGGGGCCGGGTTTACTGTTCTCGATATATCGAGCCGATACATCGAAGCGGAATACCGCCGGATGCAGCGGCCGGACGGACGCCGAGAGGGAGGAGGACGACGGCAGTGGGCAGACGCTCAGGAGTGCTGGAGTTCGCCGTCCTCGGACTGCTCCATGACGCCCCGATGCACGGCTACGAGCTGCGCAAGCGGCTGAACATCCTGCTCGGAACGTTCCGGGCGCTCTCCTACGGGACGCTCTACCCCTGCCTGAAGAGCCTGGTCGCCCAGGGCTTCCTGGTCGAGGACAACCCGGACGTCGAGTACGTCCCGGCCACCGCGCTCAACGGCAAGCGGTCCAAGATCGTCTACCGGCTCTCCGCCGAGGGGAAGCAGCGCTTCGAGGAGTTGCTCGCCGACTCCGGCCCGGACGCCTGGGAGGACGAGCACTTCGGCGTGCACTTCGCGTTCTTCGGCCAGACCGACCGCGCCGTGCGGATGCGCGTCCTGGAGGGACGCCGCAGCCGGCTGGAGGAGCGGCTGGAGCGGATGCGCAACTCGCTGGCCCGCGCCCGCGAGCGGTTCGACGACTACACCGTCGAGCTCCAGCGGCACGGACTGGAGTCGGTGGAGCGCGAGGTCCGCTGGCTCAACGAGCTGATCGAGACCGAGCGGTCCAACCGCACCGGCCGGACCGGCCCCGACACCGGCGGCACCGCCGCCGGCCCCCGCAAGACTTCGGACGGCCGTGGCCAGGAGACCGGGTCCACGGACCCGTCCGGGCCACCGTACGACCGCCCGGGGCGCTCCGCCCAGGAGCGCTGACACCGCGCCAGCCCTGTGCCGCGCGGCAGGATTGGGCGCCTCGCGCCCTTACATGCAGTCATCGAAGAAGCAGGACGAGTTCCGCCGACCCCGGCGGTCCTCATGAGATCACAGGGAGCAACCGGAATGGGTTCGGTTCGCGTAGCCATCGTGGGCGTGGGCAACTGCGCCGCGTCGCTGGTCCAGGGTGTCGAGTACTACAAGGACGCCGACCCGGCCGGCAGGGTCCCCGGGCTGATGCACGTCCAGTTCGGTGACTACCACGTCCGCGACGTGGAGTTCGTCGCCGCCTTCGACGTCGACGCCAAGAAGGTCGGCTTCGACCTGGCCGACGCCATCGGCAACAGCGAGAACAACACCATCAAGATCTGCGACGTGCCGCCGACCGGCGTGACCGTCCAGCGCGGCCACACCCTCGACGGTCTGGGCAAGTACTACCTGGAGACCATCGAGGAGTCGGACGAGGCGCCGGTCGACGTCGTCCAGGTCCTCAAGGACCAGCAGGTCGACGTCCTGGTCTGCTACCTGCCCGTCGGTTCCGAGGACGCGGCCAAGTTCTACGCCCAGTGCGCCATCGACGCCAAGGTCGCCTTCGTGAACGCCCTGCCGGTGTTCATCGCGGGCACCAAGGAGTGGGCCGACAAGTTCACCGAGGCCGGCGTGCCGATCGTCGGTGACGACATCAAGTCCCAGGTCGGCGCGACCATCACGCACCGCGTGATGGCCAAGCTGTTCGAGGACCGCGGTGTCATCCTCGAGCGCACCATGCAGCTGAACGTCGGCGGCAACATGGACTTCAAGAACATGCTCGAGCGCGAGCGCCTGGAGTCCAAGAAGATCTCCAAGACCCAGGCCGTCACCTCGCAGATCCGCGACCGCGAGCTGGGCGCCAAGAACGTCCACATCGGCCCCTCGGACTACGTGGCCTGGCTGGACGACCGCAAGTGGGCCTACGTCCGCCTGGAGGGTCGCGCCTTCGGTGACGTCCCGCTGAACCTGGAGTACAAGCTCGAGGTCTGGGACTCCCCGAACTCCGCCGGTGTCATCATCGACGCCGTGCGCGCCGCGAAGATCGCCAAGGACCGCGGCATCGGCGGCCCGATCCTGTCGGCCTCCTCGTACTTCATGAAGTCCCCGCCGGTCCAGTACTTCGACGACGAGGCCAAGGAGAACGTCGAGAAGTTCATCCGCGGCGAGGTCGAGCGCTGAGCGGCTGACCGCCCGTAGCTCGTCGGAAGGGCCCACGGTCTCCGGATCGTGGGCCCTTCACGTTTTCGCGGCCGATGTTTCACGTGAAACGACGACCGGTTCCATGGCACTCTGGGCGGGTGGCGATCACCGAGAACGGCAGCACCCACCAGTCCGCGCACCGCGCCACGCTCCTCGTCCTGTTGAAGGGCCGTGACTTCCGGCGGCTGCTGACCGCCCGGGTGCTCTCCCAGCTCTCGGACGGCGTCTTCCAGGTCTCGCTCGCCGCGTACGTGGTCTTCTCCCCCGAGAAGCAGTCCTCCCCCGCCGACATCGCCTCGGTGCTGGCCGTGATGCTGCTGCCGTTCTCGGTGATCGGCCCGTTCGCCGGTGTGCTGCTGGACCGCTGGCGCCGCCGCCAGGTGCTCTACTTCGGCAACCTGGCCCGCTTCGGGCTGGGCCTGGGCACCGGCGCGCTGCTGCTGGCACAGGCGCCGACCTGGCTGTTCTTCGCCTCGGCGCTGCTGGTCACCGCGCTCAACCGGTTCATCCTGGCCGGCCTGTCCGCGGCCCTGCCCCGGGTGGTGGAGCAGGACCAGCTGGTCACCGCCAACGCCCTCTCCCCCACCCTCGGAACGGTCGCCGCCGCCTCGGGCGGGGGCATCGGCTTCCTGCTGCACCAGCTGATGGCCCCCGGGCCGAAGGCCGACGCCGCCCTGGTCGCGGTGGCCGCACTGCTCTACCTGTCGGCCGCGCTGGCCGCCCGGCGGATGGACCGCGACCTGCTCGGCCCGGAGCAGCACGAGGACCGGCCCGGGATCGGCCAGGCGCTGGTCCGGGCCGCCGTCGAACTCGGTGCCGCGGTGCGCCACCTGGTCCGGGACTGCCGGCCCGCCGTGCACGCGCTGGCCGCCGTCACCGCGGCCCGGTTCTGCTACGGCGTGCTGATCGTGGTCGTGGTGATGCTCGCCCGGTACACCTTCAACGACCCGACCGACAGCGCGGCCGGGCTGGTCACCCTCGGCCAGGCGGTCGGTCTGTCCGCCGCCGGGTTCTTCGTCGCCGCGCTGGTCAGCCCCTGGTGCACCCGCAGGCTGGGCCTGGCCGGGTGGATGACGGCCTGCCTGGTCGCCCCGGTGGTCTTCGTCCCCGCCCTGGGGCTGAGCTTCACGCCGGCGCCCTGCCTGCTCGCCGCCCTGCTGCTCGGGGTGGTCACCCAGGGCACCAAGATCTGCGCCGACACGGTGGTGCAGGAGTCGGTCGAGGACGAGTACCGCGGCCGGGTCTTCGCCATCTACGACGTACTGTTCAACGTCGCCTTCGTGGCCGCCGCCATGGTCACCGCACTGGTGCTGCCGCTGTCCGGCCGCTCGGTCGCGGTGGTGCTCGGGCTCGCCGGGGTGTACGCCCTGACGGCGGTCCTCTACCTGCGCGCCGCCCGCCGGAACCCGCTCTCCCGGTGACCTGGCCTCCTGGGCCCCTCGGGGGTTCGGGGCCGATGGCGTCCGACCGACTCGCTAAGGTACTCAAACCTGTCGGAACGACAGAACTCTGTCTCGGGGGAAGACCTGATGAGCACACCGCCCAATCCGTACGGACCGCCCTCGCCGGCCCCGGTCGGCCCGCCCGGCGCACCGCCGTACGGGGCACCCGCTCCCCCGCCGTACGGGGCACCCGCTCCCCCGCCGGCCGCGCCGTACGGGCCGCCGCCGGCCTACGGGCAGCCCGCGCCGCCGGCCCCGCCCGGCTACGGACCGCCGCCGGCGTACGGACAGCAGCCCTACGGCCAACAGCCGTACGGGCAGCAGCCGCCCCCCGGGCCGTACGGACAGCCGGGCCCCGGGCCGTACGGGCAGCCGCAGCCCGCCCCGGCGACGCCGGCCGCGCCGGCCGCCAAGCGCGGCATCCGGTCCAAGCTGCGGATCGTCGGGGCGGTCGGCGGCTGCGTGGCGCTGGCGGTGGGCTACTTCGTGGCCGGGCCGAGCGTCAGCAGCGCCAAGCCCGGCGACTGCGTGCGAACGAGCGGCTCCCGCGACGTCGAGATCGTCAAGTGCACTGATTCCAAAGCGAATTACCGTGTGCTGTCGAAGTTCGAGGGCACCACGGACGTGACCCGCTGCCAGCAGACGCCGCAAGCCACGAGCGTGGTCTCGGGCCAGAGCGGCCGCCGCTGGAACAAGAAGCGGTACGTGCTCTGCCTCGGCCCGCTGGCACCCGCCACCACCGGCGTCCCGCCGGTGAAGAAGTCCTGAACTCTTCCGCCTCTCCTTCTCGGGGGACCTCCTTGTCCGCTCCGCCTCCGCCTCCGCCCCAGATGCCGTACGGCCCGCCACCGGGCGACGGCAATCCGTACGCCTCCGGCGGCTCCTACGGCGCCCCGCCCCCGCCGCCGGCCCCGCCCGGGTACGGCTACCCGAGCGCTCCGCCGCCGCCCGAGCAGCCGTACGGCGTCCAGCCCCCGCCGGGCGGTTACGGCTACGGGTACCCACCGCCGCCCCCGGTGGACGGGACCACCTGCCGGTTCTGCGGCGGCTACCCGGCGGTGAACGCCACCGTCCGCGGCCACCAGGGCCTGATCATCGCCTACCGGATGCTGCGGATGACCGGCCCGTTCTGCCGCACCTGCGGCATCGCGACGGTGCGCGACATGTCGGCCCGGACGCTGGTCCAGGGCTGGTGGAGCCTGGTGTCCTGGCTGCTGACCCCGATCACGCTGCTGCTGAACCTCGGCCCGCACAACAAGTTCAAGCAGCTGCCGCCACCCGTCCCTGGCAGCCACGGCCCGCAGCTGAACCCGGGCGTCGCGCTGACCAGCCGGCCGCACATGGCGATGCTGCTGGTGCCGGTCTCGCTGGCGGTCACCGTGGCCCTGGCCGCCACCGGGGTGCTCGGCCCGAAGGAGAACGACCCGGTCGCCGACCCCCAGCCGAGCCCGAGCCGGTACACCATCCCGCCACCGCTGCCCAGCCCCACCTTCACCCTGCCGCCCTACACCCCGCCGCCGCTGCCCACCCCGACGTACACCCTGCCGTCCTACACCCCGCCGGCCGCCGACCCGGCCGACGCCGCCAAGGCCGGAGACTGCCTGCACAACGACGGAAGCGACACCGACCCGAAGATGACCGTGCTGCCCTGCACGGACGCCAAGGCCGAGTACAAGGTGATCTACAAGTACACCGGCACGTCCGACAAGGAGTCCTGCAGCAAGCAGCCGAAGACGACCAGCACGTACTGGGTCAAGCACCCCCTCCTTCCGTCCCTCGACTACGTCCTGTGCCTGCGGGCGGTCGGCTGAGGAACGCGAAGAGGGGGTGGCCCGGGCTCGGGCCACCCCCTCTTCGCGTTCCTCAGCCCTGCGGCTGCCCGGCCCACCAGGCGCGCAGCGCCGAGACCGCCTCGTCGTGCTCCAACGGGCCGTGCTCCAGCCGGAGTTCGAGCATGTGCCTGTACGCCTTGCCGACCTGCGGGCCGGGCTTGAGGCCGAGCAGCTCCATGATCTGGTTGCCGTCCAGCGCCGGGCGGATGGCGTCCAGTTCCTCCTGTGCCTTCAGCTCGCCGATCCGGACCTCCAGACCGTCGTAGGTGCGGGAGAGCGCGGCCGCCTTCTTCTTGTTGCGGGTGGTGCAGTCGGAGCGGGTCAGCTTGTGCAGGCGCTCCAGCAGCGGCCCGGCGTCGGTGACGTAGCGGCGCACCGCGGAGTCGGTCCACTCGCCGCCGCCGTAGCCGTGGAAGCGCAGGTGCAGCTCGACCAGTCGCGAGACGTCCTCGGTGAGCTCCTTGGAGTACTTGAGCTCGCGCATCCGCTTGCGGGTCATCTTGGCGCCGACCACCTCGTGGTGGTGGAAGGAGACCCGGCCGTCCGACTCGAAGCGGCGGGTGCGCGGCTTGCCGATGTCGTGCAGCAGCGAGGCCAGCCGCAGGGTGAGGTCCGGACCGTCCTGCTCCAGGTCGATGGCCTGCTCCAGGACGGTCAGCGAGTGCTCGTAGACGTCCTTGTGCCGGTGGTGCTCGTCCCGCTCCAGCCGCAGTGCCGGCAGCTCGGGCAGCACGTACCCGGCCAGGCCGGTGTCGACCAGCAGCCGCAGGCCCTTCACCGGGTACTTGGCCAGCAGCAGCTTGTTCAGCTCGGCCTGGACCCGCTCGGCGGAGACGATGGTGATCCGCTCGGCCATCGCGGTCATCGCGGCGACCACCTCGGGCACCGGGTCGAAGTCCAGCTGGGCGGCGAAGCGGGCGGCCCGCATCATCCGCAGCGGGTCGTCGGAGAAGGACTCCTCGGGGGTGGCGGGGGTGCGCAGCACCCGGGCCTCCAGGTCCTCCAGGCCGTGGTGCGGGTCGACGAAGCCGCGGCCGGGCAGGTCGACGGCCATCGCGTTGACCGTGAAGTCCCGGCGGACCAGGTCCTCCTCGATGGTGTCGCCGTAGCTGACCTCGGGCTTGCGCGAGGTGCGGTCGTACGCCTCGGAGCGGTAGGTGGTGATCTCGATCAGGAAGGAGCCCTCGGGGGTGTCCTTGCGGGCGCCGACCGTACCGAAGGCGATGCCGACGTCCCAGACCGCGTCCGCCCAGCCCTTGACCAGCTTGAGCACCTGCTGCGGACGGGCGTCGGTGGTGAAGTCCAGGTCGTTGCCGAGCCGGCCGAGCAGCGCGTCCCGGACGGACCCGCCGACCAGCGCCAGCCGGTGACCGGCCGCCTGGAACCGGCGGGCGATCTCGTCGGCGACCGGCGACACCCGCAGCAGCTCTTGGAGGCCGAGGGTCTGGGCCTCGCTCAGGCCTGGTACGACCTGGACGGCGGTGCTGGAACGGTCGGTGCGCGTGGTGGGCTCATTGGCAGTGGACACGGCTCACAAGGGTACGTGGCCCGACAGGTCAACCGCCCGCGCGTTCTGGGCGTCTCACCCCACAGCCCGCAACACTGCACCGCGGGCCGCATCGTTACCATGCCGGTGGACGAGTCTCGGGCACCGGACAGGGGATGCGGTGTCGCGCGCCGCCACCACCCGCGGAATCCCCGCGGCATCGGTGCGGCGACGGCGTCGGGCGAAGAGTTCCAGAAGAGTCAAGCGAAGACCGTCGGGCGGACCGCGCCGGACGGACAGCATCAGCAGCGAACGATCGAGAACGGCGAGGGCGAAGCGAGTGAGTGAGCCGGCACGGCACTCGGGCCTGGGGGCGCACCGACAGCCTGGACGGGCCGAGCGCCCCGCCGAGGGGCGCCATCCGGCCCGCCGGGTACGCCGTGCGGGCCGGATGGCCGCCGCCGCCTGCGCGGCCGCCCTGACCCTGTTCACGGCCGTCCCGGCCGGTGCGCTGCCCTCCGGCGGCAACGTCCGCCCGGCCGCCGACTCCTCCGTCACGGCCGAGTACCCGGTGGTGATGACCATCGACGCGCTGAGCCCCCAGGTGGCCACCCCGAACGGCACCGTGACGATCACCGGGCACGTCACCAACGCGGGCAAGTCGGCGATCAAGGGCGCCCACGCGGCCATCCGCAAGCCGAACAGCAGCAGGCCGCTGGACCGGCGCAGCGATCTGGCCAACGTGGCCGGGCGCTCCACGCCGGACGGCAAGGACGGCGTGGAGCTGGACAGCCCGCAGTACGCCCTGCCGGAGCTGAACCCCGGGCAGAGCCAGCCGTACACCCTGAGCGTCGCGGTGAGCGACCTCGGACTCTCCACGAGCGGCGCGTACGAGCTCGCGGTGGACGCCTGGGGCACGACCGCCGACAACTCGCGCGACCGTGCCCTGGGCATCGCCCGGACCTTCCTGCCGTACAACCCGGGCGGCGCCGAGGCGCAGCCGACGAAGGTCGCCACGATCTGGCCGCTGGTGCACCCGCCGGTGATGGCCGCCCAGACCGTCGCCGACAACGACCAGACCATCTCGGTGCTGCGTGACGACAGCCTGGCCGCCGAGTTCGCCCCGGGCGGCCGGCTGTACGAGCTGGTCGACACCGGCGCCAAGCTGAACGGG
The DNA here is from genome assembly GCF_044767505.1 of Kitasatospora sp. NPDC101235. Lineage (NCBI taxonomy): Bacteria > Bacillati > Actinomycetota > Actinomycetes > Kitasatosporales > Streptomycetaceae > Kitasatospora > Kitasatospora sp. NPDC101235. The sequence continues at coordinate 76,935 of NZ_JBIWNZ010000018.1, forward strand.
CTGACCTGGGTGATCGACCCGGACCTGCTGGACGCCGCGCTCGCGATGACCAAGCCCTACCGGGTGCAGAAGCCGGGCACCGAGGAGTCGGGCAAGTCGGCCAAGGACGACAACACCGTCCAGCTCCCCCCCTCGCCCGCCGCCGTCGCCTGGCTGGACAAGCTGCGGGCCGCCGTCGCCAAGCCGGGCGACCAGGTGGTCTCGCTGCCCTACGCCGACCCGGACCTCGCCTCGATCGCGCACAACGGCTCCGACCTGACCGGGGTGACCACCGCGCTGAGCAAGGCGACCACGGCCGGCCGGCTGACCGTCGAGGGCCGGCTCTCCGTGGACACCCGCTCGGACGTCGCCTGGCCGTTCCAGGGCTACCTCGACCAGCAGATCGCCGCCCTCGCCCAGCAGTCGGGCAGCGGGCTGCTGCTGGTCAACGGCGAGAGCATGCCGGAGCCGGACTCGCTCAACTACACCCCGACCGCCGTCCGCCCGATCGGCAACGGGCAGAACGCCGTGGTGGCCGACGAGACCGTGTCCTCGCTCTTCGACAAGGACCTGAACAGCCCGCAGGCGCAGACCGAGGCCACCCAGCGCTTCCTCGCCGAGACCTTCGCGATCACCCACGAGCAGCCGCAGAACCAGCGCGGGCTGCTGGTCATGCCGCCGCGCGAGCTGAGCGCCGCCAACGCCAAGGCACTGGCGACCGCCCTCCAGACGGCGGACGGCAAGTGGATCTCCTCGGTCAAGCTGGACGCGGTGGCCCAGTCCGCGCCCGACCCGAAGGCCAACACCGCCGTCCCGGCGCCCACCGACTACCCGACCGAGGCCCGGGCCTCGGAGCTGCCGGCGGCCGACCTGAGCCGCACCGACGACATCCAGCGCGACCTGGACACCCTGATGCGGGTGCTCACCCTGCCGCAGCGGGTGCGCGGCCCGTTCAGCGCCGCGATGGTCCGCTCGCTGTCCACCGAGTGGCGCAGCCAGCCGCCGGCCGGGAGCACCTACCGCACCGGCGTCACGGAGTACCTGAAGGAGCTGACCAGGGCCGTCCAGGTGCCGAAGAAGAACGTGGTCACCCTGGCCGGCGACACCGGTCTGCTCCAGGTCAGCGTCCGCAACGACCTGACCCAGACGGTCACCAACCTCAAGCTGGTGCTCACCTCGGCCCAGCCGAACAGGCTGCGGGTGAGCAAGGAGGAGGAGCTGGTCCTCCCGCCCTCGCAGAGCGTGACCCTCCGCTTCAACGCCGAGGCGCACAACAACGGGCCGGTCGCGATGACCGCCCAGCTGTGGACCACCGGCCCCGACTCCCGGCCGTACGGCGAGGCCCGGAAGTTCACGGTGGAGGTCACCTCGGTGACCAACGGCGTGCTGTACGTCTTCGCGGGCGCCGGCGTCCTGCTGCTGCTGGCCGCGCTGCGCTTCGTGCGCCAGCGCAAGCGGCGCGGCGGGCAGCCGCACGAGGACGGCGACCAGCCGGTCGGGGACGCCCCGGCGGAGAGCGGCGCCACGGCTGCCGGGCCCGCTCCGCAACCCCCGGCGGAGGGCACGGCGAAGGAGTCCACCGCGGATCCCGCCGGGGCCCCGGCAGCGGACGGGACCGGCGGGACGGACGACGCCCCTGGTGACGGTCCTGCACAGACACCGCGTGGCAGCAGCCCGGATGGCCGGGATCGGGCCGCCGGTGATGAGAAGGTTGGTCCTTGATACCGCCGACCCCCCGCACCCCCGGGCCGGCCTCCCCCACGACAGCGAAGAGGTGACATGACCGGGCGCAGCGAGGAGCGGCCGCCGGGCCGCGGTGAGAGCCGGCCGGGCGCCGAGTCGCCGTCCGGCGACTGGTACGTGGCCGACACCTACGCCCAGGACCCGTACGCGGTGGACGCCTACGGGCACCCGCAGGACGGCCGGGACCCGTACGGCCTGCAGGCCGGTCGGCCTGCCGCGCCCCAGCCGCCGGCCGCCGCGTACGACGTGCCGCCGCAGCTGCCGCCGCAGGGCGGCGGCTACCCGACGCCGGTGCCGCCGACCCCCTACCAGGCCCCGGAGCAGTTCTCGGCCCCGGTGCCGCCGGTGCAGCCCGGCTGGGACACCCCGGTGCAGCCCGCCTGGCAGCAGGATCCGGCCCCGGCGCAGGCCGCCGGCGGCCACTGGGGCGGCGCCGAGCAGCCCCCGCAGTGGGAGCCGGGCCCGGCGCACTCCGCCTGGGACACCGAGACCACCGAGTACGTCGGGGTGGAGGCGCTGTTCGGCGGCCGCCCGGCTCAGGCCACGGCCCAGCCGCCGGTACCGCAGCCCGCCCCGGCCCCCCAGCCGACCGCCCCCGCGGCCGGCCACGCGCCGTACCCGCCGCCGCCGATGGTCGGCTACCCGGGGCAGCCGCAGCACGGCGGCGCTCCGGGCGGACAGCACCACTTCGTGCCGCCGATCGAGTTCGACCCGCCGCTCTCCGAGCAGGAGGCCACCATGCAGGTGGCCGCCGTCGCCGTGCCCCCGGCGGTGGAGCCGCCGGCGGACGTCATCGCCGACGAGCAGGCCGCCCGGCAGGCGCCCGCGCCCACCGCCGAGCCCGCCAAGGCGGCCGGCGGCGGCAAGGTCTCCAGCCTGCTGAACTCCAGCGCGATCATGGCGGCCGGCACGCTGGTCTCCCGGGGCACCGGCTTCGTCCGGACCATGGTGATCACCGCGGCCATCGGCGTCGGTGTGATGGGCGACTCGTACAACGCGGCGAACACCCTGCCGACCCTGCTGTACATCCTGATCGGCGGCGGCGCGCTGAACGCGGTCTTCGTGCCGCAGCTGGTGCGCAGCATGAAGAACGACGAGGACGGCGGCACCGCGTACGCCAGCCGACTGCTCACCCTGGTGATGGTCGGGCTCGGCGGCGTGGTCTTCCTGGCGGTGCTCGGGGCACCCGTGCTGGTGCAGCTGATCGCGCATCCGATGATGGCCAACCCGGAGCGCGCCGACACCACGGTGGCGATGGCCCGCTACTGCCTGCCGACCATCTTCTTCATGGGCATCCACGTGGTGATGGGCCAGATCCTCAACGCCCGTGGCCGCTTCGGCGCGATGATGTGGACCCCGGTCCTGAACAACATCGTGGTGATCTTCACCTTCTCCGCCTACATCTGGGTCTACGGCGGGTTCGGCACCACCCACGTCACCCCGGAGGGCGTCTCCCCCGAGGGCGTACGGCTGCTCGGCCTCGGCACCCTGGTCGGTCTGGTCGTCCAGTCGCTGGCGATGATCCCGTACCTGCGGGCCGCCGAATTCCGCTACCGGCCCCGCTTCGACTGGCGCGGCCACGGCCTGGGCAAGGCCGCCCGGCTGGCCAAGTGGACGTTCTTCTTCGTGCTCGCCAACCAGGCCGGCTACCTGGTGATCACCCAGCTGTCCACCAAGGCGGGCGCCGCCGCGTCGGCGGCCGGACACGACGGCGTCGGCCTGGCCGCGTTCTCCAACGCACTGCTGATCTGGCAGCTCCCGCAGGCCGTGATCACCGTCTCGATCATGAGCGCGGTGCTCCCCCGGCTCTCCCGTGCGGCGGCCGACGAGGACGCCGGCGCCGTGCGCGACGACATCTCCTACGGGCTGCGCACCACCGCGGTGGCGGTCGTCCCGGCGGCCTTCCTGTTCCTGTCGCTCGGCCCGGTCATCGGCCGGGCGATCTACGCGATCGGCGGCAACGACACCGTCCTGAGCGACGCCACCAACGTCGGTCTGATGCTCTCCGCGTTCGCGCTGGGCCTGATCCCGTACTCCGCCCAGTACGTGATGCTGCGCGGCTTCTACGCCTACGAGGACACCCGCACGCCGTTCTCCAACACCGTCTGGGTCGCGGCCTGCCAGGCCGGCTTCGCGCTGCTGTGCTGGCTGCTGCTGCCCGCCGAGTGGACGGTGACCGGCATCGCCTTCGGCTACGGCCTGGCCTACGCCGTCGGAGTGACGGTCGCGATGCCGAAGCTGAAGAAGCGGATCGGCGGGCTGGACACCAAGCGGATCGGCAGGACGTACAGCCGGCTGGCCGCCGCCTGCGTCCCGGCCGCCGTGGTCGGCGTCGGCGCCAGCCTGGGGATCCAGCAGGTGCTCGGCGGCTGGCCGGGCAGCGTGGCGTCCCTGGTCGTGGCCGGCGGCCTCCAGATGGCGGTCTTCGTGCTCATCGCGAAGCGCCTGCGGATCGAGGAGCTCAACGCCATGCTGGGCATGGTCCGCGGCCGACTGGGCCGCTGACCGTCCGACCACCGGCCGGACGAGCGGGCGCCCCGACCGGACGTCAACCGGAGCGGGACGCTCCAGCGCTCGTCCGGCCGAGTGCTGGGTCACCGGTTGGTTCGGGTCCGCCCGAACGCCGGATGGCGACCCGGTGTCGGATCTGCACCACATCTCTCCACCCGCGTGCAACCGAGCGGACGTCTCAGCGGTCGTACCCGGTGGAGAAGAGTGGGCACAATTGTCCTGGAGCACAGGGCTGCCGACCCTCGGGCTCCAGCGACTCTCTCAGGCCGGGGCGACACAAGGGGAGGCAGGACCACGGTGGCTGATGGCACCAAGGCCGTCGTCGACACGTCAGCAGCTGACGCGGCGACGGACGAGGCCGCGCTGGCCGCGGCGATCGACGAGCTCGCGGGCTCGGAGGACGCCGCCGGGAGCGCCCCCGCGGACGCCCGCGAGGGCGCCGCCGCTGCCGCCGCCCCCGGGCGCACCGACGCGGACGAGGACGGGGACGAGGACGGGGACGAGAAGGAGGACGACGAACCGGCCGCAGGCCCGGACCCGGAGTCCGCCGTCAGCGAGGAGACCTCGGAGATCACCGCCCCGCTCTCGGTCCAGGAGATCCGCGCCGAACTGGCCGCCGGCTCCCCCCGGAAGAAGGCCGCCCCCGAGCCCGCCCGCCCCGCGCGCCGCCCCACCGACCCGCAGCCCACGGTCGACCCGCGCGACACCGCCACCCTCCCGCGCACCCTTCCCGCCCCGCAGCGCCGCAGCGGCGACATGATCGGCCACCGGTACCGGCTGGAGGAGTGCATCTCCGAGACCGAGACCTTCAGCAGCTGGCGCGCCGTCGACGAGAAGCTGCGCCGGGCGGTCGGCGTCCACCTGATGGCCTCGGGCCACCAGCGGGCCCGCAAGGTGCTGGCCGCGGCCAAGTCCGCCGCCCTGCTCGGCGACCCCCGCTTCGTCCAGGTGCTGGACGCCGTCCACGAGGGCGAGCTGGTCTACGTCGTGCGGGAGTGGCTGCCGCACTCCTCCGACCTGGCCAGGCTGCTCGTGAACGGCCCGATGGAGCCGCACGAGGCGTACCAGATGGTCCGCCAGGTCGCCGACGCCGTCGCGGCCGCCCACCAGCGCGGCCAGGCCCACCTGCGGCTCACCCCGCGCTGCGTCCTGCGCACCGACAGCGGCCAGTACCGGATCAACGGCATCGCGGTGGACGCCGCCCTGCGCGGGCTGCCCGCCGAGGACGCCGAGGACGCCCAGCGGGCCGACACCCGCGCGATCGGCGCACTGCTGTTCGCCGCGCTCACCCACCGCTGGCCGTACCCGGAGGACCGCTACGACCTCCAGGGCCTGCCCAAGGACCTCCAGAACGCCGCGCCGGACCAGGTCCGCGCCGGCGTCCACAAGGGCCTGTCCCAGCTCGCCGCGCGGGCCCTGTTCGACCAGCCGCCGCACCACGCCCAGCCGATCACCACCCCGGGGGAGCTGGTCCGGGCGATCGCCCAGCTGCCCCGGATCCGCCAGCCCGAGCCGGAGCTGCCCGACTTCCCGGCCCCGCCCCGGCACAACACCCACGCGCTGCCCACCGCGCCCAACCCGACCCGGGTGGCCGACACCACCGTCGCCCCGCTGCCGGCCTCGTCCCGCCCGGCCTCCTCCCGGCGCACCAAGCGGCGGCTGCGCCGGGTGATCAAGGCCACCGCCTGGACGGTCGCGCTGGGGGCGATCGGCGTCGCGTCCTGGCAGTTCGTCGACAGCCTGCGCCACACCGCGCCGGCCGTCACGTCCCCGCTCCCCTCGGTCAGCAGCACCGCACCGAGCCCGCAGGCCACCACCCACACCCCGGTACCGATCACGATCAAGGACGCGCAGTCGTACAACCCGCTGGGCGAGGGGGTCGACGGCAAGGAGACCTTGGCCAACGCCATCGACGGCAAGCCCGACACCCAGTGGACCACCCAGTGGTACGAGGACCAGTTCTCCCCCAACCTCTACAAGGCTGGCACCGGTCTGCTGCTCGACCTCGGCTCGCCGCAGGCGGTCAGCTCGGTGAACGTCCAGTTCGCCGGGAACCACACGGCGGAGCTCCGGGTGCCCAACGCCTCGGCCGCGGCCAATCCGAAGGGCGCCCCGCTCAACGACTTCACCGTGGTCGGCAAGAAGAGCGGCGGCACGGCCGACTTCACCCTCGACAACCCGGTCACCACGCGTTACCTCCTGGTCTGGCTGACCAGTCTGCCGAAGGATCCCGACGGCAAGTTCCGTGGCCACGTCGCCGAGGTCAAGGCCTTCGGCTGACCCGACGACCGTGACGCGTCCTGCAGCACGGTCGGGCAACACGGACGAACGACCGGGACGGAGGGGGGACGGTGACGGACGGCGTGGACCAGCCGGACGACGACGCGGCGCTGCTCGCCCGGCACGTCGCCGGCGACCCGGCGGCCTTCGGCCTGCTGGTGGACCGCCACCGCGACCGGCTCTGGGCGGTCGCCCTGCGCACCCTGGGCGACCGCGAGGAGGCCGCCGACGCCCTCCAGGACGCCCTGGTCTCCGCCTTCCGCGCCGCCGCCGGCTTCCAGGGCCGCTCGGCGGTCACCACCTGGCTGCACCGGATCGTGGTCAACGCCTGCCTGGACCGCGCCAGGCGCAGCGCCACCCGCCGCACCACCCCGCTCGACGAGGACCCGCAGCGGCTGGACACCCTGGTCGGCACCGCCGAGCCGGCCGACTCCCCGGTGGTCCGGGCCGAGCTGCACCGCGAGCTGACCGCGGCGCTCGCCGAGCTGCCCGCCGAGCAGCGCGCCGCGCTGGTGCTGGTCGACATGCAGGGCTACCCGGTGGCCGAGGCGGCCGAGCTGCTGGGCGTCCCGGTGGGCACCGTGAAGAGCCGCTGCGCACGCGGTCGGGCCCGGCTCCTCCCGCTGGTCCGGCACCTGCGCGAGCCCGGTGTTTCACGTGAAACACCGCCCGCCCCCGGCTCGGCCCCGCCGCGCCGGGACACCCCGGGGAACCCGAAGCGCCCCGGCACCGTCACAGGGACGGGCCCGAGCACCGGTCGGACGGTTCTGGAAGGAGACGCGAGCACCCGATGAACGCCCACCCCTCCTTCCCCGACCCCGCCGACGGCCACCCCCCGGTGGAGCAGCTGGCCGACCTCGCCGAAGGGCTGATCGACTCCCCGGACACCGTCGGAGCGCTGCGGCAGCACCTGGGCGGCTGCGCCGAGTGCCGGGAGACCGTCGACGCGCTCGCCGAGGTGCAGGCGCTGCTCGGCGACGTCGGGACCCCGCCGATGCCGGCCGACGTCGCCGCCCGGCTGGACGCGGCGCTGGCCGAGGCCGCCGCCGAAGCCACCGCCGGGAGCGACCGCGGGTCCGCCGGTCGGCCCCAGGAGGCCCCCGCGGCCGACCGGCGGACCGGAACCCCGGACCGGCCCGCCCGCGCCGCCACGGAGCCCGCCACGCCGCCCTCCGACGCCCTCTCCCGGCCCGCGGACCGACCCGGCAGCCACCGTGCCGACCGACCCACCGGCCGGTCCGACGCGGCCACCGGCCCCGGCCGCTCCCGTCCCCGCCGGCGGCGCTTCGCCCTGCTGCTCGGCACGGCCGCCGCCCTGGCCGCGCTCGGGCTCGGCGGGGCGCTGCTGCTGCACCCCGACGACCGGTCCGGCACGGTGACGGCCGCCGCGGGCGGGGCCCCGACCGCCGACGACCACGGCGCCCGCACCCCGCACGCGGCGGGCGCCGGCACCGACTACCGCGAGGACGAAATCGCCGCCCAGGTCCAGCAGTTGCTGGCCCGCTCGGAGAACGTCCCGGGGCTGCGGGCCACCGGGCCCGCCAAGTCCGAGGGCGCCCTGCCCGCCGACGGTGCCCGACCCGAGCCCGACTCCCCCTCCCTCTCCCCCGCCGACCCGGGCTGCCCGGCCCCCGCCACCGGCAGCCCGCTGGCCACCGACCGGGGCAGCTACCGCGGCGCACCGGTCGACGTCCTGGTCTACCCGCTGCCCGGCCGGCCCGGCTTCGTCGACGTTTACCTGCGCTCCACCGACTGCGGTCCGGTCCTCCTGCACCAGGCCGTTCCCAGCCACTGACCGACGGTTCCCATGCGATCCACGCCAACTGCGCCACGCCGCTTCCGGACTTCGGGCGTCTGGTACTGATCCGCCTGGGAATGCGAGACACTGGTCAGTCGTTGTCCCGGGCGGCGGAGCAGGACCGCCCTCCCCGCAGCAAACGCGGGTCGCGATGCGAACCAGGAGAAGCAGTGAGCGACGTCCGTAACGTGATCATCATCGGTTCCGGCCCGGCCGGGTACACGGCTGCGCTCTACACGGCCCGTGCCTCCCTCAAGCCGCTGGTCTTCGAAGGGGCCGTCACCGCCGGTGGTGCGCTGATGAACACCACCGAGGTCGAGAACTTCCCGGGTTTCCGGGACGGCATCATGGGCCCCGAGCTGATGGACAACATGCGGGCCCAGGCCGAGCGCTTCGGCGCCGAGCTGATCCCCGACGACATCGTCGCGGTCGACCTCACCGGTGACATCAAGACCGTCACCGACTCCGAGGGCAACGTGCACAAGGCGCGCGCCGTGATCGTCACCACCGGTTCCCAGCACCGCAAGCTCGGCCTTCCGAACGAGGACAAGCTCTCCGGCCGCGGCGTCTCCTGGTGCGCCACCTGCGACGGCTTCTTCTTCCGCGACCAGGACATCGCGGTGGTCGGCGGTGGCGACACCGCCCTGGAGGAGGCGACCTTCCTCTCCCGCTTCGCCAGGAGCGTCACGATCATCCACCGCCGGGACACCCTGCGCGCCTCCAAGGCGATGCAGGAGCGTGCCTTCGCCGACCCGAAGATCCGCTTCGAGTGGGACAGCGCGGTCGAGGCCATCCACGGCGACCCGAAGCTGAGCGGCGTCACCCTGCGCGACACCACCACCGGCGAGACCCGCGAGCTGGCCGTCACCGGCCTGTTCATCGCGATCGGCCACGACCCGCGCACCGAGCTCTTCAAGGGCCAGCTGGACCTGGACGCCGAGGGCTACCTCAAGGTCGAGTCCCCCTCCACCCGGACCAACATCCCGGGCGTGTTCGGCGCCGGCGACGTCGTGGACCACACCTACCGCCAGGCCATCACCGCCGCCGGCACCGGCTGCTCCTCCGCCCTGGACGCCGAGCGCTACCTGGCGGCGCTGGACGACCTGGAGGCCAAGGCCGCCGCCGTCGCGGTCTGAGCCCCTCCCCGAATCCACCCGCGGGGGTGTTCCACGTGGAACACCCCCGCCCCGGCCGGGCAGAAACAGAACGGACCCGCCCGTTGTTCTCCTGGCAGCAGCCCCCTCCGTCCGAACCCGAGGAGTTCCCGTGGCCGGCGCCACCACCACAGTCACCGACGCGACCTTCCAGACCGATGTCCTGGAGAGCGAGAAGCCCGTACTGGTCGACTTCTGGGCCACCTGGTGCGGCCCGTGCCGCCAGGTCGCCCCGATCCTGGACGAGATCGCGGCCGAGCACAGCGACAAGCTGACCATCGCCAAGCTCGACGTGGACGCCAACCAGGCGACCGCCGCCCAGTACGGCGTCATCTCGATCCCGACCCTGATCGTCTACAAGGGCGGCGAGCCGGTGAAGTCCATCACCGGTGCCCGTCCGAAGGCCGCGCTGCTGCGCGAGCTGGCCGAGTTCATCTAGGTCTTCCGGTCATCGACCGCACGGCGGAGGGGCTCCCCATCGAGGGGAGCCCCGCCGTCGTCTTCCGGGCTTCCCCTAGAACGGCCGCAGCGCGGGCTCCTTGCGCCCGCCGCCCAGCAGCCGCTCCAGCGCCCCCTCCACGTCGCCCCGCCAGGAGAGCGTGGTCCGCGCCTCCAGCCGCAACCGCGGGTAGCGCTGGTGCGGGCGGACGGTCTTGAAGCCGACCGCGAGCAGGTGGTCGGCCGGCAGCACGCAGCTGGTCGGCACCCGCCCGGCCGAGCCGAAGGCCTCGATCGCCCGCACCCCGCGCCCGATCAGGTCCTTGGCCACGGCCTGCACCAGCACCCGGCCGAGCCCCTGGCGCTGGTAGCCCGGCAGCACCCGGCTGACCATCAGCTGAACGGCGTCCGGCGAGACCGGGCTGGTCGGGAAGGACTGCGAGCGGGGGACGTAGGCGGGCGGCGCGTACAACACGAACCCGGCTGGCCGGTCGTCCACGTAGACGATCCGGCCGCAGGAGCCCCACTCCAGCAGCACCGTGGAGATCCACCCCTCCTTCTCCAGTTCCGGCTTGCCCGACTCCACCGCCTGCTTCCCGCTGACCGGGTCCAGCTCCCAGAACACGCAGGAGCGGCAGCCGGTCGGCAGGTCCCCGAGGTTGTCCAGCGTCAGCGGAGCGATCCGGCGTCCCATGGCCGCACCTCCTCCTCCCTTTCACGGTCGAGCATTCCCCCACGAACGCCGATGGGTGCATGTTTCACGTGAAACAGCGCTCACGTGGAACACGCACCCATCGGGTCGTTGCCCTCGGCCGGCCGGTCCGGCTCAGCCCTGCGACAGCCGCAGACCGTCCTCACCCGGGGCCATGCTGTCCAGGATCCGGTTCAGGTCCTCCACCGAGCCGAACTCCAGCACCACCTTGCCCTTGCCCAGCTTGCCGCCGCGCTGCGACACCTCGACCTTGACCCGGGTGTCGAAGCGGTCGGACAGCCGGCTCGCCAGGTCGTTGAACGCCGGGGAGTTCAGCTTGCCCGCCTTCGGCGCCTGGCGCTTCGACTTCTCCGGTTCCTCCGAGCGCATCAGCACGACGATCTCCTCGACGTTGCGCACCGTGAGGCCCTCGGCGTTGACCCGCGCGGCCAGCCGCTCCTGCTGCTCGGGGTCCGACAGTCCGAGCAGCGCCCGGGCGTGCCCGGCCATCAGCGTCCCGGCCACCAGCCGGAGCTGCACGGAGGGCGGGAGCTTCATCAGCCGCAGGGTGTTGGAGACGTGCGTGCGCGAGCGGCCGATCCGGTCGGCCAGCTCCTCGTGGGTGCAGGAGAAGTCCCGCAGCAGCTGGTCGTACGCGGCGGCCTCCTCCACCGGGTTCAGCTCGGCGCGGTGCAGGTTCTCCAGGAGGGCGTCCAGCAGCAGCTTGTCGTCCTCGGTGGCCCGGACGATCGCCGGGATCCGCTCCAGCCCGGCCTCCCGGGAGGCGCGCCAGCGGCGTTCGCCCATGATCAGCTCGAAGCTGTCGGCACCGACCTGGCGCACCACGATCGGCTGGAGCAGGCCGACCTCCTTGATGGAGGTGACCAGCTCGGCCAGCTTGTCCTCGTCGAAGACCTCACGCGGCTGGCGCGGGTTGGGGGTGATCGCGTCCAGCGGCAGCTCGGCGAAGTAGGCACCGGCAGGCTGTGCCTGCTCCGCCTGCTTCTCCGCGGCCGCCCGGGCCGCCACCGTGCCGCGGCCGACCGGCAGCGGCGTCACCGAGGCCGGTGCGGGCGCGGCTGCCGGGGGCTTCGCCTCCGCCCCGCCGTCCACCGGCGCGGCGGGGCGGATCAGCGCCTCCAGCCCTCGGCCCAGACCAACCCTGCGAGCACTCACTGATGACCCTCCGTCGTGCCGTACTGTGCCACCGGGGCGCCGTGCCCCTGATGACCGTCCCGCTGCTGACCCACCAGTGAACCGCCCTGGCCCACCGCACGCAGCGCGAGCTCGCGGGCGGCCTCCAGGTAGGAGAGCGCCCCGGTCGAGCCCGGGTCGTAGGTGAGCACCGTCTGCCCGTAGCTGGGCGCCTCCGAGATGCGCACCGAGCGGGGGATCGCCGTGCTCAGCACCTCTTGCTGGAAGTGGGTCCGGACCTCCTCGGCGACCTGGGCGGCCAGCCTGGTCCGGGCGTCGTACATGGTGAGCAGGATGGTCGACACGTGCAGTGCGGGGTTGAGGTGCGCGCGCACCAGCTCGACGTTGCGCAGCAGCTGGCCGAGGCCCTCCAACGCGTAGTACTCGCACTGGATCGGGATCATCACCTCCCTGCCGGCGACCAGGGCGTTGACCGTCAGCAGGCCCAGCGAGGGCGGACAGTCGATCAGGATGTAGTCGAGCGGCTGCTCGTAGGCGGCGATGGCGCGCTGGAGCCGGCTCTCCCGGGCCACCAGGGAGACCAGCTCGATCTCGGCGCCGGCCAGGTCGATGGTGGCGGGGACGCAGAACAGCCCCTCGACGTCGTGCACCGGCTGCACGACGTCGGCCAGCGGCTTGCCCTCCACCAGGACGTCGTAGATGGACGGCACCTCGGCGTGGTGGTCGATACCGAGCGCGGTGGAGGCGTTGCCCTGCGGGTCGAGGTCGACGACCAGGACGCGCAGGCCGTGCATGGCGAGCGAGGCGGCCATGTTCACGGTGGTGGTGGTCTTGCCCACCCCACCCTTCTGGTTGGCGACCACGATCACCCGGGTGGCGGCGGGCCGGGGCAGTCCCGCGCCCGCTCGGCCGATCGCTCGAACCGCAGCCTGGGCAGCCCGTGCGATGGGCGTGTCATCGATATGGTCGACGGTCTCCGAGTCCTGCATGGGGGTCAGTGTTTCACGTGAAACCGAAGCGGCAACAGTCGCCGCCCGGTCACGGCGGAGGATGCCCGAGAGCAAGGAGCGACGTTTCACGTGAAACACCATGCCCGCTATGCCGGAAATCTGACGTTGCGACACTCCGGTGCCCCACTGTCGACCGGACCGTCACCTGAACGACCGCGGGCGGACGCCCCTCCCGTTCAGGAGGCCCGTCCGCCCGTGCTCGGTACGTGTCCGGCGTCACGCCGGCTCAGCGGCCGCGACGCCGCCCGCCCCGGCCGCGCTCGCCGGTCCGGACGCTCGCGTTGCGGCCCGCCCGGGCCGCCTTGGCGCGCCGGGTGGCCGCCTTCACCCCGCCGGGGCTCTCCCCCGCCTTCACCTGGACCACCCGGGTCGAGGTCTCCAGGGTGCCCTCGCCCACCCCGATGACGCTCCACTCGACCGCGCCCAGCTTGGCCAGTCCGGCCCGCGAGTCGGCCAGCTCCTGCTCCGCACTGTCCCCCTTGAGCGCCAGCATCTGACCGTGCGGGCGCAGCAGCGGCATGCCCCAGCCGGCCAGCCGGTCCAGCGGCGCCACCGCCCGGGCGGTCACCACGTCCACCGCGAGCTTGCCGACCATCTCCTCGGCGCGGCCGCGCAGCACCGTGACGTTGTCCAGCCCCAGCTCCCGGACGACCTCCTCCAGGAAGGTGGTCCGGCGCAGCAGCGGCTCCAGCAGCGTCACCGAGACGTCCGGGCGGGCCAGCGCCACCGGGATGCCCGGTAGGCCGGCCCCGGAGCCGACGTCGCACAGGGTGATGCCGGAGGGCAGCAGCTCGGCCAGCACCGCGCAGTTCAGCACGTGGCGGTCCCAGAGCCGGGGCACCTCGCGGGGCCCGATCAGCCCGCGCTGCACGCCCGCGGTGGCCAGCAGCTCGGTGTAGCGGACCGCGGCGTCGTAGCGCTCGCCGAAGACCTCCCGGGCCGCGGCCGGCGCCTCGGGCAGCGCCTCCAGCTCGGTGGCCCGCCCCTCAGCGGCCGGGTCCACGTCCGCCCCCGGCCGGCCGGCAGCCGCGTTCTCCGTGTCCATCTCGACCTCTCCGATCCCCGGATCCACCGACCCGCTCAACGCACTGTTTCACGTGAAACATCCCAGAAGGGACGACGACCCCGCCCGCACGAGGCGGACGGGGTCGCGTCCGGTGAAGCTCTCCGGCCGCCGCGGCGGCCGGTCGTCGACCTGTCGGCCTCAGACCGGCAGCACGACCACGCACCGCTGGGGCTCTTCGCCCTCGGACTCGCTGCGCAGACCGGCCGCGGCGACCGCGTCGTGGACGACCTTGCGCTCGAAGGGCGTCATCGGCCGCAGCTTGACCTGCTCGCCGGTGCTCTTGGCCTGCTCGGCGGCCTTGGCACCGAGCGCCGCCAGTTCCTCGCGCTTGCGGGCCCGGAAGCCGGCAATGTCCAGCATGAGGCGGCTGCGCTCGCCGGTCTCCCGGTGGACAGCCAACCGGGTCAGCTCCTGGAGGGCCTCCAGCACCTCGCCGTCCTGGCCGACCAGGCGCTGCAGCGCGCGGTCGTTGCCGTCGCTGACGATGGAGACCAGGGCGCGGTCGCCCTCGACGTCCATGTCGATGTCACCGTCGAGGTCCGCGATGTCGAGCAGACCCTCCAGGTAGTCCGCCGCGATGTCGCCCTCCTGCTCCAGGCGGGAGATGAGGCTCTCGTCGGCGCTGGCGGCGGCCTCGGCCTCGACGGCGGAGGTGGTGCCTTCCGTCACTGATGGACTCCTTCGGAGATGGGCCCGTCTGTCGGGCCGGGAACGAAGCTCTTCGCGGCTGTCACGCCAGGCTCGGGGCCGGTCAGGACTTCTTCTTCGGCCGCTGGGCGCCACCGCGCTTCGGCTGCTGCCGGGTGCCCTGCTTGGTACCGGCGGGCTTGGCCCCGGTCTGCTTGGCGGCCGCCGGCTTGCCACCGGAGTCGGCCGGGGAGGAATCGGCCGGGACGGTGTCGACAGGCTCCTCGGCCGTTTCCTTGCTCAGGTCGGCCGGCTGCCCGGCACCACCCTGCTGGCGCTGGGACTTGGACTGCCGACGGGGCTGCTGGCGGCTCGCCCGGACCGACTCCTCCACGACCGCGGCGGCGCTGGCCGCCTCGCTGATGGCCGCCTTGGACGGGGGCAGCATGCCCCAGAGCGCGCCCTTGATCTCCGTACCGTCCGCACGCAGTCGGCCGGCCTTCTTCAGGCGCGCCTGGCGCTCCTGGAAGGCCTTGCTGCCCGGGGTCGGGTTGTTGTGGATGACGACCAGCTGCTGGCCCATCGACCAGACGTTCGTGGTCAGCCAGTAGACCAGGACACCGACCGGGAAGTTGATGCCCATCACGGCGAACATGATCGGGAAGACGTACATCAGCATCTTCTGCTGCTGCATGAACGGCGTCTTCACCGTGAGGTCGACGTTCTTGGTCATCAGCTGACGCTGGGTGACGAACTGCGACAACGACATCAGGATGATCATCACAGCGGTGACGATCTTGACGCTGGTCTCGCTGCTGCTGACGAAGGTCGCGGACAGCGGGGCACCGAAGATGTGTGCCTTGCCGGCGCTCACCAGCAGGTCGCCGTGGATCACGCCGATCGAGGTGCCCTTGGCGACCGAGGCCAGCACACCGTAGAGGGCGGTGAAGAACGGCGCCTGCACGAGGATGGGAAGGCAGCTGGAGAACGGGTTGGTGCCCGCCTCCTTGTACAGCTTCATCATCTCTTCGGACTGGCGCTGCCGGTCGTTCTTGTAGCGCTCCTGGATGGCCTTCATCTTCGGCTGGATCGCCTGCATGGCCCGGGTCGCCTTGATCTGCTTCACGAAGAGCGGGATCAGGCAGATCCGGATGACGACGACCATCGAGGCGATGGACAGACCCCACGCCCAGCCACCGTCCGGATTGAAGACGAGGCTGTACAGCGAGTGGAACTGGACGATGATCCAGGACACCGCCGTGTAGAGGGGGCTAAGAAAACCGAAGGTCACCGGTCAGACTCCTTGGACAGGTGGATTGGCCGCTCCGGGCCAATGGTCGCCGGGCCCTCGGGGTCCGGACCGGCGGGGGTGGCGGTCACCGGGTCTCCGGTGGCGGACCGGCTCTTCAGCCAGTCTCGCAACCGTCGGTGCCACACCGGATGCTTGCGCGGCGGGACGTGATCGACCCCGCCGGGCGTCCACGGATTGCAGCGCAGGATGCGCCAGGCGGTCAGTCCGCCGCCCTTGACCGCCCCGTGCACCTTCACGGCCTCGTAGCCGTAGTGCGAGCAGGAGGGGTAATAACGGCAGACAGGACCGAGCAGTGGGCTGATCGTCCACTGGTAGACCCTGATCAGACCCATCAGCAGGTACTTCATCGCCCTGCTCCCGTCGGCGCCGTGGCGGCGGGCTCCGTCCTCAGCAACCGCTTGAGTGCCGCGTCCAGGTCACGTTCGAGGTCCTGGTACGAGGCGGTCGCGGCCTGGGGCAGCGCACGCACCACTATCAGGCTACCGGCGGGCAGCCTGGACAGACGATCACGAACGAGGTGGCGCAACCGGCGCTTGACCAGGTTGCGGACGACCGCCGGGCCAACGGCCTTGCTCACGACGAAACCCGCACGCGCCGAAGGAGTCCCCTCGGCGACGTGCGGGCGGGAGTCGCTGGTCCGGTCGGTCTGCCCCTGGGGGTCACCCTCTCTGCTGAGATGGACGACCAGAAGGGGCCGGCCGGCCCGGCGACCGCGTTTCACCGCGGTCGCGAAGTCCTGGCGCCGCCGCAGCCGATTCTCGGAGGGCAGCACAACAGACTCTGGCGCGGATCAGGCGGACAGGCTGGCGCGGCCCTTGCCACGGCGGGCGGCCAGGATGGCGCGGCCGGCGCGGGTACGCATACGCAGCCGGAAGCCGTGGGTCTTCGCGCGGCGACGGTTGTTCGGCTGGAAGGTGCGCTTGCTCACTCGGGGGCTCCTGAGGTGAATCGTAGGATGACGGGGAGTCGCTTGGCCGTCACCGTGCGTCCGCGTGATCTCCCCTGATTTCGGAAATCCGGCCCATCGCCCCAGTTCGGCTGGGGTCTGAGGCAATCCACGGCGCCCGTGCTGCGCGCCTTATGGAGCGGGTGGACCCGCGGACATGCGGCAGCGGCCATCGACAACTCGACCTGGTTACGGTACGCGGGACGGGGTGCGAGGGTCAAACCAGCAGCCTCCGGCCCGCTTTGCCCACAGCCTGTGGACAACGACTTGATCCGGCCCTGTTCGCTGACTACCGTTGTAGAACTTGTCTGGTTTGTTCTTGGAAAGCGTGCACCAGTGGCTGATGTCAACAGCGACCTCGTCCCGGTCTGGGCCAGGGTCGTCGAGCGGCTGGTCAGCGACCCCGATGTCGGGGAGATGGACAAGCAGTGGGTGCAGCGCACCCAGCCGATGTGGATGATGCACGACACCGCCCTGCTGGCGACCCCGAACGAGCGGGCCAAGCAGGTGCTGGAGGGCCGGCTGCTGCCGCAGCTGACCGAGGCCCTCAGCCGTGAGCTCAGCCGCCCGGTCCGGATCGCCGTGATGGTCGACGCCAACGCGATACCGACCACCCCCGCACCCGCCGCCCAGGCCCCCGCCGAGCCCTACCCGGGCCCGGCCGAGGAGGAGGACACCCCCGACTACGGCGGCCAGGACTACCAGCAGCCGTACGAGCACGGCCAGCCCTACGAGAAGGGGCAGCCGTACGAGCAGGACTACGAGCGCCCCCGCTACGACACCGGCGGCTACGAGCCGCGCCAGGCCCCGTACGGCGGCCCCGGCGGCTGGCAGGGCTACCACGAGCAGCCGCCCGCCTACCGCGATGAGGAGTCCGCGCCCCGCCCGGCGCCGCGGCCCGTCCCCGGCCCGCCCGCGACCACCCAGGGCGACCTCTTCGGCGGCGCCTACGGCCCCGGCCCGAACGAGCAGCCCCGCACCGGCGCCGGCCGCCGGGCCGGCGGCTCCCGCCCCTCCGGCGGCCGCCCGACGGAGAAGGCCGCCCCGGAGCGCTCCGAGCGTCCCGGCGTCCCCGGGGTGCCCGCCCCGCCCGGCGCTCCCCCGGCCGGCGGCTCCCGCAAGGACGAGCCGGCCGCCCGGCTGAACCCCAAGTACCTGTTCGACACCTTCGTCATCGGCGCCAGCAACCGCTTCGCGCACGCGGCGGCGGTGGCGGTCGCCGAGGCCCCGGCCAAGGCGTACAACCCGCTCTTCATCTACGGCGAGTCCGGGCTGGGCAAGACCCATCTGCTGCACGCCATCGGGCACTACTCGCGCAGTCTCTTCCCGGGCACCCGGGTGCGCTACGTGTCCTCGGAGGAGTTCACCAACGAGTTCATCAACTCGATCCGGGACGGCAAGGCGGACACCTTCCGCCGCCGCTACCGGGACATGGACATCCTGCTCGTGGACGACGTCCAGTTCCTCGCGAGCAAGGAGTCCACGCAGGAGGAGTTCTTCCACACCTTCAACACCCTGCACAACGCGAACAAGCAGATCGTCCTCTCCTCGGACCGGCCGCCCAAGCTGCTGACCACGCTGGAGGACCGGCTGCGCAACCGCTTCGAGTGGGGTCTGATCACCGACGTCACCCCGCCGGAGCTGGAGACCCGGATCGCGATCCTGCGCAAGAAGGCGATCCAGGAGCAACTCAACGCTCCCGCCGACGTGCTGGAGTTCATCGCGTCCCGGATCACCCGCAACATCCGGGAGCTGGAGGGCGCGCTGATCCGGGTCACCGCCTTCGCCAACCTCAACCGGGCCCCGGTGGACCTGGAGTTGGCCGGGATCGTCCTCAAGGACCTGATCCCGGGCGGGGACGAGGACGCCGGCCCGGAGATCACCGCGCAGGTCATCATGCAGCAGACCGCCGCGTACTTCGGCCTGGGTGTGGACGACCTCTGCGGGTCCTCGCGCAGCCGGGTGCTGGTGACGGCCCGGCAGATCGCCATGTACCTCTGCCGGGAGCTCACCGACCTCTCGCTGCCGAAGATCGGCGCGCAGTTCGGCGGCCGCGACCACACCACGGTGATGCACGCGGACCGCAAGATCCGCTCGCTGATGGCCGAGCGGCGCTCGATCTACAACCAGGTCACCGAACTCACCAACCGCATCAAGAGCTAGCCGGCGCCGCGCAGTGCGGCCCCCGGGGCCCGTCCCGTCGATCGGCTCGGGCCCCGGGAACGATCGGCAGGGCGGGCCCCCAGGGCGTCAGGAGCGAATCCTGACGCCCTTTTGCACATCCACAGGTGTGCATCGCGCGCAGACTGGGCAGGGATGCCGTCGACGGACGATCCGCCAGTCCACAGTCCGCGCCGAACAGCTGACCGGTGATTCGAAAACCCGGGGCGCGCAAGGCCGTTGTCCACAGGACCGGCCCCTTCTCCACCGTCCACAGGGTGGGGAGTGCGGAGTTATCCAGAATTCGTCCACAGGCCCGTCGCCGCTACGCTCTTCCGCGCAGGTCACGTGCCTGTGGACTTGTGCACAACGGTTATCCACAGGGTGTGGACAATTGACGGGCCACCAGTGGGCCGTCCGGGTTGTCCACCGGTTGTCCCCAGGGGAGGGGCGGTTATCCCCAGGTTGTCCACAGCGGCGTCCACAGTTCGACAACCGTGGGCTGGCGTTCATACCCTGGTGTGAAAGGCGTCACGAAAAGTTGACCGGCGCCCGTGGATAACCGGGCCCGGATCTGGGGACAGCCCTGGGGATAACCTGTGGATACCGTGCGTGGCCTGTGGGTAACGCTCGGCTGTCCACAGCGCGGCCTGTCCGTCCACAGCCGCCGTCCACAGCCACTGTGGACAAAATTTGGGCTCTGACCTGCGGAAACGGGGTTATCCACGGTTTCCACAGGCCCTACTACTACCACTACACATTTAGACCCCGGACTTGCTTTCAAAGTGGGTGGGCCCCGAATCTGTGGACAACCGCGCCCCGACAACCGTTCGGGTTGCTTCCGCCCGTCTGCCCCGTCTGTCGGCGGAGTACGTCAGACTGTCCTTGCGACTGGAAGCGGAGTGACGGAGCTCGGCGGACAGCCGAACCGACGATCAAGATCAGACGAACCAGAGTGCGAGCGGGAGCGCTCGATCCAGGAGGCGGTTACCGGTGAAGTTCCGGGTGGAGCGTGACGTCCTCGCGGAGGCGGTGGCCTGGGCTGCCCGCAGCCTCCCGGCACGGCCTCCGGTGCCGGTGTTGGCAGGCCTGCTGCTGACCGCGCAGGAGGGCAGCCTGGCGCTGTCCGGCTTCGACTACGAGGTCTCGGCGCGGGTCGAGCTGGAGGCGGACGTCGAGGAGGCCGGTACCGTCCTGGTCTCCGGCCGGCTGCTGAACGACATCTCCCGCAACCTCCCCAACCGGCCGGTGGAGATCTCCACCGACGGCCAGCGGGTCAGCGTGGTCTGCGGCAGCTCCCGCTTCACCCTCCCCACCCTTCCGGTGGACGAGTACCCCGCGCTCCCCCAGATGCCGACCGCCACCGGCACCGTCTCCGGCGACGTCTTCGCCTCCGCCGTCAGCCAGGCCGCGGTCGCCGCCGGCCGGGACGACACCCTCCCGGTGCTCACCGGTGTCCGGGTCGAGATCGAGGGCGACCGGATCACCCTGGCCGCCACCGACCGCTACCGCTTCGCGGTCCGCGAGCTGCTGTGGAAGCCCGAGCAGTCGGACATCTCCGCCGTCGCGCTGGTCCCCGCCAAGACCCTCCAGGACATCGCCAAGTCCCTGGGCAGCGGCGACAACGTCTCCATCGCGCTCTCCTCGGGCGGCGCGGGCGAGGGCCTGATCGGTTTCGAGGGCGCCGGCCGACGGACCACCACCCGGCTGCTGGAGGGCGAGTTCCCCAAGTTCCGCAGCCTGTTCCCGACCGAGTTCAGCGCCGTCGCCGCGATCCAGACCCAGCCCTTCCTGGAGGCGCTCAAGCGCGTCTCGCTGGTCGCCGAGCGCAACACCCCGGTCCGCCTGAACTTCGAGCAGGGCGTGCTGACCCTGGAGGCCGGTTCGGGCGACGACGCCCAGGCCACCGAGCGGATCGAGGCCGACCTGGAGGGCGACGACATCTCGATCGCCTTCAACCCGGGCTACCTGGAGGAGGGCCTCAAGGCCATCGACTCCCCCTTCGCCCAGCTCAGCTTCACCACCCCGACCAAGCCCGCGCTGCTCAGCGGCAAGGTCTCGGTGGACGCCGAGGAGGACAAGGCCTACCAGTACCTGATCATGCCGGTCCGCCTCTCCGGCTGACCCGCCCCCGTCCGGTTACCCACAGGCTGTGCACACCCGCTGTGCACAGCCTGTGGACATCTCCCCCGCCCGGCCGACCGCAGGCGGCCGGGGCCGCTCCAGCGCGTAGGCTCAAGGAGTGCGGCAACGGCGCCGCCGGCAGGCACGTTCACCACAGGTAAGGACTTGGTCATGGAGCTCGGCCTCATCGGTCTCGGCAAGATGGGCGGCAACATGCGCGAGCGGATCCGCCGCGCCGGCCACACCGTCATCGGTTACGACCGCAACCCGGACATCTCCGACGTTGAGAGCCTCCAGGAGCTCGTCACCAAGCTCCAGGGCCCGCGCGTGGTCTGGGTCATGGTCCCGGCGGGCGCCGCCACCCAGGCGACGGTCGACGAGCTCGCCGAGCTGCTCTCCCCCGGCGACGTGGTGGTCGACGGCGGCAACTCCCGTTGGACCGACGACGTCAAGCACGCCGAGGCGCTGGCCGCCAAGGGCATCGGCTTCGTGGACTGCGGTGTCTCCGGCGGCGTCTGGGGCCTGGAGAACGGCTACGCGCTGATGTACGGCGGCGACGCCGAGCACGTCGCCAAGGTCCAGCCGGTCTTTGACGCCCTCAAGCCCGAGGGTGACTTCGGCTCGGTGCACGCGGGCGCGGTGGGCGCCGGCCACTTCGCCAAGATGGTCCACAACGGCATCGAGTACGCGATGATGCAGGCCTTCGCCGAGGGCTGGGAGCTGCTGGAGGCCGCCCCCGAGGTCACCGACGTGCGCGAGGTCTTCCGCAGCTGGCAGGAGGGCACGGTCATCCGCTCCTGGCTGCTGGACCTGGCGGTCCGCGCCCTGGACGACGACGAGCACCTGGAGAAGCTGCGCGGCTGGGCCGCGGACTCCGGCGAGGGCCGCTGGACCGTCGAGGCCGCGATCGACCACGCCGTGCCGCTGCCGGCGATCACCGCCTCGCTGTTCGCCCGCTTCGCCTCCCGCCAGGAGGACTCGCCGCAGATGAAGATGATCGCCGCGCTGCGCAACCAGTTCGGCGGCCACGCGGTCGAGTCCAAGTAAACAGAAGGTTCTCCACAAGAAGGCGGGCGCAGTCCACAGCCATGCACGTCGCGCATCTGTCGCTCGCCGACTTCCGGTCGTACGCCCGGGCCGAGGTGCCCCTCGACCCGGGCGTGACCGCCTTCGTCGGACCCAACGGCCAGGGCAAGACCAACCTGGTCGAGGCGATCGGCTACGTCGCCACCCTGGGCAGCCACCGGGTCGCCACCGACGCCCCGCTGATCCGGCTGGGTGCCGAGCGGGCGGTGGTCCGCACCTCGGTGGTGGACCGCGGCCGCTCCACCCTGATCGAGCTGGAGCTCACCCCGGGCAAGGCCAACCGGGCCCGGATCAACCGCTCCGACAACGTCCGCCCGCGCGACGTGCTGGGCCTGCTGCGCACCGTGCTGTTCGCCCCCGAGGACCTCAGCCTGGTGAAGGGCGACCCGGGTGAGCGGCGGCGCTTCCTGGACGGGCTGCTGACCGCCCGGGCACCCCGGCTGGCCGGGGTGCGGCAGGACTACGAGCGGGTGCTCAAGCAGCGCAACGCCCTGCTGAAGACCGCCGCGATGGCCCGACGGGCCGGCGGCGGCAAGGGCGCGGACCTGTCCACCCTGGAGGTCTGGGACGGCCATCTGGCCCGCGCCGGCGCCGAGTTGACGGCCTTCCGGATCCAGCTGGTGGCCGTCCTGCAGCCGCTGGTGTCGGCCGCGTACGGGCAGCTGGCCCCCGGGGGCGGCGAGACCGCCCTGGAGTACCGCAGCTCCTTCGAGGGCGAGCTGCCGACCAGCCGCGAGCAGGCCGAGGAGCAACTGCTGCACGCGCTGCAGGCGGTCCGCAAACAGGAGGTCGAGCGCGGCGTCACCCTGGTCGGTCCGCACCGCGACGAGCTGGTGCTCAAGCTCGGCCCGCTGCCGGCCAAGGGCTACGCCAGCCACGGCGAGTCCTGGTCCTACGCGCTGGCGCTGCGGCTGGCCTCGTACGAGCTGCTGCGCGCCGACGGCGGCGAGCCGGTGCTGATCCTGGACGACGTGTTCGCCGAGCTGGACGCCGCCCGCCGGGACCGGCTGGCCGAGCTGGTGGCCGGCGGCGAGCAGGTGCTGGTGACCGCGGCGGTCGCCGAGGACGTCCCGAAGGCGCTGGCCGGCGCCCGGTTCGCGGTCTCCGACGGCGCGGTGCGCCGGATCGACGCCTGACCGCGCCCCCTTCACCGGCACCGCCGCACCACCGCACCACCGTCACCGCGACCACTTCCGCGCACCCCCGGCCCGGCCCGACGGGCCCGGCCGCTCCCGTAGGCTGGACGGCTCGGCGGGCGCGCGACCGCGACCGTTGTCCACAGGCTGGGGAAAGGAGATCGCCGTGAGCGAGTCGGCGGAGCACTCCCCCACGTCCGAAGCCCCCACGTCCGAAGCCCCCGGGCCCGGCGCTTCCGGGCCGACCGGCGCCGACCTCGCCCGCTCCGCGCTGCGGGCGGCCCGTGCCCAGGCCCGCCAGCGCGGTGAGCAGGTCCGGGAGAAGCGCGAGGCGAAGCGGCACGGCCTGCGCAGCGGCGCCCGCTCGGACGGCCGCGACCCGGTCCCGCTGGGTGCGGCGCTCAACCGGCTGCTGACCGAGCGCGGCTGGGAGTCCTCGGCCGCCGTCGGCGGGGTGATGGGCCGCTGGCCGCAGATCGTCGGCCCGGACATCGCCGCGCACTGCCACCCCTCCTCCTACGACGAGGCCGCCGCGGTGCTCACCGTGCAGTGCGACTCCACTGCCTGGGCCACCCAACTGCGGTGGCTGGCAAGGCAGTTGGTGGCCCGTCTGAACCACGAGCTGGGGCACGGGACGGTCAGGACCATCAAGGTGCTCGGCCCGGCGGCGCCCGCCCGTGGCTACGGCCGGCTGCGCGCGCCGGGGAGCAAGGGGCCGGGCGACACCTGGGGCTGAGCGGGAAGTCGGACGGCCGCCGGGTGCGCGGATCGGATGGCGATCTTCCGGAACCCCTGACAGCCCTTCCAGGCGCCCTGGGCCCCCCGGTCGAGTATCGGGACATGTGTAGAGGGATTCAGGGCGGCGTATCTGCCCTCAAGGGCTGCCAAACGCCCATCTCTGTCAGTCGTACCGGTAGACTGGAAGCCAAACACTGTTGCTAGTGGCAACCGAGTCGAAACGCTGTGGTCGCACGCCCGCCCGCACGGGGTGGGCATGCGGCCCGTGCTGTGCCAGAGAGGGCGCTTCGTGGCCGATTCCGGCAACCCCAGCCAGACCCCAGACCAGTCCGACCAGGCTTCCTACACCGGTAGCAACATCCAGGTGCTGGAAGGCCTCGACGCCGTCCGCAAGCGCCCCGGCATGTACATCGGCTCCACCGGTGAGCGCGGCCTGCACCACCTGGTGCAGGAGGTCGTGGACAACTCCGTCGACGAGGCGATGGCCGGGTACGCCGACACCATCGACGTCACGATCATGGCCGACGGCGCGATCCGCTGCGTCGACAACGGCCGCGGCATCCCGGTGGACATCGTCCCCGGCCAGGACAAGCCCGCCGTCGAGGTCGTGCTCACCGTCCTGCACGCGGGCGGCAAGTTCGGCGGCGGCGGCTACGCCGTCTCCGGCGGTCTGCACGGCGTGGGTGTCTCCGTGGTGAACGCGCTGTCCACCCGGCTCTCGGTGGAGATCCACAAGGACGGCCACATCTGGACCCAGGACTACAAGATGGGCGCGCCGACCGCCGCCCTGGTCAAGGGCACGGAGACCGACCGCACCGGCACCACGGTGACCTTCTGGGCCGACGGCGACATCTTCGAGACCACCGTCTACTCCTTCGAGACGCTCTCCCGGCGCTTCCAGGAGATGGCCTTCCTCAACAAGGGCCTGTCGATCTCGCTGACCGACGAGCGCCCCGAGCACGTGGACGAGGAGGGCAAGCCGCTCTCCGTCACGTACAAGTACGACGGCGGCATCGCCGACTTCGTCGCCCACCTCAACTCCCGCAAGGGCGAGCCCGTCCACCCCTCGGTGATCGACTTCGAGGCCGAGGACAAGGACAAGGCGATCTCGGTGGAGATCGCGATGCAGTGGAACTCCTCCTACACCGAGGGGGTCTACAGCTTCGCCAACACCATCCACACCCACGGCGGCGGTACCCACGAGGAGGGCTTCCGCGCCGCGCTGACCGGCCTGGTCAACCGCTACGCGCGGGACAAGAAGCTGCTCCGCGAGAAGGACGACAACCTCTCCGGCGAGGACATCCGCGAGGGCCTGACCGCGATCATCTCGGTCAAGCTCGGCGAGCCGCAGTTCGAGGGCCAGACCAAGGACAAGCTCGGCAACACCGAGGCCAAGACCTTCGTCCAGAAGGTCGTCCACGAGCAGCTCAACGACTGGCTGGACCGCAACCCCAACGAGGCCGCGGACATCATCCGCAAGTCGATCCAGGCCGCCACCGCGCGCGTCGCCGCCCGCAAGGCCCGCGACCTGACCCGTCGCAAGGGCCTGCTGGAGTCCGCCTCGCTGCCGGGCAAGCTCTCCGACTGCCAGTCCAAGGACCCGTCCGAGTGCGAGATCTTCATCGTCGAGGGTGACTCCGCCGGCGGCTCGGCCAAGCAGGGCCGGGACCCGCGCACCCAGGCCATCCTGCCGATCCGCGGCAAGATCCTGAACGTCGAGAAGGCCCGGATCGACAAGGTCCTCCAGAACACCGAGGTCCAGGCGCTGATCTCGGCGTTCGGCTGCGGCATCCAGGAGGACTACGACGAGGCCAAGCTGCGGTACCACAAGATCGTCCTGATGGCAGACGCCGACGTCGACGGTCAGCACATCCGCACCCTGCTGCTGACCCTGCTGTTCCGCTTCATGCGGCCGCTGGTCGAGTCCGGGTACGTCTACCTCGCCATGCCGCCGCTGTACAAGATCAAGTGGGGCAAGGACGACTTCGAGTACGCCTACTCCGACCGCGAGCGCGACGCGTTGGTGGCCGCCGGGGTGGAGGCCGGGCGCCGGCTCCCCAAGGACGACGCGATCCAGCGCTTCAAGGGTCTCGGCGAGATGAACGCCGAGGAGCTCCGGGTCACGACCATGGACGCCGAGCACCGCCTGCTGCTCCAGGTCACCCTGGAGGACGCCGCCCGCGCCGACGAGCTGTTCTCCGTGCTGATGGGCGAGGACGTCGAGGCCCGCCGCTCCTTCATCCAGCGCAACGCCAAGGACGTCCGCTTCCTGGACGTGTGACGCCTGCACCCCAGGCCCCGCACGTACCAGTCCGCGTGAAAGGAAACTGACCACCAGTGGTCGACGACAACCGTCCCGAAGGCGAACAGCCCGAGACCCCCGAGGCCGCCGAGGCCACCGCCCAGGCGACCATGCGGATCGAGCCGGTCGAGCTCGAGACCGAGATGCAGCGCTCGTACCTCGACTACGCGATGAGCGTGATCGTCAGCCGTGCGCTGCCCGAGGTCCGCGACGGCCTCAAGCCGGTGCACCGCCGCGTGCTCTACGCGATGTACGACGGCGGGTACCGCCCCGAGAAGGGCTACTACAAGTGCGCCCGCGTCGTCGGCGACGTCATGGGCAACTACCACCCGCACAGCGACGCCGCGATCTACGACACCGTGGTCCGCCTGGCCCAGCCGTGGTCGTTGCGGATGCCGCTGGTGGACGGCAACGGCAACTTCGGCTCCCCGGGCAACGACCCGGCCGCCGCCATGCGCTACACCGAGTGCAAGATGATGCCGCTGGCCATGGAGATGATGCGCGACATCGACGAGGAGACCGTCGACTTCGCGTCGAACTACGACGGCCGCTCGCAGGAGCCCACCGTCCTGCCCGCGCGCTTCCCCAACCTGCTGGTCAACGGTGCCACCGGCATCGCGGTCGGCATGGCCACCAACATCCCGCCGCACAACCTCCGCGAGGTCGCCTCCGGCGCGCTCTGGTACCTGGAGAACCCGGAAGCCTCCAACGAGGAGCTGCTGGAGGCCCTGGTCGAGCGGATCAAGGGCCCGGACTTCCCCACCGGCGCGCTGATCGTCGGCCGCCGCGGGATCGACGACTACTACCGCACCGGCCGCGGCTCGGTCGCCATGCGCGCCGTGGTCGAGGTCGAGGAGATCCAGGGCCGCCAGTGCCTGGTGATCACCGAGCTGCCGTACCAGGTCAACCCGGACAACCTCGCGCTGAAGATCGCCGACCTGGTGAAGGACGGCAAGATCGCCGGCATCGCCGACGTCCGCGACGAGTCCTCGGCCCGCACCGGCACCCGCCTGGTGGTCGTGCTCAAGCGCGACGCGGTCGCCAAGGTCGTGCTGAACAACCTGTACAAGCACACCGAGCTGCAGACCAACTTCGGCGCCAACATGCTGGCCCTGGTCGACGGCGTGCCGCGCACCCTGTCGCTGGACGCCTTCATCCGGCACTGGGTCAACCACCAGGTCGAGGTCATCGTCCGGCGCACCACCTTCCGCCTGCGCAAGGCCGAGGAGCGCGCCCACATCCTGCGCGCCCTGCTCAAGGCCCTGGACCTGATCGACGAGGTCATCGCGCTGATCCGGGCCTCGGCGAGCGCCGACGCCGCCCGCACCGGCCTGATGGGCCTGCTCGACATCGACGAGCTCCAGGCCAACGCCATCCTGGAGATGCAGCTGCGTCGCCTGGCCGCCCTGGAGCGCCAGCGGATCACGGACGAGCACGACGAGCTCCAGCGCAAGATCGACGAGTACAACGCGATCCTGGCCTCGCCGATCCGCCAGCGGGAGATCATCTCCGAGGAGCTCGCCGCGATCGTCGAGAAGTACGGCGACGAGCGGCGCTCCACCCTCATCCCCTCCGACGGCGACCTCTCCATCGAGGACCTCATCGCCGAGGAGGACATCGTCGTCACGATCACCCGTGGCGGCTACGTCAAGCGGACCCGCTCCGACCTCTACCGCTCGCAGAAGCGCGGCGGCAAGGGCGTGCGCGGCGCCCAGCTGAAGCAGGACGACATCGTCGACCACTTCTTCGTGACGACGACCCACAACTGGATCCTGTTCTTCACCAACAAGGGCCGGGTCTACCGGGCCAAGGGCTACGAGCTGCCGGACGCCGGGCGCGACGCCCGCGGCCAGCACGTGGCCAACCTGCTGGCCTTCCAACCGGAGGAGCACATCACCCAGGTGATGGCCGTCCGCACCTACGAGGACAAGCCGTACCTGGTCCTCGCCACCCGGGCCGGCCTGGTGAAGAAGTCCGCGCTCAAGGACTACGACTCGCCGCGCTCCGGCGGCCTGATCGCGATCAACCTGCGCCAGGACGAGGAGGGCCGGGACGACGAGCTGATCGGCGCCGAGCTGGTCTCCGCCGAGGACGACCTGCTGCTGGTCTCCAAGAAGGCCCAGTCGATCCGCTTCACCGCGACCGACGACGCGCTGCGGCCCACCGGCCGTGCCACCTCCGGCGTCAAGGGCATGGCGTTCCGCGAGGACGACGAACTGCTCTCGATGAACGTCGTCCGTCCGGGCACCTACGTCTTCACCGCCACTGACGGCGGGTACGCCAAGCGCACCGGCGTGGACGAGTACCGTGTCCAGGGGCGCGGCGGCTACGGCACCAAGGCGGCGAAGATCGTCGAGGGTCGAGGCTCGCTGGTGGGCGCGCTCGTGGTCGACGAATCCGACGAGATCATGGCGATCACCCTCTCGGGTGGAGTGATCCGCACAAGGGTTTCCGAGGTTCGTGAAACCGGACGTGACACCATGGGCGTCCAACTGATCAACCTCGGGAAGCGCGACGCGGTCGTGGGCATGGCCCGCAACGCGGAGGCCGAGGACGAGGAGACGGCGGAGGACGAGGTCGCTGGTACCGAGTCCACCGAGACGGCCGAGGGTACGGAGACGGTGGTCGACGGAGACGTCGAGGCCTGAACCGAACCGCAGACCGGTGCCGCCGCGTCCAGGTAGAGGGACGCGACGGCACCGGACGCCGACCAGTTCCGGGCAATCCCGCCGGGCGCTGGATGACGAGTGACGAAGCAGGGCGGCGCCGCCGTCCTGGTGGGAAGTGCGGGAGGACCAGGTGAGTGGAGCCACGGGTGCTGCGGGAGGAACCTCCGGCGGCCGTCCGGGCGCGCAGGGCGGGGGTTCGTACGGCGTGCCGCAGCCGCCGGCCGAGCACCCGGCCGCGTCCACCTCGCTGATGCCACCGGTCGGCGGAGCGGGACAGAGCGGTGGGACCTACGGGGGGCAGCCGCAGAGCAGCCCGGCCTCCGGCTCGGGCGGCTTCTCGCAGCCGACCACGTACGCCAAGGGGCAGCCGACCCCGGCCCGGGGCACCCGAACCTCGGGCAACACCCCGGCCGGCGGAACCCCGGTCGGCGGTGCGGCCGCCGCCGGGGCGGCACGCCGCCCGGCCGCCGCTGCCCCCGCGGGCGGCGGCCCCGGCCTCGGCCGGACCCGCAAGGCCCGGCTGCGGGTGACCAAGGTCGACCCGTGGTCCGTGATGAAGGTCAGCTTCCTGCTGTCGCTGGCCGTCGGCATCATCATCATCGTGGCCTCGGCCGTGCTGTGGATGACGCTGGACTCGCTCGGCGTCTTCGACTCGCTGACCAAGACCCTCAAGGACGTCACCGGCTCGGACAGCAGCGGCGGCCTCAACCTGATGGACTACATCGGCTTCGGCAAGGTGATGACCTTCACCACGCTGATCGCCGTGGTCGACGTCGTCCTGCTGACCGCCCTGTCCACGCTCTCCGCGTTCATCTACAACGCGGCGGCCGGCTTCACCGGCGGCGTCGAGCTCACCCTGGCCGAGGAGGACTGATCCCGGCCGGATCCTGACCCTCGCTCAGCTCTCCGTCCGAGGACGGAATGCACGGGCCCCGCAGGCTGTTCCAGCCGGTGGGGCCCGTCGGCATTTCGGGTGACAGCCGGCCGCCCGCGGCGTGCCGTCCGGAAACCGGGCGGCCGCGGTGGGATTAGCTGGTTGCCGCCCGTCCCGCGCCCGGGAGTGCCGCAGGCCGCCCCCGGTCCGCCCGACCGGGTCAGCTGAGGTTCCGCAGGACGACTGGACGGAGGCGCGCGGTGGCGAAGCTCGCAGGTCAACTGGTCGAGGCCCTGGAAGGGCTGTTGGGGGTCCCGGTGCCGCTGCGGGTGCAGGTCTGGGACGGCAGCGTCGCCGGGCCGCCGGGCGCGCCCACCGTGGTCCTGCGCAACCGCCGGGCACTGCGCCGGCTGATCTGGCGGCCGGACGAGCTGGGACTGGCCCGGGCCTACGTCGCGGGGGACCTGGAACTCGCCCCCGGCACCGACCTGTACGAGACGCTCTCCGCCGTCGCCCGCTTCGCCGAGCGACCGGAGATCCGCACCCTGGCCCTCGGGCCGCGCGACGTGCTCGGCGCCAGGGGCCGCCGGGTGCTCGCCGCCGCGCTGCGGGCCGGAGCGGTCGGCCTCGATCCCGAGCCGCCCCGTGAGGAGGTCCGCAGGGCCGACGGGCGGCTGCACAGCCGCAGCCGGGACCGCGAGGCCATCAGCCACCACTACGACGTCGGGAACGACTTCTACCGGATCGTGCTGGGCTCCTCGATGGTCTACTCGTGCGCCTACTGGACGCCGGAGGCGAAGAGCCTGGAGGCCGCCCAGGAGGCCAAGCTTGACCTGATCTGCCGCAAGCTCGGCCTGCGCCCCGGGGTGCGCCTGCTGGACGTCGGCTGCGGCTGGGGCTCGCTGCTGCTGCACGCGGCGAAGCACTACGGGGTCACCGCGGTCGGCGTCTCCATCTCCCGGGAGCAGGTCGCGCTGGCCCGCGCCCGGATCGAGGAGGCCGGGCTGTCCGACCGGGCCGAGGTCCGGCTCCAGGACTACCGGGAGATCGCCGACGGGCCCTTCGACGCGATCTCCAGCGTCGGGATGGCCGAGCACGTCGGCTCCGAGCAGTACCGGGTCTACGCCGAGGGCCTGTACCGGCTGCTGGTGCCCGGCGGCCGGCTGCTCAACCACCAGATCGCCCGCCGTCCCGACTTCCCCGGCGAGCCGCACCGCACCAGCCCGTTCATCGACCGCTACGTGTTCCCGGACGGCGAGCTCTCCCCCGTCGGCTCCACCGTGGCCCGGTTGGAGGAGGCCGGCTTCGAGGTTCGGGACGTCGAGTCGCTGCGCGAGCACTACGGGCTGACCCTGCGCGAGTGGGTGGCCAACCTGGAGGCGCACTGGACGGAGGCGGTCCGGCTGGTCGGGCGCGGCCGGGCCCGGGTCTGGCGGCTGTACATGGCGGCCTCCGCGCTCGCCTTCGAGCAGAACCGGATCGGGATCAACCAGGTCCTCGCCGTCCGCAGCACCGAGGAGGGCGCGGCGGGTCTGCCGTCGACCCGCGAGGAGTGGCTGCTGAGCCCCACCGCCGCTGCGCCGCAGCTGGTCGCGGGGGGCGCCGCCGCGGCCCCGGCCGATCCGGATTTGGGAGATCGGCCGTCGGTCCGCTAATCTTTCAGTGCGGCAAGGGCCTATAGCTCAGACGGTTAGAGCGCTTCCCTGATAAGGAAGAGGCCACAGGTTCAAGTCCTGTTAGGCCCACCACCGCGAAGGGCCCGGAGTGATCCACTCCGGGCCCTTCGACACTTCCCGAGATCGGGCGGGGCCGCGGGTCGGCCGGAATCCGGTACGATCTCTTCTCGGTGAGGGCCTATAGCTCAGACGGTTAGAGCGCTTCCCTGATAAGGAAGAGGCCACAGGTTCAAGTCCTGTTAGGCCCACCTCCCCGAAGGGCCCGGAGTGATCCACTCCGGGCCCTTCGACGTTCCCCGCCGCCGGACCGGGAACCGCCCGCCCTCCCCCGCTGTTCTCCGGGGAGGGACGGTGGAGGGTTGGTGACGACATGGCGGTGCTCTGGGCGATGAGCATCCCCGGACTGGTCTGCGCCCTGGTGGTACCGGACGGACCCGTGGACGGAGCGGCCGGCCGCGCCTGACCGGGGGCGCCGGGACGGTCCCCGGGCGCGGCCGGAGCGGCCGCCAGGAGGTGCGGCGTCAATCCTGGGACCGCACCGCCGGGTTGGCCGTACGGCGGCTGGTCACGATTGGGACACCGGTGTGTATCATCGGCCGCAAGGGCAGTCTGGTACTCGGCCGCCCGTTCGCGCTCGAAACACAACTGGACTCGTCGGCCCGGTCAGTCCGGCCGGATCCGGCTCTTGAGTCCACCAACGCACGAAGGACGAGGTCCCGCGGTGAAGAAGCTTCTCCTGGTCGCCCTGGTCGCCCTCGGCGGCTTCTTTGTCTACCGTCAGGTCCAGGCGGACCGCGCCGAGCAGGACCTGTGGACCGAGGCCACCGACCCGGTTCCGGCCGGTCGCTGAGCCCTCGGCGATCTGACGATCGACGAACTCCGGAGGCGCCCGTCGGCGCCTCCCGGGCCGGCCGGCCCGGTCGACGAACCGGACCGGCCGACCACAGGGAACGGCACCGTTCCGGGGGGACGGCGCTGGGAATCGCGCCGGAAACCGGTACGCTAGTGCCCGTTGGCACGCGCGGTGCCGTCGAGGGGCATTAGCTCAGTTGGTAGAGCGCTGCCTTTGCAAGGCAGATGTCAGGAGTTCGAGTCTCCTATGCTCCACAGTTCACAGCAGTAGCCGATCGGCCGCCGACCAGGAATCCTGGCCGGCGGCCGATCGGCGTTTCGGGTGTTTCCGGACGGTCAGTGCGGCTTCGGGCCGTCCTCGCCGGCGGGGCCGTCGTTCTCGTCCGCCGGGCCCTCGTCCGTCGGCTCGACGGTGGCGTCCGAGTCGGAGCCGTTCACCGGGGCGGACGCCGGGTGCGCGCCGGCCGGCCGGGACTCCTGCCCGGTCGGGGGCTCGACCAGCCACTCCGGGTTGCTGTGCCGGCGCCACCACTCCCAGGCCACGATGCCACCGCCGATCGCCAGCAGGCCGGCCACGGCGAGGCCGGCGGCCAGGCGGTTGCAGCGCTCCTTCCGGGCGTTCCGGGCGGCCAGCTCGCTGATCTCGGCCGAGCTGACGTTGCCGTGGAGGGCGGTCAGCGCGGCGGCGCCGCGCGCCTGGGCCTCCTGCGCCACCGGGACGACGGTGGCGCGGGCCTCCTCGACCGCATGGGCGATCCTGGGGCCGACGGTGGCGCGGGTCTGGTCCGCGGCCCGGGCGGCGGACAGGCGGGCCGCCAGGGCGGCCTCCTGGGCCCGGTGGAGGGCCTTCAGGACGTTCTGCTGGGCCTCCGGCGGCAGGCTGGCGAAGACGTGGCCGAACTGCGGGGCGAGATGTCTGTCGTACTGGACCCGGAGATTGTGGGCGGCCAGCACGGCCTTCGGACCGACGGCGTCCAAGGCCGGGCCTAGGCGCTGCCTGGCGCCGTCCGCGAAGTGTGCGGCGGTGTCCCGGGTCCTGGTGGCCGTCTCTCGGGCCGAATCCGTAAAGCTCACGAGTCTCTCCTCCTGGGTGGCGTCCTTTATGTACATATCCACCTGAATGCTGATCATGCATCCTGATTTGTCCGGAAGCATGTCGGAGTGGGCCGTACGCGGGGCTCCGTGGTGCGGGCGGGTGGTGCGGGCGTGTCGGGGAAGGGGCGAGGGCGGGGCGGGCGGATGTGGGGGAGCCGGTCCGGGAGCGGGGGGCGCGGCAGTAGGCTGGCGGTTTCGGAGGTCGTGTACGGGAAGGGGACACCGCTGATGCTCCCGGACGAGCCGCGGCCGTCGGCCGATCGGTCCCCGGAGGCCGGACTGCCCGGCTGCCACCGGCACCCGCAGACCCCCACCGGGGTCTCCTGCACCCGCTGCGAGCGGCCGATCTGCCCGCAGTGCATGGTGGCCGCCTCGGTGGGCTTCCAGTGCCCGGAGTGCGTCGGCAGCGGCCACGCCGGGTCGCGGCAGGCGACCACCCGGTTCGGTGGGGCCCTTGCCGCCGACGGCGGGCTGGTCACCCGGGTGCTGATCGGGCTCAACATCGTGGTCTGGGTGCTGGCGGCCTACGTGCTCACCCCGCGGCTGGGCCAGACCTGGTCGCTGTTCAGCGCCGGGCGGGACATCCTCGGGGGCCCGGCGGGCATCGCGGACGGCCCGGACCAGTGGTACCGACTGCTGACCGCCACCTTCCTGCACCTGGAGTGGTGGCACGTCGGGATGAACATGCTGGTGCTGTTCTGGCTCGGCCCCTCGCTGGAGGAGGCGCTCGGCCGGCTGCGCTTCCTGGCCCTCTACCTGCTCTCCGCCCTGGGCGGCAGCACCTTCGCCTTCCTGGTGGCCGGCGACTGGATGAACTCGGTGGGCGCCTCCGGCGCGGTCTTCGGGCTGATCGGCGCCACGATCGTGATGCAGCTGCGGAACAAGGGCCCGCTCGGCCCGGCGATGGCGTTCCTGGTCTTCAACCTGATCGTCACCTTCTCCCGCCCGGGCATCGACTGGCGCGCGCACGTCGGCGGGCTGGTGCTCGGCGCGCTGACCGCGGCCGGCCTGATGTACGCCCCGCGCGAGCGCCGCGGCCTGGTCCAGGCGCTGGCGGTGGCGGGCGCCCTGGCGGTCGAGGCGGGGATGCTGCTGACCGGGATGGCGCTCTACGGGGCCTGACCCCGGACGTTTGTCCACAGCGGGTGCGGGGTTGTGCACAGGCTGTGCGGCCCGCTGGTTGTGGACTGCTGTTCTACGCGTGTCCTGCTGTGCGGATTTCTCGTTTCCCGGGAGTTGTGCACAGCTGTGGACGGCCCCGGCCGGGAAGGTTATCCACAGGCTGGGGAGACTTTTCCCCAGTGTGGATAACCATGTGGATAAGCATGACGGTCCGATGGTCGGGATAACCCACCGGGCCCCCGCTCGGCTCCGGGCACGCCTGACCGCCGCCCCGGGACGAGCGATCCGGAGCGGCGGAGAACGGCTCGAATCAGAGCCTCAGGACGGGCGGGCCGTCACTTCCACTGGGTGGAGACGCCGAACCCGGCGGCGATGAAGCCGAAGCCGACCAGGATGTTCCAGTTCCGCCAGCTCTCGACCGGGTAGGTGCCGCTGGTCACGTAGTAGGTGACGATCCACACCAGGCCGATCAGGAACAGTGCCAGCATCAGCGGCGCGACCCAACTGCGGCCCGAACTGATCTTCACCGCGGCCGTGGTCGGCGGGGTGTAGTCGGACTTCTTGCGGAGTCGAGACTTCGGCACGAGGAGCTCTCCTGTCGATGCGCTGTGAGACCGCGCGGGCGTGCAGCGGGTGGAATCGGCCGGGCCGGCTGTGGAGAACGCCCTGGGGATCGCTCCGCCACGTGCCACCGGCGTCCGTTAGCGTAGTGGCTCGGTGGGTCTTGAGGAGATAAGGGTACGGTGACTAATTTGTCGATTCCCCCTGAGACGGCCCGTATCCGCCGCTCCGGTACCCGAATTGCCGGACGTGCCCTGACCTGTGCCGTCTTCGCGCTCGCCGGCCTGCTCTTCTACGTCAGCGCGCAGACCGCCCGCGGCACGGACCTGCGGACCGACAACTCGCTGCTCAGCCTCGGTGACGTGATCCGCCAGCGCAGCGGGCAGAACCAGCAGGCGCAGTCCCAGCTCGCCGACCTCCAGAGCCGCGCCCAGCAGCTCACCGAGCAGCAGGGCCACGACCCCGCCGACGCCGCGCGGCTGGACGGCCTGCGCTCCGGTGCGGCCCTGGAGCCGCTCCAGGGCGGCGGCCTGACCGTCACCCTCAACGACGCGCCGCCGAACGCCACCGCGCGCATCCCCGGGGTGCCCGAGCCCGGCGTCAACGACCTGGTCATCCACCAGCAGGACATCCAGGCCGTCGTCAACGCGCTGTGGCGGGGCGGCGCCGAGGGCGTGCAGGTGATGGACCAGCGGCTGATCTCCACCAGCGCCGTCCGCTGCGTCGGCAACACCCTGCTGCTCCAGGGCCGGGTCTACTCCCCGCCGTACGTGGTCAAGGCGGTCGGGCGGACCGACGCCCTGCGCTCGGCCGTCGAGGCGGACCCGACGATCCGCAACTACCTCCAGTACGTCCAGGCCTACGGGCTGGGCTGGAAGGTCCAGGAGAGCGGCGAGCTGACCCTGCCCGGGTACTCCGGCACCACCGAACTGCGTTCGGCGGGCGGACAGCAGTAGCGGACCTGCCCCGCGGCCGTGGACGGCGGGTCTACTCTTTAACCCAGTCCGCTACGTCGAGGGAGCACCATGTACGGCTGGATCTGGCGTCACCTCCCGGGGCACACCCTGGTCCGGGCCCTCATCTCGCTGCTCCTCGTCGTGGGGACCGTGTACCTCCTCTTCACCTACGTCTTCCCGTGGGCGGAACCGCTGCTCCCCTTCGGCGACGTCACAGTGGACGGCGGCGACGGTGCCGCGGCCGGCTGAGCCGGCGGGCCCGGAACTCCCTTCCAGCACCGCACCCCACGGAGACCACGCGCGCATGACGACCCAGCCGACCACCCCGCCCCGCATCCTGGTGGTGGACAACTACGACAGCTTCGTCTTCAACCTGGTCCAGTACCTGTACCAGCTCGGCGCCACCTGCGAGGTGGTGCGCAACGACGAGGTGACCGTCGAGCACGCCGTACGCCGCTCCGGCGCGGAGGGCTTCGACGGGGTGCTGCTCTCCCCCGGGCCCGGTGCCCCGGAGGAGGCCGGGGTCTGCATCGAGATGGTGCACCACTGCGCGCGGATCGGCCTGCCGGTGTTCGGCGTCTGCCTGGGGCTCCAGTCGATCGCGGCCGCGTACGGTGCGGTGGTCGGCCGGGCGCCCGAGCTGCTGCACGGCAAGACCTCGCCGGTCGAGCACGAGGACGGCGGGGTCTTCGAGGGCCTGCCCTCGCCGCTGACCGCGACCCGTTACCACTCGCTCGCGGTCGAACCGGCCACCGTGCCGGCCGAACTGGTGGTCACCGCGCGCACCGGGAGCGGCGTGATCATGGGCCTGAGGCACCGTGAACTTCCGGTCGAGGGCGTGCAGTTCCACCCCGAGTCGGTGCTCACCGAGGGCGGGCACCGGATGCTCGCCAACTGGCTCGCGGAGTGCGGCTTCCCGCAGGCGGTCGACCGGTCGGCCGGGCTCGCCCCGGTGATCGGCCGGGGCTGACCGGCGTGACCGCGCTGCGTCCGGATGGGCGTTTCCAGTCGGAGGCGGACCCGTACGGCACCGTGCAGCAGTACGGCGGGCCCCGGTACCCGGGCCAGGACGACGGCACCGGCGGCGTGCCGTACCAGCAGGGGTTCCCGGTGCAGACCGCGCCCGAGGATGCCTGGGGCGTGTACGAGCAGGCCCAGGAGCCCCTCGTGGACGGGCCCGAGTACCCCTGGCTGCCCGACCAGACCCTCCAGCTGCGGCTGCCCCTCGTCGACGGCGCGCCGGCCTCCGAACCGGCCCCCACGGGTGGCCGGGCCGAGCGCCGCCGCGCCGCCCAGGGCCGCACCTCGCTGCGTTCGGGCAGCGGCCGGCGCCGGGCGGGCGGCCGCGCCGCCGGGCGGGTGCGCCCCAAGGAGTCCGTGCTCGTGGTGGCCGCCCGGGGCGTCGGCGAGCTGTGCATCACGCTCGGCCTGGTGATGCTGCTCTTCGTCGCCTACCAGCTCTGGTGGACCAACGTGCAGGCCGACGAGGCCGCCGACGGGGCCCGCAACCAGCTGGAGCAGCAGTTCAACGCGGCTGCCCCACTCGTACAGCCGGGCCGGCCGGCCCCGGACCCGAACAAGCCCGAGGTGTTCGAGCCCGGCAAGGGCTTCGCCATCATCTACCTGCCCAAGCTGGGGCTGAAGTTCCCGATCGCCGAGGGCACCTCCAAGTCGGCGGTGCTCGACAACGGCCTGGTCGGCCACTACACCGGCACCGGGATGCCGGGCGACAAGGCGGGCAACTTCGCGCTGGCCGCCCACCGCAACACCCACGGCGAGCCGTTCCGGTACATCAACCAGCTCGGCAAGGGCGACAAGATCGTGGTGGAGACCGCCGCCGGCTACTACACCTACGAGGTCACCGGGGGCATCCCGGAGACCTCCCCCAACAACGTGAGCGTGATCAAGCCGGTGCCGAACGGCGCCGGGTACGCCGGTCCCGGCCGCTACATCACGTTGACCACCTGTACGCCGGAGTTCACCTCCAAGTTCCGTCTCATCGTCTTTGGCAAGATGATCGAGGAACGGCCGCGTGCCCAGGGCAAGCCGGCCGCGATCACGGGCGGGTAGACGCCCGGCCGCCCGGCCCGGAGGGGGAGCACCGCAGATGCAGGACGAGACCGCGCAGTCGGCCGAACCGGCGCAGGAGGCCTTTCCGCCGCCCGAGCCGCGGGCCGGGCGGGGACGGAGCCGGGCGCTGGCCGCGCTCGGGGTCTTCGGCGAGCTGCTGATCACGCTGGGCCTGGTGCTCGGCCTGTTCGTGGCCTACTCGCTGTGGTGGACCAACGTGGAGGCCGACCGATCGGCCTCGGCCGCCGCCGACCGGCTGCGCAGCAGCTGGGCCGCGGGCCCGGACCCCGGTCCCCCGGCCACACCCGGCGCGGCCCCGGCCCCCGGTGCGCCCGATGCCCCCGGTACCGGCACCGGCACCGGCACCGGGCCCGCGCCCGCGCCCCCGGCCAAGCAGTTCGCGGCCGGGGACGACGTCGGCTTCCTGCACGTCCCGGCGATGGGCCGGGGCTACCAGGTGCTGATCCGGATGGGCACCTCCACCGAGGTCCTGGACGACGGCGTGGCGGGCGTCTACGAGCAGCCGTACAAGGCCGCGATGCCCTGGGACCAGCAGGGCAACTTCACGCTGGCCGCCCACCGGGACGGCCACGGCGCCAAGTTCCACGACCTGGACGCCGTCCACCAGGGCGACGCGGTCGTGGTAGAGACCAAGGACAAGTGGTACGTCTACAAGGTCGACAACACCCTGGCGGAGACGTCCAAGTACGACACCGGCATCGTGGCACCCGTCCCGGCCCGCTCCGGCTACGCCGGTCCCGGCCGCTACATCACCCTGACCACCTGCACGCCGGTGTACACCTCGCGCTACCGGATGGCCGTCTGGGGGAGCCTGGTGCGGGTGGACGACATGGACGCCAAGCGCACCCCGCCGCCGGAGCTGCGGCACTCCTGAAGCCGCTCACGGGCCTCCTGGGGGCCGGTACGGAAATGCCCGAGGGCCCGCCGCAAGCGTTGCGGCGGGCCCTCGGGCGTTATCCGGGGCTACCCGGGCTCCGGCCCCGGCTCAGCCGAACCAGGGGAAGATCGGAGGCCTAGTGGTCCCCTTTGGCGGGTGGGGTGGTGGGGTCGCCCCCTTTGACCGGATCGGCCGGCCGGGTGAACAGCTGCACCTGGGTGTTCGGGTCCAGCTGGGTGCCGGCCCCCGGGTTGCTCTGGATGACGACCGCGTTCGGGTCCTGCGGACCGCTGACCACGGTGTAGAGCAGACCGACCTTCTGGAGCGCGGCGATGGCGTCCGACAGCTTCTGGTTCTGCATCGGCGGGACCTGGGCCTTGTCCGGCGCCTTGTAGATGATCAGCGAGATCTTCGTGTTGGCCGGCACCTTGGTGTTCGGCGAGACCGACTGCGAGAAGACGGTGTTGACCTTGGTCGGGTCGTTGGTCTGCGTGGTCTTGGAGGCGTCGACCTGGAAGCCGGCGCCCTGCAGCTGGTTCACCGCGTCGTCCTTCTGGGCGCCCACCACGTTCGGGACGTTCACCTTGGCCTTGCCCTGCGAGATCGTCAGCTTGACCGGAGCGCTCGGGTCGGCGGGCGACCCGGCCGCCGGGTCCTGGGCGATGACGGTGTCCTGCGGGGCGGTGTCGTCGTCCTTGTACTCGGGCGGGGCGACGTTGGTGAAGCCGGCCGCGGCCAGGGCCTGGAGGGCCTGGTCCTTGGGCTTGCCGGTCACGGTCGGGATCTGCGTCTTGGCCGGGCCGGAGGAGATCTGCACCGTGATGGTGGCAGTCTCGGCGACCTGGGTGCCCGACACCGGGTTCTGGGTGCAGACCTGGTCCTTCTTGACGTTGGCGTCCGGGCAGGCGACCTTCTCGCCCTCGGTCACCACGAGCTTGGGACCGGCCCCGGTGGCGGCCGTCTTGGCCTCCGCGAGGGTCTTGCCGACCAGGTTCGGCGCGGTGACCTTCGCGGCGTCCTTCGTGCCCTTGTCGCTGAACATCGCCTGGGCGACGAAGAAGGTGCCGACCAGGACCAGCACGGCGGCCACCGCCAGCACGATCCAGGAGGTGTTGCTCTTCTTCGGCGGGTCATCGCCCCTACGGCCGCGGCCGTAGCCGTCGTCGTAGCCGTCGTTGCCGCCGACCGCGGGGCCGGCGTGGGTCTGGCCGTAGCCGTCGTCCTGGTAGCCGCCCTGGCCGTAGCCGGGCTGCCCGGAGGCCTGCGGCAGGACGGTGGTCGGGCCGCCGCCGGGCTGCTGCGGCAGCACGTTGGTCTGGCCGTACGGGTCGTGCTGCTGCGGGTAGCCGTTCTGGTCGTAGCCGTAGCCGGCCGCGCCCATGCCGTACGCGGCGGCCTGCTGGGCGGCGGCCACCGGCAGGCCGTCGAGGAAGCGCTCGATGTCGTCGCGCATCTCGTCGGCAGTCTGGTAGCGGTAGTCGCGGTCCTTGGCGAGCGCCTTCAGCACGATCGCGTCGACCTCGGGGCGCACCTCGGGGTCGAAGACGGACGGCGGCTGCGGCTCCTCCCGGACGTGCTGGTAGGCCACGGCGACCGGCGAGTCGCCGACGAACGGCGGGCGGACGGTCAGCAGCTCGTAGAGCAGGCAGCCGGTGGAGTAGAGGTCGGAGCGGGCGTCGACCTGCTCGCCCTTGGCCTGCTCGGGGGAGAGGTACTGGGCGGTGCCGATGACGGCCGAGGTCTGCGTCATGGTCATACCGGCGTCGCCCATCGCACGGGCGATGCCGAAGTCCATGACCTTGACGTTGCCCTGCCGGGTCAGCATCACGTTGGCCGGCTTGATGTCGCGGTGCACGATGCCGGCCCGGTGCGAGTACTCCAGGGCCTGGAGGATGCCGATGGTCATCTCCAGCGCACGCTCGGGCAGCAGACGGCGCCCGGAGTGCAGCAGCTCGCGCAGCGTGGACCCCTCGACGTACTCCATCACGATGTACGGGATGGAGATGCCGTCGATGTAGTCCTCGCCGGTGTCGTACACGGCGACGATCGCGGGGTGGTTCAGGGACGCCGCCGACTGTGCCTCGCGGCGGAAGCGGGCCTGGAACGACGGATCCCGGGCCATGTCGGCCCGGAGCGTCTTCACTGCGACGGAGCGGCCGAGTCGGGTGTCATGGGCGAGGTAAACCTCGGCCATGCCGCCGCGTCCGAGGACGCCGCCGAGCTCGTACCTGCCGCCGAGGCGACGAGGCTCTTCCATAGTTCCGACCCTCTCCCTCACCGGCCGGTGAGGTTGTGACGTAGGCGTCCCCGCACGCTCTGGGTGACGCCGCGCGGTCCGCGACCGGTTCTCCGGCCGAGCCGTGCGGTGCCTCGCGGGCGGCAACGGGCACACCCGCTGCTGGCGGATACGCTACCGGTCGTACCGCATCGGACCGGAGTCGACCGTCGGCCGATATCAGACCGGTATCCGGACGACGGTGCCGATCGTGACATTCCACTCACCCCGGATCTGCGCTCCTACTTGCCGAGTGCGGCCTGCATCACCGCCTTGGCGATCGGGGCCGCGAGCCGGCCACCGCTGATGCCGTCGCGGTTCTGGGACCCGTCCTCGACCACCACCGCGACCGCGACCGACTGGCCGTCCGGGGTCTTGGCCCAGGAGGTGAACCAGGCGAACGGCAGCCCGGCGTTGTCCTCGCCGTGCTGCGCGGTGCCGGTCTTGCCGCCGACCTGGAGTCCGGGGATCTGGGCGTTCTTGCCGGTGCCGTTCTCGACCACCGAGACCATCAGGTCCTGCATCTTCTGCGCGGTGGCCGGGCTCATCGGCTGGGAGAACTGCTTCTCGGTGTGCTTGGAGACGGTGGTCAGCGTGGCCGAGCGCTCCTGGTCGACCAGGTACGGCTGCATCAGGCTGCCGTTGTTGGCGATCGCGGCGGAGACCATGGCCATCTGCAGCGGGGTGGCGCGGGTGTCGTGCTGGCCGATCGAGTCCTGGGCGGTGCCGTCCAGGCTCGGGCTGTCCGGGAAGACGCTCTTCTCGGAGCGGACCGGGGTGTCGATCGTGCTGTTGAAGCCGAACTTCTCGGCCTGCGCCCGCATCTTCTCCTTGCCCAGGTCCGCACCCATCTTGGCGAAGACCGTGTTGCAGGACTGGTCCATCCCGGACTTGATGGTGGCGTTCTCGCAGCGCTCGTTGGGGCTCTCGTTCTTCAGCTGCGTGGTGGTGTTCGGCAGGATGTACGGCTCGGGGGTGTCCGTGGCGTCGTCGATGCTCTGGTACCGGCCGTTCTCGAACGCTGCGGTCGCGGTGACCAGCTTGAAGGTCGAGCCGGGCGGATAGGTCTCCTTCAGCGCCCGGTTGAGCATCGGCTTGTTCGGGTCCGCGTTGAGGTCCGTCCAGGCCTTGGTGTCGGCGGCCTCGCCGCCGGCGAAGGTGCCCGGGTCGTAGGAGGGGGTGGAGACCAGCCCCAGGATCGCGCCGGTCTTCGGGTCGAGCGCGACCACCGCGCCCTTCTTGTTCCCCATGGCGTCGAAGGCGGCCTTCTGGACCTTGGCGTTGATGGTGGTCACGACGTCGCCGCCGCGCTTCTGCTCGCCGGTCAGCATGTCCAGGGTGTTCCGGAAGAACAGCCGGTCGTCGGTGCCGGAGAGGATGCCGTCCTCCAGGTTCTCCAGCTGGTTGGAGCCGTAGGCCTGGGAGGAGTAGCCGGTCACCGGGGCGTACATCGGGCCGTCGACCCAGGAGCGCTTGTACTTGTAGCGCAGGCCGTTGACGAAGTCGGACTTGGTGACCGGCTGGCCGCTGACGATGATGTTGCCGCGCGGGTGGGCGTAGCGGTCGTACAGCTGGCGCTTGTTGTTCTTGTTGGTCGCCCAGGACTCGGCCTGGACGCCCTGCACCCAGTTGGTGCGCACCATCAGGGCCAGGATCAGCACGAGGCAGAAGATCGAGACCCGGCGGATCGGCTTGTTCATCGGGCGGGTCCTCCCTGGCCCTCGGTGGCCGGGGCCGGTTCGGCCCCGGGGCGGCGGGCGCTGTCGCTGATCTTCAGCAGGATCCCGACCAGCGCCCAGTTGGCGACCACGGACGAACCGCCCTGGGCGAGGAACGGCATGGTCATACCGGTCAGCGGGATCAGCCCGGTGACACCGCCGGCCACGACGAACACCTGGATCGCCATCGCCGAGGAGAGCCCGACGGCGAACAGCTTGCCGAACGGGTCGCGGGCGGCGAGCGCGGTGCGCAGACCGCGCTGCACCAGCAGCGCGTACAGCAGGAAGATCGCCATCAGTCCGGCCAGCCCGAGCTCCTCGCCGAAGGAGCCCAGGATGAAGTCGCTCTTGGCGGCGAAGCCGATCAGCCAGGAGCGGCCCTGGCCGAGGCCCGAGCCGGTGACCCCGCCGGAGCCGAGCGCCATCAGCGACTGGCCGATCTGCTCGGTGGCGCCCTTCGGCGGGTTCGGGCCGAAGACGGCCATCGGGTCCAGCCAGGCGTTGATGCGGACCTTCACGTGGCTGGCGGTCGAGGCGACCGCCACCGCGCCGCCGACCGACATCAGCAGGCCGAACAGGATCCAGCTGGTCCGCTCGGTGGCGACGTAGAGCATCACCACGAACAGGCCGAAGAACAGGAAGGACGTGCCCAGGTCGTTCTCGAAGATCAGGATCAGCAGGCTGAGCAGCCAGATCACGATGATCGGGCCGAGGTCGCGGCCGCGCGGCAGGTACAGGCCCATGAACCGGCGGCTGGCCAGCGCCAGGGCGTCCCGCTTGACCATCAGGTAGCCGGCGAAGAAGACGGTCAGGATGATCTTGGCGAACTCGCCCGGCTGGATGGAGAAGCTGCCCATCCGGATCCAGATCTTGGCGCCGAAGTCCTCGTCCCGGGAGGGGAAGAAGGCCGGGGCGGCGAGCAGGACCAGGGCCACCACCATCGAGATGTAGGTGTAGCGCTGGAGCACCCGGTGGTCCTTCAGCAGGACCATCACCCCGATGAAGCCGGCGATCCCCAGGGCCGACCACATCAGCTGGTTCTCGGCCGCCGGGTAGTTGTTCTTGAGCAGCTTGCCGGCCTTGTCCAGCCGCCAGATCATCACCACCCCGAGCCCGTTGAGCAGGGTGGCGATCGGCAGCATCAGCGGGTCCGCGTACGGCGCGAAGCGGCGCACCAGCAGGTGCGCGACCACGGCCAGGGCGCCCATGCCGAACCCGTAGCCGAGCATGCCCGCGGGCAGCCGGCCGTCCATCGCGAGGCCCACGTTGGCGTACGCGAGGACCGGCAGCAGCACCGCGAAGACCAGCAGGGCCAGCTCGGTGTTGCGCCGGTTGGGCGCCTCCTGCGGGGAGATCGTGGTGTTGCCCCGCCGGCGGGGGGCGGCGCGTCCGGCCGCCGCCCGGCGCCGGCCGGACCGGGTGGTTTCTTGGCTCAGGTCGTAGCTGCTCACGTGGTGACCGCTCCCTGACGGCCGGCAAGCCCGTTCGGGGCGGACCTATGTCGGATCACGGACGTCACTGCTTCGGGCAGGAGTTCGCCCGGCTGAGCTCCTCTTCGGTCAACGGAGCCTGGTCGCCCTGCGTGGCCGGAGGGGTGGCGTTCGGCGCCGGGGCGGGTGCCGCCGGGGCGGTCGGCGTCGGTGCGGTCGAGGGGCCGGTGGTCGGCGTCGACGCGGCCGGGCCGCGGTTCTTCTCGGTCGGGGTGGGCGTGGTGGCCAGGTACACGGCCTGGGACGCCTGGGTGGCGGGCGGTGCGGCCGGGACGGTCGCCTTCGCGGCCCGCTGGCAGAGCTGGACCCAGCCGTCGAGCTCGTTGACCGTCGACTGCGCGTCCTTCATGCTGCCGACCGAGATGGTCTTCTTCACGTGGACCTGCTGGTCCTCGGGCAGCCACTTCAGCTGGATCTTGCTGTAGGAGGAGT
This sequence comes from Kitasatospora sp. NPDC101235, assembly GCF_044767505.1. Taxonomy (NCBI): domain Bacteria; kingdom Bacillati; phylum Actinomycetota; class Actinomycetes; order Kitasatosporales; family Streptomycetaceae; genus Kitasatospora; species Kitasatospora sp. NPDC101235. Next base: position 121,879 of record NZ_JBIWNZ010000018.1, read on the forward strand.
GCACCGAGGACAGGCTCAGGCCGGCCAGGTTCTGGTTGATGCCCTGGTAGATCGCGACGTGGTCGTCCTGGGTGCCGACGTAGTACTGGTCCTGGGTCCACTGGTAGCCGAAGTAGCCGGCGCCGCCGAGCAGCCCGAGCGTGACCAGGACGGCCAGCGAGACCGTCAGGCCCTTGCGCTTGCGCTTCGCGGGCCGACCCTCGTCGAAGCCCTCGGTGCCGTACACCGAGGGCTCGCCGGAGCCGTACTCGCCGTCGTAGCCCTCGGCGGGGCCGAAGCCGCCCTGCGTGGCGTCGTAGCCCTCGGCCGGGCCGAAGGCGCCCTGCGGGCCGCGGCCGAGGCCGGCGGCGCGGCCGGCCGGGGTGTCCGCGATCGAGCGGTCGGCGGCGGCCGAGGACGGCGGGGCGTCGGCGACCGCGCCGACCACCACCGGGACGTCGTTGAACTGGCCGCTCATGGTGTCCGTGGCGCCGACGTCGATGACGTCCGCCACGATGCAGGTGATGTTGTCCGGACCGCCGCCGCGCAGCGCGAGCTGGATCAGCTCCTGCACGGTCTGCTCGGGAGCGTAGTAGCTGCCGAGGGTGTCCTGGAGGGTCTGGTGGCTGACCGGGCCGGAGAGGCCGTCGGAGCAGATCAGGTAGCGGTCGCCGGCCCGGACCTCGCGGATCGACAGGTCGGGCTCGACCTGGCCGCGGCCGTCCAGCGCCCGCATCAGCAGCGAGCGCTGCGGGTGGGTCTCGGCCTCCTCGGGCGTGATCCGGCCCTCGTCGACCAGGCGCTGCACCCAGGTGTGGTCCTGGGTGATCTGCACCAGGGAGCCGTCACGCAGCAGGTAGGCCCGGGAGTCGCCGACGTGCACCAGGCCCATCCGCTGGCCCGTCCACAGCATGGCGGTCAGGGTGCAGCCCATGCCCTCCAGCTGCGGGTCCTCCTCGACCATCTGCCGGAGCCGGTCGTTGGCGCCCTGGACGGCGTCGCCCAGCAGGGTCAGCAGGTCGGCGCCCGGCACGTCCTCGTCCAGCCGGACGATCGAGCCGAGCACCTCGGAGGAAGCGACCTCGCCGGCCGCGGCGCCGCCCATGCCGTCGGCCACGGCCAGCAGCCGCGGCCCGGCGTAGCCGGAGTCCTCGTTCCCCTCCCGGATCAGTCCCTTGTGGGAGCCGGCGGCGAAGCGCAGCACCAGGGTCATGCGACCTGTGCCCCCCTCTGGGTCATGGACGGGATGCTGTCCCTCATGCGCTACTACTTCCGCAGTTCGATGACGGTCCTGCCGATACGGATCGGCATGCCCGGCTGGAGCGGGGTGGGCGCGGTCAGGCGCTGCCGGTCCAGATAGGTGCCGTTGGTGGAGCCTAGATCCTCGACCGTCCACTGCCCAGTCTGATCCGGATAGATCCTGGCATGCCGGGAGGACGCGTAGTCGTCGTCCAGCACGATGGTGGAGTCGTGCGCGCGGCCGAGCGTGATGGTCTGGCCCTGGAGCGCCACCGTGGTGCCGGCCAGCGAGCCCTGCACCACGACGAGCTGGGTCGGGCCGCCGCGACGGCGCCCGCCGCCGCCCTGGGTCTGGCCCGCCGCCGGGCCGGCCTGGGTCGGCGCAGCGGCGCGTGCGGCGGTCGCGGTGGACGCGCCGCCTCCCGTCGTGGCGCTCGCGCCACGACGGGAGGACCGCGGGTTCACCTTGGTGCCGAACAGGTCGCTGCGGATCACCTGGACCGCGACGATGACGAACAGCCACAGCACGGCCAGGAAGCCCAGCCGCATGACCGTGAGGGTCAGTTCTGACATGACCGTCCCGCCAGTCGGTGAGCGAGGCGCGCGAACAATTCGGACACTACCCTTCGACCTGCCGGTAGACGATGGTGGTGGAGCCCACGACGATTCGGGAGCCGTCGCGGAGCGTAGCGCGCTGGGTGTGCTGTCCGTCCACCACGATGCCGTTGGTGGAGCCCAGGTCGAGCACCATCGAAGGAGTGCCGGGCCGGATCTCGGCGTGCTTGCGGGAGACCCCGGGGTCGTCGATCCGCACGTCCGCCTCGGTCGACCGGCCGAGCACGCAGGCCGAACCGGTGATCTGGTGCCGGGCGCCGTTCACCTCGATCCAGCGGCGCATCCCGGCGCCGCCGTGGCCGGCGCCGGGGAAGGCGCGGACGTTGCCGCCGGCGGGCGCGGGCGGACCCGGGGGCATCGCGGGCGGCGCGGCCGGCGGCGGGGGTGCGCCGTACGGGCCGGCGCCGGGCTGCTGCCACGGTGCGCCGGGGGCCGGGGCGGCCGGCGGGCGGTCGTAGCCGGGCTGCGGCGGCGCGTACTGCTGTTGCTGGGGCTCCTCGGCGGCGAGGGTGCGGCTGCGCACCCGGTACAGCCCGGTGTCCAGGTCGTCGGCCTTCTCCAGGTTCACCTGGAGCGGACCCATGAAGGTGTACCGCTGGGCCTCCGCGTACTCGCGGACCATCCCGGCCAGCTCGGTGCCGAGCTGCCCCGAGTAGGGGCTGAGCCGCTCGTGGTCGTGCGGGCTCAGCTCGACGATGAAGTCGTTCGGCACGACGGTGCGGTCGCGGTTCCAGATGCTCGCGTTGTTGTCGCACTCGCGCTGCAGCGCGCCGGCGATCTCCACGGGCTGGACCTCGGACTTGAACACCTTGGCGAAGGTGCCGTTGACGAGACCCTCGAGTCGCTGCTCGAACTTCTTCAGCACTCCCATGGGGCACCCCCTTCCAGGGTTCGTTCGCCTGCCTGCCGGCCGGATCCCGCCCGGGACCCGGTCGCGCCTCCTACTTGCGGTACTTCCGTACTGATCGTATCCACGCCGGGCCCTTCCGTACGGTTCCCGGAGCGTGTGGTGCCCGGGGGTGGGCTCGGACACACAGGGTGACGCATTTCGGGTACGGCACGCCAGGTCTGCCCGTCGGAGCGCCCGTCCGACAGTCGTACAGACGTTCGCCGGGCATGGGTTCGGATGCCGTCGGGCCCTCCGGACGACGGATTCGGAGCAGCCCGCCAGGTCGTGCTAATGTTTTCCACGTCGGAAGGGCCGCCCGGAAGGGAGGCCGGTCCAAGGAAACGCGAAGTACCCATGGTACCGAGCGCTTCGGAAGATCGGCCGGCAACGAGGACAACACCCATGCGCGGGTGGCGGAATAGGCAGACGCGCTGGATTCAGGTTCCAGTGCCCGAAAGGGCGTGGGGGTTCAACTCCCCCCTCGCGCACAGCGAAGCCCCGCAGATCTACGGATCTGCGGGGCTTTCTCGTTGTCCTGGCGCCGCCCGGCGCCGGGCCGTACGGGGCCGGGGGCGGGACGGGTCAGCCGCGGCTGGCCGGGAGTTCGGCGCGGACCTCGAAGCCGCCGTCCTGGGTCGGCCCGGCGGTGAGGGTGCCGCCGAGCAGCTGGGCGCGCTCGCGCAGGCCGACCAGGCCGTGGCCGCCGCCCGGCAGGATCTCGGCCGGGTGCACCGGCGGGGCCTCGTTGCGGACCTCGACCCGCAGCCGGCGGCCCTTCGCCCGGACCCGCACGTGCACCGCCGCGTCCGGGGCGTACTTGGTGATGTTGGTGAGCGCCTCCTGGACGGTGCGGTACGCGGCCCGCTCGACCGCCTCCGGCCACGGGCGGTCGCCGGGGACCAGCTCGGTGTCGGCGGCCAGGCCGCTCTCCTCGATCAGCCGGGGCAGGTCGGCCAGCCGGGGCTGCGGGGCGAGCGGGGCGTCCGGCAGCCCGCCGGTGCCGCGCAGCACCCCGACCATCTGGCGCAGCTCGTCCAGGGTCCGTACGGACAGTTCGCGGATGGTGCGGGCGGCGGTCACGGCCGCCGGATCGGGGCTGCTCACCTGGAGCGCGCCGGCCTGGATGCTGATCAGGCTGACCTGGTGCGAGACCACGTCGTGCATCTCCCGGGCCAGCCGGCCGCGCTCGCTGATCAGCACCCGCTCGGCCAGCAGTCGGCTCTCCCGCTCCTGGCCGCGGGTCAGCTCGTCCAGGCGGACGGCCAGCTCCCGCCGGGTGCGGGCGAGCAGACCGGTGGCGGCCGGGCCGGCCGCCAGCATCACGGCCTGGATGGCGTCCAGCGCGGTGGCGCGGCTGAGGGTGATGACGTCCTCGGGCAGCGGCCAGTGGAAGAACTCGACCAGGGCGAACAGGATGCCGCAGGGGACCACGACCCGGGGGCGGGGGCGCTCGGCGGCCACCGAGTAGACGGCCGTTATCGGGGCCAGCCAGATCTCGTCCACCCAGCTGCCCGGCATGGTGAGCAGCAGCACCGTCACCGGGAAGCGGCGGCGCCAGAACAGTGCGACGGCGGCCAGCGTGGACAGCGCCACCTGCCACCAGGTGGCCTCCCGGGCCACCAGGCCGGCGTCCAGCAGGGAGTACAGGACGGGCAGCAGCAGCATCAGCCAGGGGGCGGTGCACCAGGCCGGCAGCCGTCTGGACGGCAGTTGGTCGGCGGCCGTCATGCCCCGTCGCCGGGCTTGGGCCGGACCAGGCCGGCCCGGTGGGCCAGGACGGCGGCCTGGACCCGGTTGGCGGCGCCGAGCTTGCCGAGGATCGCGCTGATGTGGTCCTTGACGGTGCCGGTGCCGAGGAAGAGCCGGTCGGCGATCTCGGCGTTGGACAGGCCCTCGCCGAGCAGCGAGAGCACGTCGAGCTCACGGCCGGTGAGGGTGCGGGCGAGCGCGGTGGCCTCGGCGTCCGGGCCGCCGCCGTCCACGTAGCCGCCGATCACGGTGCGGGTGACGGTCGGGGAGAGGATGTTGCCGCCGGCCGCGAGCACCCGGACGGCGTGCACCAGCTGCTCGGGGGCGGTGTCCTTGAGCAGGAAGCCGGCCGCGCCGGCCCGCAGCGCGGTGCCGATGTACTCGTCGGTGTCGAAGGTGGTGAGCATCGCCACGGCGGGCGGGTCGGGCAGGGCGCGCAGGCGGCGCAGCACGGAGATGCCGTCGAGGTCCGGCATCCGGATGTCGAGCAGCACCACGTGCGGGCGCAGCCGCCGGACGTGCTCCTCGGCCTGCCCGCCGGAGCAGTCGCCGACCACTTCCAGGTCGGCGGCGGAGCCGACGATCAGGCCCAGGCCGGAGCGGACCAGGATCTCGTCGTCGACGATCAGCACGCGGGTGGTGGTGATGGTGCCTCCTCGGTTCGGGCGGCCGGGTCGGGGCGGTCCGCGTGGGTCGTTTCGAGTCGAGAGTAGGGGCAGCCGGGTCGGGGCGCCGAACGTGTGGGGGGTGATGACCCCCGCCGTTCGGCGGGGGTGGGAATCCGCTACCCGGTTCACGCAATTCTCAGCTTCGGTGGGGAACCATGGAGTTGGCTGACCCTTTCCCGGCCGCTTCTCCATTCGGCGGTCGGCCGGGTGAGGTCGCCGGTCAGTCCGTCGGGCAAGAACGGGCGCCCGACGCCGGGCCGTTTGCGGATGCGCCCCACCATCTGATCGTTTGGAATTGAGCTGTGTCGTCCACTGTGAAGTCGGAGCCGTCCGCCACATCCCCGGGGCCCCGTCCCGGCGGCGTGCTGGACCGCTGGCGCCCGAGGGCCGCCGCGGCCTCCGTCTGGTACCTGCGGTTGATCGCGTTGCTGAACGTGGCGACAGTGCTGTTGGTGCCCTTCCGCAACCAGGTCAGCGAGCACAACGAGGGCGAGTACTTCACCCCGTACCTGATGACCTCAGGGCTGGCCAGCGCGGTGCTGTCGGTGTTCCTCGCGATCGCGATGCGGCGGCGCAAGCGGGCCGCGTGGATCTTCAACGCGGCGCTCGGCGGCACGTTCGCGCTGCTGTACCTGGCGGCCATGGTGGTGCCGGACGAGCGCTTCGACACCCACCCGCTCAACTACTTCTCCACCGTCCTGACCTGCCTGTTCGTGCTGACGCTGCTGGTCGGGCGGAAGGAGTTCACGTCCAAGGGCGACAGCTCCAACCCGAAGACCGCGGCGGCCACCTTCGTCGGCGGGCTGGCGTTCGGCGGCGGGGTCGGCGCGCTGCTGGTCTGGATGACCAACGAGCTGTCCGGCGCCGGCTTCTGGGACCTGTTCCGGTACTCCGTCGGCCGGATGATCACGATCACCCCGTCCGAGCACCTGCGCTCGGTGATCGCCGCGCCGACCTGGGTGAACGCCGCGATCAACGCGATGGGCGCACTGCTCTTCCTGCTGGTGCTGTACGTGGCCTTCCGCAGCCCGCGCGGCAAGGAACTGCTCACCGCCGAGGACGAGGCCAGGCTGCGCGGCCTGCTGGACAAGCAGGGCGAGCGGGACTCGCTCGGCTACTTCGCGCTGCGCCGGGACAAGGCGGTGATCTTCTCCCCCAGCGGCAAGGCGGCGGTCACCTACCGGGTGATCGGCGGCGTCTCGCTCGCCTCGGGCGACCCGATCGGCGACCCGGAGGCCTGGCCGGGCGCGATCGACGCCTGGCTGGCCGAGGCCCGCGAGCACGCCTGGGCGCCGGCCGTCATGGGGGCCTCCGAGGAGGCTGGGGTGATCTACGCCCGGCACGGGCTGGACGCGTTGGAGCTGGGCGACGAGGCGATCGTCGAACTGGACGAGTTCTCGCTGGACGGCCGTGCGATGCGGGTGGTCCGGCAGGCCTACAACCGGGTCAAGCGGGCCGGGTACACGGTGCGGATCCGTCGCCACGAGGACATCTCGGAGGCGGAGATGGCCGAGCTGGTGGCCAAGGCCGACGAGTGGCGCGACGGGGCGACCGAGCGCGGCTTCTCGATGGCGCTCGGCCGGCTCGGCGACCCGGGCGACGGCCGCTGCGTGATGCTGGAGTGCCACGACGGGGACGGCGAGCTCAGGGCGCTGCTGAGCTTCGTGCCGTGGGGCCCGGACGGGCTCTCGCTGGACCTGATGCGCCGGGCCCGGGACACCGAGAACGGCCTGATGGAGTTCATGGTCATCGAACTGCTGCAGCGGGCCGAGGAGGTCGGGCTGAAGCGGGTGTCGCTGAACTTCGCGATGTTCCGCTCGGTTTTCGAGCGGGGTTCGCGCCTCGGCGCCGGCCCGGTGCTGCGGCTGTGGCGCTCGATCCTGGGATTCTTCTCGCGCTGGTGGCAGATCGAGTCGCTGTACCGCGCCAATGCCAAGTACCGGCCGATCTGGGAGCCGCGTTACCTGCTCTTCGAGAAGAGCAGCGAGATTCCGCGGATCGGCATCGCGAGCGCGCGCGCCGAGGGTTTCATCGTCGCGCCGAGCCTGCCCGCCCTGTTCCGCCGCCGGCACGCCCGGGCCGCCGTGGTGGCGCCCCGGCTCCCGGTGGCGGCACGGGACGGGAAGGGGTAGCCCTCCGTCGGGGGGCGGAGGGGGCCGGTCGGCCGAATTGGGGGTCCGTTGGGGGAGTGGCCTCCCCCCTGAGGATGACCCCTATCCCCATCCATGCCGATGTGGCCGTGTTAACGGGCTTCTAATGTGTTGCAGTAGTCGAGAGTTCGGGGATTCGGAGAAACGGTTGTGATTCACAGGACCCACGCGGGGGGCGTGCGAAAGCGGCCGCTGGCAATCGCCAGATCGGCCGCTGTCGCCGAGTGGGGAACGTTGTTCGCGACGGTCCGGGACGCGGTGGTGCGAAAGAAGTTCGCCGCGGTTCCGCTGGCCACGCTGGCGACGTTTCTGATCCTGCTGTTCAGCATCGTCCAGCACCTGCCGGGCGGCGAGCGTTTCGTCAACAACATCGGGGTGGTGCGGGCGGCGCTGCCGCTGGAGGTCTCGCTGCTGCGGACCCCGCTCTCCCTGTACGTGCCGGCGCTGGACCTTCCGGTCTGGGGGGCGCTGGCCCAGGTGTTCGTGGTCTTCGCCATCGCCGAGATCGTGCTCGGCCGGCGGATGACCCTGGTGGTCGCCTACGCGTGCACCCTGGCGGGCACGCTGTTCGCCCGGGTCGGTGTGGCGATCGGGCCGCACCACGTGTTCGGCTTCCCGAAGTGGGTCTCCTACGTGCGGGACACCGGGCCCTCGGCCGCAGTGGTGGCGCTGGCGATCTGCATCGCGTTCCGCTGCCGGGCCTGGTTCACCGGCGGCCTGGTGGTGGCGGTGATGATCGGCGAGGCGGTCGTGCTGCCGAACCTGGCCGGTCTGGAGCACGTGGTCGCGGTGATCACCGCGCTGCTGATCGCCGTCTCGGTGGAGGTCTTCGGGGACTTCTGGCCGAGGGTGCTGGCCGGGGTCGGCGCCGCCACCTCGGTGGCCGCGGCCGCCTCGCGGGAGGTCGCGGTGGAGGCTCGGCGGCGCCGCTCGGCGGAGGCCGTCATCCCCTGACGGGTGCTGATCACGTCTCGTCGGCCGCGTACGGGTGCCCGTACGCGGCCGTTCGGTGTCCGGCGCCGCCGGTGCGGCCGTCAGGCGTGCGGGAGCGGGAGCGGGAGCTCGAACCAGACCACCTTGCCCACCGCCTTGCGGGCGGTGCCCCAGCGTTCGGCGAGCTTGGTGACCAGGGTGAGGCCGCGGCCGGTCTCGCCGAGCTGTTCGGCCGGCTCCAGCGAGGGCAGGTTGTGGTTGTCGTCGCTGACCTCGACCAGCAGCTTGTCCACCCGGATCAGCTGGAGCTTCACGGTGTCCCGGGCGACCCGCACGGCGTTCGTCACCAGCTCGCTGACCAGCAGCTCGGTGGTGTCGCTGAGCGCCTCCAGGTGCCAGCCGGCCAGCTGCTCGCGGACCAGCGAGCGGGCCCTGCGGACCTCGCGGTGGTCCACGGTGAGGTCCCAGGTGGCCACCTCGGACGGGGCGACCCCGTCGAAGCGGGCCACCAGCAGGGCGACGTCGTCCTTGCGGTCGTCCGAGTGCAGCCGCCGCAGCACCTCGTCGCAGGCCTGCTCGGGGCTCTGCTGCGGGTCGATCAGGTTGCCGCAGAGCGCGGCCAGGCCGGCTCCTATGTCCCCGCCCCGGACCTCGACGAGGCCGTCGGTGCAGAGCACCAGCATCGAGCCGTCCGAGACGTCGATGGTCTTGGCGACGAACGGCACCCCGCCGACGCCGATCGGCGCGCCGGCCGGGATCTCCAGCAGTTCGCCGGTGCCGTCCGGGTGCACCAGGACGGGCGGGACGTGGCCGGCGCTGGCCAGTTCGCAGGTCCGGTTGATCGGGTCGTAGACCGCGTACAGGCAGGTCGCGAGGTGGTCGTCGCCGAGTTTGTGGGCCAGGTTGTCCAGGTGGCGCAGCAGCTGGCCGGGCGGCAGGTCCAGGGCGGCGAGGGTCTGCATGGCGGTGCGGAAGCGGCCCATCGCGGCCGCCGAGTGCAGGCCGTGGCCCATCACGTCGCCGACCACCAGGGCGACCCGGCTGCCGGGCAGCTGGATCGCGTCGAACCAGTCGCCGCCGACCTCGGCCTTGGGGTCGCCGGGCAGGTAGCGGTGGGCAATCTGCACGCCGGGGATCTGCGGCGGGCGGGTCGGGATCATCGAGCGCTGCAGGGTGGTGGCGACCCGTGCCTCGGCGCGGTGCAGCCGGGCGTTGTCCAGCGACAGCGCGGCGCGGACGGCCAGCTCCTTGAGGGTCGCGGCGTCGCTCTCGTCGAAGGGGGCGCGGTCCGGCAGCCGGAGCAGCTTGAGGATGCCCAGCACGGTGCCGCGGGCCGAGAGCGGGACGACCAGCATCGAGCGGCCGGAGACCACCGGGGCCAGCCGGACGCCGCCGAGGGCGATCGCGTAGTCGACCGCGACGTCCGAGCTGACCACCGGGACCAGCACCGGCTGGTTCAGCTGCAGGGCCATCCCGGGCGGGGTGCGGCGGGGCATGCTGACCAGTGAGCCCTCGGAGAGCACGTGGTCCCAGGCGCCGCCGGTCTCGTTGTAGACCAGGGCGACCCGGCGCAGCATGGTGTCGTCGTCCGGGCGGGCGGCCGGCAGCTCGGAGTCCGCGATCAGCCCGTCCACCAGGTCCACGCAGGCGAAGTCGGCGATCCGGGGGACCAGCACCTGGCAGAGCTCGCGGGCGGTGAAGCCGAGGTCCAGCGTGGTGCCGACCTTGCCGCCGACCTCGTTCAGCAGGGCCAGCTGCTCGCCGGCCTGCCCGTTGGTGAGGAACGAGCCGAGCCGTCCGCCGGGCGGGCCCTCGCCGGCCGCGGGGGCGGGGACCAGGACGGGGACGGGCGGGGCCTGGTCGGTGTGCAGCGGGGGGTGGCCGTTGGCGGAGGGCTCGACGGCGGTGTGCTTGATGGCGGCTGCTCCTGCGGTGGGTGGCGGCACCTCCCGGCCTGAGGCCGGGGGCGGGACGGACGGGCCGCCGTCCGCCGCGGCGCCGCCGACGGCCACCGGCCGGACGGCGGAGGGGACGGCGGACTGGGCGGGGGGACGTTCGGCGGTCTCGCGCTGGACGGGCAGCGGCCAGGGCGGACGGCGGCCGGGCGCGCCCTGTTCGGGCTGCGGCGGCGGGCCGATCCGGGCGGCGCGCTGCTGGGGCGTCGGGTAGCGGCGGCCGAGGCCGGCGGCCGCGTGCGCCGTACCGGTCTGCGCGTCGGCGGGCAGCACCGGCAGCACGGTGGCCGGGTCCAGCCGCAGGGCGGGCAGCCCGCCCTGCTCCAGCGCGGCCAGCAGCGCCGCACGGTGGGTGGCGGGCAGCAGCCGGGCCAGCGGTTCGGGCACCGGCCGCCCGGCCGGGGTGAGCGCCGCGGCCAGGGTGTGGAAACCGCCCCGGGCGCCGGGCGCGGCGGCGAAGGGGAGCAGCCGCTCGCCGAGCGCGAGCCGCGGCCCGGTGGAGCGCAGCGGGCGGGCGTCGGCGGCCAGCGCCAGCAGTCCGCCGGACGGGCCGGGCAGCGGGTAGGCCCACCAGAGCACGTCGCGCTGGTGCTCCTCCCGGTCGGTGACGGTGAGCCGGCCGATCCAGGGCCGGCCGTCGGCGGTCCGCTCGGCGAGGGTGTCGAAAGCGTCGCAGTGGCGGCGGACGGAGCAGCGTTCGAGCACCCGGGAGTCCAGGGCGGGCAGCAGGCCGGAGGCCGGGCGGTCGTGGGCGACCTCGGCGCGGTGGCCGAACAGCTCCTCGGCTGCCCGGCCCCACTGCGCGATCCGGCCGGACCGGTCGACCAGGACGGGGGCGAGCCGGACCAGGGCGGCCACACCCGTCGGGTGGTCACCCGACGCGGTTCCGTCGCCCGCCGGCCGCGGTGTGGAGTTGGACTCGGCCACCATGGATCCGCTCTGCTCCCGCCTGGCCGCCGCGCCCGGGGCGGCCGTCTCTCCGGAGGAAGGCACGCTGTGCGGATACCAGCGAAGCACGGACCGGGCCGGACTCGACACCGAAACGGGGAGATTCCTCAGGATCGGTTGTGTGTCGCGTGCCGCGCGCCGGTCCGTACCCCTGGTTCACCCGGACGGGGCCTGCGACCACGGCGGTAGGGTGGCAGGCCGGACCGCCCGTACGGGTGGTCCGCAGGACGCAGCCGGCCGGACGAGACAGAGGCGAGAAGTGAGCGCACAGAGCCCCGCCCGCTGGACGGACCCGGAGCGCTGGGGGTACCCCCGGCCGGAGGCTGGGGGAGAGCTGGAGGAGCGGGTCGCCGCCGCGGAGCTGGCCTGGCTCAGCATGGACGTGGACGTGCAGACGCTGCGGGTCGAGATCGACAACTTCGCGCTGATCCACCACCAGCTGCTCGGCCCGCTCTACGCCCGGCTGGACGAGCTGGACGCACTGGTCGCCGAGGCCGTGGCGGCCCGCACCGGCCGTCCCGAGGACCTGCGCCGGGCCGCCGAGGCGCGCCGGCAGGTCGAGGAACTGCCGGACCTGGACGCGCTGTTCGACTCGGTGCTGGAGCAGTCCGGCCAGGACGGGGAGACGGCCCCGCCGCCGCCCGCCGCGCCGGAGCGGGTGCGGCCCGGCAAGGAGGCCCAGCGGATCTACCGCGAGCTGGTCCGCCGCGCCCACCCCGACCTGACCACCGACCCGGCCGAGCAGCAGCGCCGGGCCGGTTTCCTGGCCCGGGTCAACGAGGCCTACGCGTACGGGGACGCGGCCGCGCTGGGGGCCCTGGCCACCGAGTGGTCCACCGCGCCGGAGGCCGCGCCCGCCGTCGACGCCCCCGACCGCCCGGACTGGCTGCGCCGCCGGCTGGACTGGCTGACCGCCAAGATCGCCGAGACCGCCGCCGAGCAGGTCCGGCTGGAGCAGACCCCGATGGGCCAGCTGCTCGCCCTCGCCCCGCAGGATCCGGACCGGCTGCTGGAGCAGCTCGCCGAGGAGCTGCTGGCCAAGGCCGCCGAGCGGCAGGCCGAGCTGGAGCGGCTGCTCGGCGGCCCGGCCGACGCGTCCTCCGGCGGCCGCGGTACGGCGCCGGTGGGCGACAATGGCACGCACCCGACCGTCCCCCAGCCTTCGGCCGGGACGTACCCCGATCAGGAGAGCCACACGATGTTCCCGCAGATCCCCTCCGCCGACGCCGCCGCCGTGCCCACCGACGCCGCCCTGCTGGACGTGCGCGAGCAGGACGAGTGGGACGCCGGCCACGTGGCCGGCGCGCTGCACATCCCGATCGGCGAGGTGATCGCCCGCCTCGGCGAGCTGCCGGACGAGAAGCTGTACGTGCTCTGCCGGGTCGGCGGCCGCTCCGCGCAGGTCGTCCAGTACCTGGTGCAGCAGGGCCGGGACGCGGTGAACGTCGACGGCGGGATGCACGCGTGGCAGGGTGCGGGCCGTCCCATGGTGAGCAGCACCGGCCAGGAGGCCTTCGTCCTCTGACGGTCTGGGGCAGGATGGGCGCGCGCGAGCGCGCCGGCACCGGGCCGGCGCCCGCCGACCGGGCGGGGGTGCCATGACCGAGACGACGGACCGGCCGGCTGCCGGGCGGGCCTGGTCCAGGCCCGCGCAGCTGGTCCTCGGCTTCGCCGGGGCGGTGCTGGCCGGCGGCACCGGGCTGTTCCTCGCCGCGGTGTTCCTGCACGTCGCGCCCGCCAACTCGGTGTCCCGGCAGTACCGGGACGAGCTCGACGGCGTGGTGTACCCGGAGTTCGAGCAGAACTGGAAGCTGTTCGCGCCCAACCCGCTGCAGCAGAACGTGAGCGTGGACGCCCGGGTCCGCACCGCCGCGCCCGACGGGACGGCCCGCACCCACGACTGGATCGGGCTGACCGCGCAGGACGTCGCCGCGATACGGGGCAACCCGGCGCCCAGCCACGTCGAGCAGAACCTGCTGCGCCGGGCCTGGGACTTCTACGACGCCTCGCACAACCCGCAGGACGAGACCGCGGCCTCCCCGCGCGGCGCGCTCGCCAAGCAGTACCTCAAGCGGATCGCCCTGCAGCGGATCGGCCGGGAGGCGGACGGTGAGCGGATCCTGGAGATCCAGTTCCGGTCGACCGCGGCCACCGTCCCGCCGCCGTCCTGGAGCGGCGAGGCCGAGCCGCCGGCGCCCCGGGTGCGGGAGCTGCCCTGGTGGCCGGTGGCGGACGAGGACTACCGGGGGCTGCTCGGATGAACGAGGCGACGGTGCGGGCCGGGCAACCGGACGGGGCTGTGGCACCGGACGGGGCGCTGCCGTCGGACGGCGTGCCGCGGCAGGCCGGCGCCGGGCGGCCGATGGAGTCCGGGGCGGTGGAGTCCGGGGCGGTTCGGGAGGCGCGCGGGCCGGGGGCTCCGCTCGGGCGGGTGATGGAGGCCTTCACCGGGCGGGTGCTCGGCCGGCACCAGGCCGCGGTGATGCGGATCGGCTTCGGGCTGGTCTGGCTGGCCTACCTGCTGCGCGAGTGGCCCAACCGGCGGATGTTGTACGGCGACCGCTCCCCCTGGTCGATGGAGCTGGCCGAGCGGCTGCTGACCGACAACGGGGCGTTCACCGTGCTGCCCTGGTTCGGCGGACGGCTCTGGTTCGAGCTGGTCTACCACCTGGCGGTGCTGGCGGCGCTGGCCGTGCTGCTGGGCTGGCGGACCAGGGCGAGCACGGTGCTGTTCCTGGTCACCGTGCTGTCCCTGCAGAACCGCGACGTCTTCCTCGGCGACGGCGGTGACAACGTCGTCCACCTGATGGCCGTCTACCTGGTCTTCACCCGCTGCGCCGAGGTCTGGTCGCTGGACGCCAGGAGGCCGGGGCCGGGGCGGACCGGGGTGGCGCTCTGGGCGGTGCTCGGGGCCGTCCTGGCCGTCTGTCAGTTCGGCGGCTTCGCCGGTGACAGCCTGACCTGGACCGACCGGGCCTTCCCGTACCTCGGTTGGTCGCCGCTGTTCTGGGGGCTCTGGGCGGTGGCCGGGCTCTGGTGGACGCTCGGCCGGCTGCGGCCGGACGGCGAGCCGCGGGCGGTGCTCGACGGGCTGGCGAACATGGTGCACAACTGCGCGATGCTGGTGATCGCCGTCGAGGTGGTGCTGATCTACGCCACGGCCGGCTGGTACAAGGTGCAGGGCTCGCGCTGGCAGGACGGAACCGCGCTGTACTACCCGCTGCACCTGGACTACTTCACTCCCTGGCCGGGGCTGTCCGCGCTGGTCGGCTCGGCGCTGCTGCCGGTCTTCCTGATCTCGTACGGCACCGTCGTCCTCCAGGTGGCGTTCCCGTTCACGCTGCTCAACCGGCGGGTCAAGAACGTCCTGCTGGCCGTCATGGTGCTGGAGCACGCGGGGATCGCGGTGGTGCTCGGGCTGCCGGTCTTCTCGCTGGCGATGATCGCGGCGGACGCGGTGTTCCTACCCACCGGGGCGCTGCTGTGGGCGGCGGCGCGGCTGAGGCGGATCAGGCGCAGGCTCGCCCCCTAGGATGTCGCTATGTCCTGGTTCGCCGCACTTCGTGACACCGCGCGGACCGGGCTCACCCTGGACCGGGCGCTGACCGACCCCAAGAGGGCGGTGCGCGGGGCGGTCGCGGTGGCGCTGGTGCTCTTCCCGACCCTCGCGCTCGGCGGCGTCGCGCTCGCCACCTCGGCCGCGATGGGCGCGTTCATCGCCGGCTCGGCCACCTTCCAGCGCAGCTTCCGGCCCCGGGCCAGCCTCGCCGTGGCGGCCGGGGCCGGACTCGGCATCAGCACCCTCCTCGGCTACCTGGCCGCCGGCGTCCCCGGGCTTTTCCCGGTGCTGCTCGCGGTGTGGGCCTTCGGCGCCGGGCTGGCCTGGGCGATCGGGCCCACCGCCGGGGTGGTCGCCACCAACACCGTCTCGGTGATGCTGATCGTCGTGCAGCTCCCGGTCAGCGTGGCCACCGCGCTCGGCCACGGGCTGGTCGCCGCCCTCGGCGGGGTCGTCCAGGCCACCGTCATCACCGTCTGGCCGATCGGCAGCTGGGCCGCCCAGCGGGAGGCCCTCGCCGACACCTACGCCGAACTCGCCGACTACGCCCGGAGGTTGCGGCAGGACCCGACCGCGCACGTGGACCCCGAGCCGTTCATGACGGCCCGCCACGCGGCCGCCCTCACCCCCTGGCAGGACCGCCACCGTCCGCCCGAGCTGCGCGGCCTGCGCGGCATCGCCGAACGCATCCGGCCCACCCTCGCCGCCCTCGCCGACCCCAAGGTGGGCGCCCCCGAGGAGGGGGCGGAGCGGGACCGGGCCCGGGAGGTGCTGGCGGCCGCCGCCGAGGTCATGGACGCCCTCGCCCGGGCGATCCGCACCGGCGACCCGGTCCGGCTCCCCCGCTCCGCGCCCTCGCTCACCCTGGCCGGCTCGGACGAAGGGCCGCGGCTCCAGGGAGCGGCCCGGCGCTCCGCCCGGCGGCTCGGCGGGCTGCTGCGGAAGGCCGCGGACACCCTGGACCGCAACGACGAGGACACCATCACCACGCCCGTGGTCGGGGCCGGCGGGGCGCTGCACAAGCCGACCATCGCCCGGATGCTGCCGGTCGCGGCCCGGGCCGTCCGGCGGCAGCTGCGGCCGCGCTCGGCGATCTTCCAGCACGCCGTCCGGCTCACCGGGGTCGTCACCGTCGCCTACCTGCTGGCCCGGCTCGCCGGGTTCCACCACGGCTACTGGGCGCCGATGACCGCCGCGATGGTGATGCGGCCGGACTTCGCGCAGACCTACAGCCGGGGCGTCGCCCGGCTGGCCGGGACGGTGGTCGGGGTCGCCGCCTCGACGCTGGTGGTGCAGCTGGTCCACCCCGGGGAATGGGTGCTGGCCGCGCTGGCGGTGGTCTGCATCGGCGGGTCGTACCTGGCGTTCCGGACCGGGTACGCGCTCACCACGGTCGGGATCTCCACGTACGTGGTGTTCCTGCTCGGGCTGCAGGAGGGCAACCCGCTGGTGACGGCCGTCGAACGGGTCGGGCTCACGCTGCTCGGCGGATCGATCGCGCTCGTCACGTACGCGCTGTTCCCGACCTGGCAGACCGCCCGGCTCGGCGAACGGCTCGCCGAGTGGCTGGCGGCGGCCGGACGGTACGCGGGGGCGGTGATCGCCTGCTACGAGAAGCCGGCGGCGCCGCGCGGACGGGCGGTGCGCAGCGCGCTGCTGGACTCGCGGGAGGCGCGGTCCGAGCTGATCCAGGCGATGCAGCGGGCCGACGCCGAACCGGGGCGGCACGAGTCCGGGCTGGCCGGGGTGAGCCGGCGCCAGATCGACCGGGCCCGGGCGGCGGTCGGAGCCCTCGGGCGGGCGGCCGTGCTGCTGGAGGCCCATCTGCCGGCGGCGGACGCGGAGCCCGTGCCGGGGACGGGGGAGTACGCGGAGGAGCTGCGGCTGGCGACGGCGCTCGCGGCGGCGGCGCTGCTGACCGGGCAGCCGGTGGAGTTCGAGGCGGTGCGGGCGGCGCAGGCGCGGTTGGAGGAGGAGTTGGCGGGGGTGCCGGCGGGGGTGCAGCGGGATGTGGTGCGGGCGGGGACCCGGTTGGTGGGGCAGGCGTTGCGGGATCTGGAGCGGGCCTTGCGGGGGAGCTCGTCGACGGGGGGCTTTCGGGAGGGTGGGGGCGGGGCGGCGTTGGAGGCCGGCTGATCTTCCGACGGCCGCCCCTGTGGTCAGGCGGCATGGGCGGCTCGGAGCCAGTTGGTGGACTCGCAGGCGAAGTGCCACTGGTGGCCGGTGAGGAGGAGGTCGGGGGCGGCTTCCGGGAACTGGACGGTGAGGCGGATCCGGAGGCCGTCGGGGGTGTCGGCGAACTCGTGCATGACGCGCAGGACTTCGGTGCCGTCGGCGAGGGTGCCGGTGGCGCCGATGCGGACCGGGAAGGCGTTGTGGCCGGGGCCGGTGATGGGGACGTCGTCGTGGAAGCGGAGGAGGAAACGGGTCGGGCCGGTGCCGATGGTCTCGGCGCTAGCATAGGGGGAGAGTTTTTCTCCGGTTAGGGAGCCGTGGATGAGGGCCGACGCGGAACGCAGCCGCCGCAGGATCCTGGACGCCGCCTGCGAGGTGTTCCTGGAACGGGGCCCGGACGCCCCGCTGGACGCGGTGGTGCGGCGGGCCGGGATCGGGCCGGCCACTCTCTACCGGCGCTTCCCCGACCGGGAGGCGTTGGTCCGGGCGCTGGTCACCGACCTGCTGGCCCGGCTCACCGAGGCCGCCGGGCAGGCGCGGCTGGCCGAGCCGGACCCGTACCTGGCGCTGCGCCGCTTCGTGCACGCCGCCGCCGACCTGCGGATGGGTGCGGCGATCGTGGTGCTGCTGGAGCACCTGGTGGTGGACGAGGAGCTGATGGCGGTCCGTCGGGGCACCGTGGTGGCCGTCGAGGGGTTGCTGCGCGCTGCGCGGGAGGCCGGGCGGCTGCGCCCCGACGTCGGGATGGGGGACCTGGTGCTGCTCTGCGTCCGGGTGTCGCGCCCGCTGCCGGGTGCCCTGGCGGCGCTGGATGCGGACGGCTCGCTGGTCCACCGGCACCTGGACCTGGCGTTGGCCGGGCTGGCCGCCGCCCCGGACGGCCCGCCGGGTCGGGCGCTCGGCTTCGACGAGGTGGTCGCCGCGGCCGGACGTCCCGGTGAGCCGGTTCGGGGACGGGTGACAGAGTGAGCGGGCGATGAGCGGAGCGAAGGTGGGCGCGTGAGCATCATGGACGAGGACGAGCTGGTGCGGGCGTGGCGGGCGGCCGAGCGGGAGCCGGGGGCGGTGCTGCTGGACGGGTTCCACGCGCTGAAGCACGCGCTGCGGTTCGGGGGTGAGGTGCGGCGGGTGCTGACCGCCGACCGGGGGGCCTTGCTGGCGTTGGCGGGTGAGTTGGCGGGGGACGTCGTTCCGGAGCTGGACGGGCTCGCGGTGGAGCTGCCGGAGGCGGCCCTGCGGCGGCTCGTGCCGCGGCTGCACCCGACGGGGGTGGCCGCGCTGGCGGTGCGGCCCGGCGCCGAGGCGAACCGGGCGGTGCTGGGCCGTCGGCCGCGGAAGGCGCCGGTGGTGCTGTTGGAGAATCCGCGCAACCTGGGGAACGTCGGGGCGGTGATCCGGCTGGCGGCCGGGTTCGGTGCCACCGGGGTGGTGACCACCGGCGACCTGGACCCGTGGCATCCGAACGTGCTGCGGGGGAGTGCGGGGCTGCACTTCGCGACTGCTGTGGAGCGGCTGTCCCTGGAGCAGCTGCCCGGCGGGCCGCTGTACGTGCTGGACCCGGAGGGCGCGGACATCCGGGATGTGCCGTTCCCGGACGACGCGCTGCTGGCCTTTGGCACCGAGCGGCACGGTGTCTCGGCCGAACTCAAGGCGCGCGCCGACCAGTTGGTTGCGGTGCCGATGCAGCCGGGGGTGTCCAGCTTCAACCTGGCGACCAGCGTCGCGATGGGTCTGTTCCACTGGATGTCCGGGAAGCGCTGAGGCGCGGCGCCCGGGGTGGGCACCGCGCCTCGGGAGGGTCGTCAGGAGAAGAGCCGGCGCCAGGTGTCCGGGCCGGGGTAGCCGTCGGCCTCGCTGCCGCGCCAGCCCTGCGCCTGCTGGAAGGCCTGGACGGCCCGGCGGTCGCTCTCCGTCCAGCGCGGGCCGGGGCCGACGCTGTACGAGGCGCCGAAGCCCTTGCGGACCAGCTGCTCGCCGAGCTGCCGGACGTGGTCGTTGCTCTGGCCGGGGCCGAAGTACTGCGCACCGGGGAAGGCGGAGCCCCCGGTGGCGGGCGGCAGCGGGGTGCCGCCGTCGATGTTGCGGCCCTTGCCGTTGACCAGGTGGTCCCAGGTGTCCTTGCCGGGGATGCCGTCGGCCTCGCTGCCGCGCCAGCCCTGGGCGAGCTGGAAGGCCTGGGTGGCCTTGCGGTCGGCCTCGCTCCAGCGCGGGCCGGGGCCCGAGGAGTAGTACGCGGCGCCGCCGCGCTGCACCAGCATCCGGCCGAGCTCGGTGACGTACGCGTTGTCGGCGCCGGGGCCGAACCTGTCGGCGCCGGGGAAGGCGGTCGAGGAGGTGCCGCCGCCGTTGCCGCCGGCGGACAGGCCGGTGTAGCGGTACGGGACGTAGGAGCCGGAGTTGTTCCAGTACGCGTACGGGGTGGAGCGCTTCTTGGTGGCGGGGCCGGTCTGCTCGTAGGCCACGTACGTGGTGCGTGAGGAGTCGGTCCAGCCGCCGAAGATCGTCACGTGCGAGCCGGCCTGCGGGTTGGCCGGGTTGTTGTAGATCAGCACGTCGCCGGGCTGGAGGTCGTTCTTGCCGATCCGCTCGGCGAAGCCGGGCAGTGTCCAGGTGGTCTGGCTGCTGCCCAGGCCCCAGGCCATCGAGACGAAGCCGGAGCAGTCCTGGCGGTAGCCGTCCGACCAGTAGCGGCTCATGCTGTACGGCACGCCCTGGTCGACCCAGCTCTGGGCGCGCTGGATGATCTGTGCCCGGGTGACCGGTGCGGCGGCGGCGCGGGGGGCGGCGAAGGTGCGGGCGCCCGGGGCCTGGCCGTAGAGGCCGCTGACCTCGCCCTGGGGGGTCTGCGGCCGGGCGGCGCTGCTGCCGCCCGGAGTGGGGGTGGGAGCGGGGGCCGCGGTGGCGGAGCCGGCGGCGGCCGTCCCGCCGCCTATCGCGGTGCCCACGGCGGCCATCAGCACGGCCGCCCGGCGGCGGACGCTGCGGGCGGCGGCGTGGCCGCCCTCGTGGACCGGCGCGGCGGTGCGCCGTGCGCGTCGGCGGGCACTGCAGCCCCCGCATATGCAGTCCTCCGCCGGTTCGACCTCGTCGAACTCCATGAGCGGGGACAGGGGATCGGTAAGGGTCATGCTCCGCCTCTTTCCTGCGGTCTTTCCTGGTCGCCGCCTGACGGCGGGACAGGAGTGGCCTTCCCGGGCCCATTCCGCGTGTTATCGGGACCAAAGTCCCAAAGCAGGCGGGGTGCGTCACGATGGGTTAGGCCGAACGGGTGACACTCGTTCGGCCCCGGAGCGTGGCGCGGGTCGGTGGGAGCGGCCGGCAGGGGTGAGGCGTGGTCAGCGTGGGATGGCGGGTGAGTACTCGGGGTCGGTCCAGGCCAGCGGGGTGGCGTCGGCCAGCTCGACCACGCCGGTGACGGTCAGTTCGACGATCCGCTCGGCGCCCGGGACGCCCTGCCGGGCCTCCTCGGACCAGTCGGTGCGGGCCTCGCCGGTGACCAGCAGCGACCCACCGGTCTCCCAGTCGGGCAGCAGCAGGCCGGCCCGCGGGTCAAGCTCCAGGTTGCCGAGCGTCAGGAACATGCTGTTGCCCGGGTACTCGGGCCAGCGCAGCCGGTTCGGCGCCACCGGTTCCAGGAAGCCGGGGAAACCGCCGCGGTGGGAGGCGTCCACGCCGCCGTCCGGGCCGGTGCTGGCGATGAAGAAGGTGTCCGCGGTGGCCACCGTCAGGAGCTGCGCGGTGGTCAGCACCGGGCCGGCGGCGACCGTACGGGGCGGGCCGGCGGCCGGGCGGTCCGTCGGGGTGCGGCGCTGGATGTACTTCGGGCAGTTGGCGACCACCTCGTCGGCGTGCACCAGCAGCCCGCCCCGGCCGTCCGGAACGGAGCGGCCGTTGAGCCGCATCCGGCGCCGGCCGGCCGGGTCCAGCGCGATGGTGCCGACCCGGGCGGGGCGGTCCAGTGCCCCGGCCAGCGGGTCGGCCGCGGCCGGGAGGGCGGCGACGGCCATGGTGCGTTCGTCCGGGGCCGAGAGGAAACCGGCCGGGCCCGCCAGCTGGGTGGCCCAGACCCGGCCGTCCCGGTCGGCGGCGCCGACGACCAGCATCCGGCGCTCGGTCAGGAAGCGGGCGGCGACCGCCGGGACGGTGCGGCGGATCGCCCGGCCGGCGTGGTCGGCCCGCTCGGTCCGGCCGGCCCGGGCCTGGGCGGCCCGCTCGCCGGGGTGGTACGGCGTGTCGGTGGTGGTCACGGTCGGCTCCCAGGGGTCCGGTTCCTAGAAGAAGCCGCAGGTCGGGGCGTCGGAGTTGGGGGCGGCGGCCTCGGTCCCGTCGACCCCGGTGCGGGTGTAGACCTCCAGCCGGATGCCGTCCGGGTCGGTGAAGAAGATGCCGCCGGAGGCCGAGCCCTCGCCGTGCGGGACGACGCCGTCGTAGGCGAACCCGGCGCCCAGCTCGCGCAGCAGCCGTTCGGTGGCGCGGACCTCGTCGAGGCTTTCGACCTCGAAGGAGAGGTGGTGCAGGCCGGGGCCGGCGGTGGCGAAGCTGCCCGTGCTCTGCTGCCAGAGCGTCACCACCAGGCGGCCGTCGCGGCCGAGCAGGGCGTAGCGGCGTTCGGGGTCGGTGCCCTCGGTGGTGACCTGGAGGCCGAGGACGGCGCGGTAGAAGTCGATCGAGCGGGCCAGGTCGGTGACGTTCAGACCCACGTGGCCGGTCTGCAGGGTGCGGAGCTGGGTGGTGGTGGACATGCCTGGTCGCTCCCGGAGGCGTCGGTGTCCGGCGAGGCCGCTGCCTAACCGGTACTCATGAGATTAGGAGTTAGGTGATATGCCGTCAACCAGTTCTTCGCAGTGGGGCGGTCAGGTTTTCCGGGCGGGCATGCGAAAGCCCCGCCTGACCGTCAGGTCCGGCGGGGCTGGAGGAGGGGAAGGGCTACGCCCACTCCCAGCGGATGCCGATGTGGCCCGGCTGCTGGTCCGGGGCCAGGACGTGGGCGCTCGCCGAGGCGCCGATCCACAGCTGTTCGCGGCGGTGGTCGACGTCGGCGCCCGGCTCCCGGTCGTAGCGCTCGCAGTGCGCCGGGACGGCCGCCGGGTCGAAGTGCACCTGGAGCACGTACTCGCGCACCGGGGTGGCGAAGCGGCGGCTGTACTCCATGGTCGGGCCGCCGGGCGGGATCTCCACCTCGTACTCGAAGACCGTGCTGTCGCCGAGGCCCAGCGGACGGTCCAGCATCAGCTCGGCGACGATCAGTCCGGCCTCCGGGCGGCGGCGCACCCGGCCCAGCCGGCCGTGCCGCACCGAGGTGATCTCCGGGCAGCCGGCCGCCTCCTCGTCGGCCATGTGCACCACCAGGCAGCGGCCGACGCCGCCGACCGTGGCGCGCACCACCTGGCGCATCCGCAGCAGGTTGCCGCGCCGCTCGGCGTCCACGTAGTAGGAGTCGTGGATGCTCAGGCGCTCCAGCTCGCCGGCCGGCGGGGCGTTCAGCTCGGCGAAGATGTTGGCGATCTCCTGCTCCCCCGGCCAGACGTCCTCCAGCCCGAGGTGGCAGGTGTTGGCCGCGGCGGCCCAGCGGCCGCGCGGGCGCGGCGGGCCGAGCAGCGAGGAGAGCGCGCTGTGCGGCAGGCCGAGCAGCTCCTCCAGCAGGTGGACGGCGCGCAGCGAGCTGGCCCGCTCGGGCTGGCTGCGGCCGCGCCGCCAGTAACTGAGGGTCGTGACGCTGACCCTGACGCCGCGGCCGGCCAGGGCGGCGCGGATGCGGTCCAGGCTGAGGCCGCTGGCCTCGATGGCCAGGTGCAGGGTGTCCGCGAAGCCGCCGACCGGGGCGAGCCGGCCGGGGGGCGGTGCGGGGACGGTGGCGGGAGCCGGTCCGGACGGGCCGGGGCGCTCCGTGTGCGACCCGACCAGCCGCAGTCGCGCGGCGTCCTGAGGCTGCTGTGCGGCCATGCGGTGAACCTCCCCACCAGGTGAGTTCGGTGGGACCGGGCCGGCGCCGGGGCGCGCCGCGAGCGGCTTCACCGAGCTTTGGGGAACCCTATGCACGGTCGAGAGGCTACGTCATCAGTCGTGCGTATGACAGTGGTCACGGCAGGTGGACCGAAGGGTTAGCGATCTTGAAACAGTCCGGAAACACAAGCCGTGGACACGGGCCCTCCCGGGCCGGCGGACCGCCCGGGGAGGGCAGGGGACGGACACCGCCGGGGCGGGCCCTGACGGCTCCGCCCCGGCGGGGGTTCGGTGGTGCTACCGGCCGGTGATCAGTTGACGTTCAGTGCGACGTCGTCGATCACGAAGCTGGTCTGGAGCGACGAGTCCTCGGTGCCGGTGAACGTGACGGTCACGCTCTTGCCGGCGAAGGAGGTCAGGTCCAGGGTGCGCTGGACGTAGCCGGCGGCCGCGTCCGTGTTGGAGTAGGTCGCCAGCGTGGTGCCGTTGGCCTGGACGGTCAGCTTGTCGTACGCGGTGGAGCCGGTCTCCGCGGTGTCGACGTGCAGCCAGAAGGTCAGCTTGGCGGAGGCGCAGCCGGCCGGGATCGAGACGGTCTGCGACATGGTGTCGGTGTGGGCCGAGCCGTAGCCGTCCATCCAGGCCTTCCAGCTGCCCGAGTGGGCCGGCTGGGAGGCGCTGTTGTCGATCACGCCGCTGGAGGCGGTCCACGGGGAGGCGGTGCCGCTCTCGAAGCCGCCGTTGCCGATCAGCTGGGCGGCGGTGCAGCCGCCGGACGGCGGGGTGGTGCCGCCGCCGAGCAGGGCGGTGGTCAGCGCGTCGGCGACCGGGGAGCCCCAGCCGGTGACCTGGTCGTAGCCGGCCTTGGCGGAGAAGTCCTGGTTGGCGCCGGTGGTCACGTCGTGGAAGGTGCTGCCGTAGCTGCTGCTGTTCGCCACCGAGTACAGCCGCGGGCTCGCCTCGCCGAGGACCGGCTGGCCGGCGGCCTTGGCCTTCTGGTTGAACTGGGCCGCGTAGCCGGACCAGAGCGGCGCGGCCGCGCTGGTGCCGCCGTAGACCTGCCAGGCGCCGGCGGTGTAGATCGCGAAGCCGCTGGCCGGGTCGGCGTTGGAGGAGACGTCGGGGACGGTGCGCATGGTGCCGCTGACGCCGGTGCCGGTCTGCCAGCTCGGCTTGGCGAACACGGTGGAGACGCCGCCGCCGGCGGTGCTCCAGGCGCTCTCCGAGGAGTAGGTGTTGCTGCTGGAGACCTTGAGGTTGGTGCCGCCGACGCCGGTCTGGTGCGGGCTGGAGGCCGGGAAGTCGACCGCCTTGACGGTCGAGCCGCTGGTGGAGCGGGTGCAGTCGCGGGAGCCGTCGTCGCCGGAGGCGGAGAAGATCGAGATGCCCTGGGCGGCGGCCTGCTTGAAGGCGTTGTCGACCGCGGTCATCGAGGAGGCGGTGGTGTCCGGCTCGCAGGAGCCCCAGGAGATCGAGACCACCGAGACCCGGTTGTCGGTCACGATCTTGTTGGCCATGTCGATCTCGCCCTGGTCGCTGTTGGGCGCCTCGTAGACCAGCTGGGTGGCCTTGGGCGCCGCGCCGCGGACGATCTCGCTGTCCAGCTCGACCTCGCCCTGGCCCTGGCCGGGGGCGGAGTCGTAGCTCGCGCCGTCCACCGAGACGGTGGAGACGGCCGGGCCGGACAGGCCGTACTGGGAGTCGTAGGTGGTCAGGTTCGAGGACTTGTAGCCGTCGAACTCCCACAGCGCGACCGTGGTGCCGGTGCCGTCCGCGCCGGTCCTGTTGAGGTTGTAGGCGCCGGTGTACTGGGCCGGGGCCATACCGCTCGGGGTGGAGCTCGCGGTGTTCGGGGTGACCGCGTTCGGCGTGGCCAGGCGGTTCTTGCGCACCGCGTGGTTGTCCAGGCCGCTGACGCCCTGGACCACGGCGGCCAGGTCGGACGGGATCGATGCGGCGGCGTCGTTGGCGAAGAAGGCGCGCTGGAGCTGCGGGTCGAGGTACGAGCTCTCGTGCGTGCCGAAGGCCTGGGAGACCTGGGCGGCGGTGCCGTGGGCGTTGACCACCTGGCGGTTGGCGCTCACGTCGGTGACGGTCAGGCCCTGCTGGGCCAGGTAGGTCCTGACCTGGTCGACGGCGGCCTGGGTCGGGCCGAACTGCGCGGTGAACTGCTCCGGCGTCAGGTAGTGGCCGTACTCCGGGGTGCCCGGGGTGGCGACCGCGGTGAGGAAGCGGTCCAGGGCGTCGGTGTTGCGCAGCTTCAGGCTGACGGACACCGCGATCTGCTGCGCGGCCGGGACGTCACCCTTCTTCTCCGAGTGGGCCACTGCGGGGTTCACGGTGTTCGGCAGGGCGACGCGCGGGGTGGCGTTGGGTGTGGCGGCCTGCGCGGTGGAGACGCCGAGCGAGACGGCGGTCAGCGGCAGCACGGCTATCGCCGCGGCGAGGGCAAGGGAGCGGGGGCGCAACGGATCCTCCTCCGGCCGGCTGTGGGGGCCGGCAAGGGGCCAGGCGTTCAGGTCGAGAACGCTGGCTAGAACATGACAGAACCCGTGTGCGAAGTGGCTCATGGCCAGGCAATTCGTTGCTAAAAAACAGTCAACTGTGGAGGGTCGGAAACTCGGCGGTTCCATACAGTGAATGGCCGGGATCCGGGGGCCGGTCCACGCCGGTTCGGGCTGGGAGGGGCGGACGTAGAATCGGGCCGAGCCGAGGAGGGCGATGACTGACGTGCAGCCGGACCCGAGGGACCCGCGACCGCTGATCGGCGAGCCGCTCGCACTCGACCTGCTCAACACGCGCTGGGCCGGAAAGCCCGTCAACGACCTGCTCACCGGCGTCGAGGGGTACGCGCTCTGGCTCTCCTCCGCCGGGCTGAGCGAGCGCTGCGCGGCCGACGAGGCGGGGCTGGCGGCGATCCGGCAGACCCGTGAGGCCATCCTGCTCGCCGCCCAGGACGCCCGCGAGCAGGGCGAGTTGGGCGCAGCTGCGCGGGACGGACTGGACGAGGTGCTGGCGCACGGACGGATCCGGCGGGTGGCGGCGCCGGGCGGGGCCGAGGACCGGATCGAGACCGACCGGCCGCAGTGGCTGGCGCCCTGGCTGGCGGTGGACGGCTTCCTCGCGCTGCTCGGTCAGGGGGCGCGGCGGGTCAAGCAGTGCGCGCACGAGGCGTGCATCCTGCACTTCTTCGACGCCTCGCAGAACGGCCGTCGGCGGTGGTGCCGGATGGCGGTGTGCGGGAACCGGGCGAAGGCGGCGCGGCACTACGTGAAGGCGCGGGGCTGACCGACGGCCGGGCGCCGGGCCGGGCGCCGGGTCGGGTGGACGGGCGGGCGCGCGGTGGGTCGCGCACCCGCCCGAAGGACGGTCAGGCCGGGGCGCCGAGCCAGTCGGTGAGGGCCGTGCGGAGCTCGCCCTGGCCGGGATCGACGGCGGCCCAGGCGACGTAGCCGTCCGGGCGGATCAGCAGGACGGTGTCGCGCAGCTTGCCGTGCGGATCGGCGGGGGCGGCGCAGACCATGCGGTCGGTCCAGGGTTCGGCGGCGGCCAGCTCGTCATTGCTGACCAGGACGAACTTCCCGGCGCGCAGCGCCTCGTAGAGCCGCTCGGGAGCGGCCGGGGCGCCCTCGACGGGCTTGCTCAGGGCGGTCAGCCGGAGATCCGGGACGCGCTTGCCGACCTGCGGGTGGGCGTCCCTGGGGGCGGGGTAGGAGATGCCGATGCCGGAGACCAGCCTGGCGCCGCGCTCGGTGACCGGGTCGAGGTGGCCGCCCAGCGCGGTGAGCGCCCCGCGCAGGGCGCGGGTGGGGGCGGACTCGGCGAGCGCCAGCCGGATCAGCGCGCCCGAGGTGCGCAGGACCGTCCTGCCGACCGGGTGCCGCTCGGTCTGGTAGGTGTCCAGCAGGGCGTCGGTGGCCCGGCCGCGGAGCGCGGCGGCGAGCTTCCAGGACAGGTTGGCGGCGTCCTGCATGCCGGTGTTCATGCCCAGGCCGCCGGCCGGGGAGTGGCAGTGCGCGGCGTCACCGGCCAGGAAGACCCGGCCGGAGCGGTAGTTGGGGGCCTGCCGCTCGTCGCTGTGGAAGGTGGAGCTCCAGCGCACCTCGTGCAGGCCGTAGTCCTCGCCGAGGACGGCCCGGCTGAGGGCGGTGAGCTGCTCGGCCGAGGGGGTGGTGCCGTCCGGGTACCGTTCCTCGCGGTCCCAGGCGATGATCCGGAACCAGCCGTCGCCGAACGGGGCGATGAAGACGAAGCCGGCCTGGTTGGCGGCGGCGGTGATCGCCTGGGCGGGCTCGCGCTCCAGCCGGACGTCGGCCAGCGCCACCGAGTCGACCACCGACTCCCCGGGGAACGGGATGCCCAGCAGGTCGCGGACGGTGGAGTGGACGCCGTCGGTGGCGACCGCGTACGCGGCGCGGTGGCTGCGGCCGTCCCGGGTCTCCAGCGTCACGCCCTCGGCGTCCTGGCGCAGTCCGGTGACCTCGGCGCCGCGCAGCACGGTGGCGCCGGCCTTCTCCGCGCGATCCAGCAGCAGCCGTTCGACGTTGTACTGCGGGGTGATCAGGACGAACGGGAAGCGGGTGGGCAGCGAGCCGAAGTCGATGCCGAAGCGGTCGAACAACCTCAGTTCGGTGAGCGGACGGCCGGTGGCGATCAGCTCCTCGGCCAGGCCCCGGGCGTCCAGCAGCTCCAGGGTGCGCGCGTGCACGCCGAAGGCCCGGGTGAGGTTGGACTCGGCGGACCGCTTCTCCAGCACGGTGACGCCGACTCCGGAGGCGGCGAGATCGCCGGCCAGCAGCAGTCCGGTCGGTCCGGCGCCGACGATCAGGACGTCGGTTTCGGTCGTCGGCTTCACGGCCATGTGTCAGCTCCCGTTGCTCGGAGGGCGGTCGGACGCCGTTCCCGGCGTTCGCCCAGCCTCCATCATCGCGGGCGCGGTCGGAGCCGTGAACCGCCGGGCCCCGGCGGTGGGTGACCGCCGGGGCCCGGATCCGCCGGTACGGGGCTCAGGAGTGCCGGCGGATCTCCACCGTGCGGAACCGGTTGGCGACGAACGCGCCGTCGCAGTAGGCGGAGTTGGCGGCCGGGTTGGCGCCGGTGCCGTGCAGGTCCGAGAAGGCGGCGGTCTGGTTGGGGTAGACCCCGCCGGTGAGGTTGAGCGAGAGCGAGACGCCGGAGTCCAGCGCGGCCTCGACCAGCAGCGCCTCCACCTCGGGCGAGGTGGTGTAGCCGGAGGCGGTCATGGCGCCCTTCTCGCGGACCGTGGTGCGCAGCAACTCGACGGCGGCGGCGGTGGATTCGACGGCGACGACGAAGGAGACCGGGCCGAAGCACTCGTTGCGGAAGACCGCGCGGTCGTCCGGCTTGTCGGCGTCCAGCCTGACCAGCGCGGGGGTGCGGACGGTCGCACCGGGGAAGTCCGGCGAGGTCACCGGGCGCGGGGCGAGGGCGAGTTCGCCGTACTCGCCGCCGGCCGCGGCGGCCGAGCGCTGGAGCACCCCGGGGTTGACCACGGCACCGAGGATCGCCGCGGCGCGGGCGTCGTCGGAGAGCAGGCCCTCGATGGCGCCGGCCAGGTCGGTGACCACCTGGTCGTAGGACTTGTCGCCCTGGTCGGTGGCGATGCCGCCGCGCGGGATCAGCACGTTCTGCGGGGTGGTGCACATCTGGCCGCTGTAGAGCGAGAGCGCGAAGGCCAGGTTGCCCAGCATGCCCTTGTAGTCGTCGGTGGAGTCGATCACCACCGCGTTGACGCCGGCCTTCTCGGTGTACACCTGCGCCTGCTTGGCGTGCTCCTCCAGCCAGTCGCCGAAGGCGGTGGAGCCGGTGTAGTCGATCAGCTTGATCTCCGGGCGGACGGCGAGCGCCTGGGCGACGGTGCCGCCCTCGTGCTCGGCGGCCAGGCAGACCAGGTTGGGGTCGAAGCCGGCCTCGGCGAGCACCTCGCGGGCGATCCGCACGGTCAGCGCGAGCGGCAGCACGGCCCGCGGGTGCGGCTTGACCAGCACCGGGTTGCCGGTGGCCAGCGAGGCGAACAGCCCGGGGTAGCCGTTCCAGGTGGGGAAGGTGTTGCAGCCGATCAGCAGCGCGAGGCCGCGCGGGACGACGGTGAACTCCTTGGTCATCACCAGCGGGTCGCGCTTGCCCTGCGGCTTGGTCCAGCCGGCCTGCTGCGGCAGCCGGGTCTGCTCGGCGTAGGCGTAGGTGACCGCCTCCAGGCCGCGGTCCTGGGCGTGCGGGCCGCCGGCCTGGAAGGCCATGCCGTAGGCCTGGCCGGTGGTGTGCATGACGGCCTGGGCGAACTCGTGGGAGCGGGCGTTGATCCGGTGGAGGATCTCCAGGCAGACGGCGGCGCGCTCCAGCGGGGTCGCGGCGGCCCAGCCGGGGCGGGCGGCGGTGAGTGCGGCGATCAGCGCGTCCGGGCCGGCGTGCGGGTAGGTGATGCCCAGCTCGACGCCGTACGGGGAGGCCTCGCCGCCGACCTGGTCGCCGTCGGTGGGGTGGCCGTCGAGGGTGAAGGGCCGGCCGAGCAGGGCGTCGAAGGCGGCCTTGCCGTCCGCCGGGCCGCTCTCGCCGTAGGCCTTCGGGAACTCGGGGTAGGGCGACCAGTAGTCGCGCTTGGCGGCGGCGGCGAGCGCGGCGTCCAGGGTGGCCTGGTGGCGCTCGACCAGCTCGCTGACGAGGGGGTGGGTGACCGCTGCGGACATCTGTGCGCTCCTCGGAGGGCCTCGAAAAGCAGGACGGGACACGTCACAGGGTAACCGAACGATCGGTCGGCTCAAGAGGGTGCCGTGGCGGGGAATCCACCGAAACGAACGGGGGCGCGTCCGTGGCGGACGCGCCCCCGTGGGCTCGGGCGAGCAGGGGTCTACGGCACGCCGAGCTCGAATATCACGTACCCGGCGTACCAGCCGGAGGCGACCGCACCGGTGCCCAGGACGGTGGCCAGCACCGGCAGGCTCAGCTTGCGCATCCCCACCGCCAGCGCGATGAACAGCGGGAACGCGGGCAGCAGGTAGCGCGAGACGTTGCCGAAGATGCCCAGGCTGCCGAGCACCGAGACGATCGTGGCGAGCGTGTAGGCGGTCAGCACCAGCGGCGGGCGCAGCCGGATCAGCAGCACGATCAGCATCGGCAGGCTGAGCACGATCAGGGTGGCGAACAGGTCCGGCAGCGGGAAGGCGAAGGGGTAGTCGCTGCGGCCCAGCAGCACCCCGCGGATCGCGTGCCAGGTGCCCTGGCCCCAGTCGAAGTAGTGCAGCCAGGCGTCGTGCTGGAGTCGGAAGTAGCCGCCCCACTCGCCCGTCCGCCAGCCCACCCAGCCGACGTAGCCGAGCAGGCCGAGCGGGGCCAGCAGCATCGCGGTCAGCGGGCGCAGGACGCCGCTCTCCCGGCGGTACAGCTCGACCAGCGCGGCCAGGCCCACGGCGCCGATCAGGGCCGCCGAGGTCGGCCGGTTGAGCCCGGCGACCAGGGTGATCACCCCGGCAGCGACCCACTGCTTGGTCATCACGCAGTAGCAGGCCCAGGCGGCCAGGGCGACGAAGAGGGAGTCCGAGTAGACCGCCCACTCGGCGCCCGAGCCCGGGGCGATCGCCCAGATCCCGGCCGCGATCACGCCCGAGCGCGCGTCGCCGGTCAGCTTCTCCACCACGGCGTAGATGCCGGCCGCGGCGAACAGCGAGGCCACCACCGAGACCAGCATCCCGGCGCCGTACAGGCCGAGGCCGGTGGCGTCCGAGGTGAGCCGCATCAGGCCCGGGTAGAGCGGGAAGAACGCGGCCGAGTTCTGCTCGACGTTGAAGCCGACCGGCCCGTTCGGTATCGGGACGAGCGCCGGGTGGTACCCGAACTGGGCCACCTGTTGGTACCACCAGCCGTCCCAGCTGGCCACCACGTCCCAGGGATTGGCGCCGCCGCCGAACCGGGCCGGCTTCGTGGCGTACGCGCCGGCGAAGGAGAGCAGCTTCATGAAGACGGTGAAGCCGATCAGCTTCAGCACCGCGTAGCACCACACGGCCGGTCCGAAGCGGACCACCAGGGCGCGGGCGCGCTCCTGCCAGGTGCGCGCGGCGTCGTCCGGATCCCCGCTGCGCTGCTCTGGCACGTCGGAGGCGACTGCCCGTATTGCGTTCATCGGCCGTGGACCCCAGTGCTCTGGACGTGGACGGATCGTCCGGAGAGTCTAGGGCCTGCCTCCTTCGGTTGGTGTGGACCAGCCGGACCCGATCGAGTACCGCCAGGGGCGGCCGGGGATACTCGGAGGATGGCCGATCACACCACGCGCACCGCCTACACCGTGGAGTCACTGCTCGCGGTGACCGTCGACGTCTTCAACGAGCGTGGCTACGACGGCACCTCCATGGAGGACCTGTCCCGGGCGGCCGGGATCTCCAAGTCCTCCATCTACCACCACGTGCGCGGCAAGGAGGAGCTGCTGCGCCTGGCGGTCGGGCGGGCGCTGGACGGGCTGTTCGCGATCCTGGCCGAGCCGGCCGCGGTCGAGGGCCCGGCGGTGGAGCGGCTGGAGCACGTGGTGCGGCGCACCACCGAGGTGCTGCTGGAGGAGCTGCCGTACGTGACGCTGCTGCTGCGGGTGCGCGGCAACACGGCCACCGAGCAGTGGGCGCTGGAGCGCCGGCGGGACTTCGACCACCAGGTCGCCGGGCTGCTGCGGGCGGCGGTCGCGGACGGCGCGCTGCGCGCGGACGTGGAGCCGCGGCTGGCCACCCGGCTCCTGTTCGGGATGATCAACTCGATCGTGGAGTGGTACCGGCCGGGGCTCAAGGCCGCCGACGGGGTCGCGGACGCGGTGGTCCACCTGGCCTTCGACGGGCTGCGGGCGCGCTGAGCCGTCCCCTCACGAGAGGGGCGGCACCTGGTCGGTCTCCTCGAAGACCAGCATGGTGCGGGTGCCGAGCACCTGGGGGATGGACTGGATGCTGCCCAGCACCAGCTCCCGCAGGGTCTTGTTGTCGGCGGTGTGCACCAGCAGCAGGACGTCGAAGTCCCCGCCGACCAGCGCGATGTGCGCCACCCCGGGCAGTTCCAGCAGCTGCTCGCGCACCGTCCGCCAGGAGTTCTGGACGATTTTCAGGGTGATGTACGCGGACGCGGCCTGACCCGCCCGTTCGTGGTCCACCCTGGCAGTGAAGCCGCGGATGATGCCGTCCTCGACCATTCTGGAGATCCGGGCGTACGCGTTGGCCCGGGACACGTGCACCCGCTCGGCCACCGAGCGGATGGAGGCGCGACCGTCCTGCTGCAGCAGCCGCAGGATCGACCGGTCGACCCGGTCGAGTCTGGACATCTGTTCAGCCGACATGACCCCCCACCCTCCCCGATTGGACGTACTGCCACCAGTCGACCGCCGAACGGGCCGAATGTCCACCACCTTGTCACGCTTCTGGTCAAGATGAACAGACGACCGAACAATCGGTAGGGAGCCCCCGCCACCCCTGGAGGTGCCCCGAGATGACCGTTCTCGACCACAGACACCACGCGCCTGTGCCCGGCTGGCTGCCCGGGGCCACCGCCCCGCGCGCCGATCCGGCACCCCTCCTCCCGGACCTCTCCCCCGTCCGGGCGATCGGCACCCCCGCGCTGGAGAAGTACGACCCGGCCCTGCTGCGCGAGCTCTACCGCCGGCTGGTCGTCGGCCGCCGGTACAACCAGCAGGCCACCACCCTGACCAAGCAGGGCAGGCTCGCCGTCTACCCGGCGTCCACCGGCCAGGAGGCCTGCCAGGTCGCCGCCGCGCTGGTGCTCGGCGAGTGCGACTGGCTCTTCCCCAGCTACCGCGACACCCTCGCCGTGGTCTCCCGGGGCGTCGACCCGCTGGAGGCGCTGACGCTGCTGCGCGGCAGCGCCCACACCGGCTACGACCCGCGGGCCAGCCGCACCGCCCCGCTCTGCACCCCGCTCGCCACCCAGGCCCCGCACGCCGTCGGGCTGGCGCACGCCGCCCGCCTGCGCGGCGAGCCGGTGGTCGCGCTGGCGATGCTCGGCGACGGCGGCACCAGCGAGGGCGACTTCCACGAGGCGCTGAACTTCGCGGCCGTGCTGGGTGCCCCGGTGGTCTTCCTGGTGCAGAACAACGGCTACGCGATCTCCGTCCCGCTCAGCGCGCAGTCCGCCGCGCCGAGCCTGGCCCACAAGGCCGTCGGCTACGGCATGCCGGGCCGGCTGGTGGACGGCAACGACGCGCCCGCCGTGCACTCGGTGCTGACCGAGGCGGTCGAGCGGGCCCGGGCCGGCGGGGGCCCGACCCTGGTCGAGGCGCTGACCTACCGGATCGACGCCCACACCAACGCCGACGACGCCACCCGCTACCGCACCGAGTCCGAGGTGGCCGCCTGGCGCGAGCACGACCCGATCCAGCTGATGGAGCGGGCGCTGCGCGGGCTCGGCCTGCTGGACGACCGGCTGGTGCGGGAGGCGGCGGACGAGGCGGAGGCACTGGCGGCCCGGATGCGGGCCGAGTTCCACGCCGACCCGGCCCTGGACCCGATGTCGCTGTTCGCCCACGTCTTCGCCGAACCCACCCCTCAACTGAGGGAGCAGGCAGAACAGTTGGCCGCCGAGCTGGCCGCGGAGGCGGAGGTGGCCGACCGATGAGCACGGCTTCCCACCCGTCGCCCGCCCCCGCCCTCGGCGCAGCGGCGGTACGGAACACCTCCGGTGCCCGTACCGCAAGCATGGCGCAGGCGCTCAACTCCGCGCTGCGGGACGCCATGCGCGAGGACCCGGCGGTGCACGTGCTCGGCGAGGACGTCGGCGCGCTCGGCGGCGTCTTCCGGATCACCGACGGGCTCACCGCCGAGTTCGGCCCGGAACGCTGCCTGGACACCCCGCTGGCCGAGGCGGGCATCCTCGGCACCGCGATCGGCATGGCGATGTACGGGCTGCGCCCGGTGGTCGAGATGCAGTTCGACGCCTTCGCCTACCCGGCGCTGGAGCAGCTGTTCTCGCACGTCGCCAAGATGCGCAACCGCACGGCGGGCAGGCTCCCGCTGCCGATCACCGTCCGCATCCCGTACGGCGGCGGCATCGGCGGCGTCGAGCACCACAGCGACGCCTCCGAGGCGTACTACACCAGCACCCCCGGCCTGCACGTGGTCACGCCGGGGACGGTGGCCGACGCGTACGGGCTGCTGCGCGCCTCGATCGCCTCCGACGACCCGGTGGTCTTCCTGGAGCCCAAGCGGCTCTACTGGGGCAAGGCCGACTTCGACCCGGCGGCGCCGGTCGAGCCGATCGGCCGGGCGGTGCTGCGGCGCACCGGCACCTCCGCCGTGCTGATCACCTACGGCCCCTCGCTGCCGGTCTGCCTGGAGGCGGCCGAGGCGGCGCAGGCCGAGGGCTGGGACCTCGCGGTGCTGGACCTGCGCACCCTGGTGCCGTTCGACGACGAGACGGTCTGCCGGGTGGTGCGCTCGCTCGGCCGGGCCGTGGTGGTGCACGAGGCGAGCGGCTTCGGCGGCACCGGCGCGGAGATCGCCGCCCGGGTGACCGAGCGCTGCTTCCACCACCTGGCCGCGCCCGTGCTGCGGGTCACCGGCTTCGACGTCCCGTACCCGCCGCCGATGCTGGAGCACCACCACCTGCCCGGGGTGGACCGGATCCTGGACGCGGTCGCCCGGCTGCAGTGGGAGGACCGAGGATGATGCCCGTCGTGCGGGAGTTCCGGCTGCCCGACCTCGGTGAGGGGCTCACCGGGGCGGAGGTGGTGCGCTGGATGGTCGAGGTCGGCGAGGTGATCGCGGTCGACCAGCCGGTGGTGGAGGTGGAGACCGCCAAGGCCGTGGTGGAGGTGCCCTGCCCGTACGGCGGGGTGGTCACCGCGCGGTACGGCGAGGAGGGCGAGGAGATCGCCGTGGGCGCACCGCTGGTGACGGTCGCGGTGGCGCCGGCGGAGGGGAGCACTCCGGAGGCTCCGGTCGAGCCGGCCGTTGCCGCTGCCGAGGTGGAGCGGCCGCTGGTCGGGTTCGGGGTCGCCGAGCCGGGCCGGGGCGGGCGGCGGCGCCGGGTCGGGGCACCGGCCTCGGCCGTGGCCGTGGTGGCTCCCGCGCCGGCTGCGGCCGTGCCGGCCGGGCCGGCGGTGGTGCCGGTGATCTCGCCGCTGGTGCGGCGGCTGGCCCGGGAGCAGGGGGTCGACCTGGCCGCGCTCACCGGGAGCGGGCCGGACGGGCTGATCATGCGTGCGGACGTCGAACGGGCGGTCGCGGCCAAGGTGGCCGCTCCGGCGGTCGCCGGGCCCGCCGCGCAGGAGGGTGTCGTCCCGTTGCGCGGGCTGCGCAAGGCGGTGGCCGAGAAGCTCGGCCGCAGCCACCGGGAGATCCCGGCGGCGACCTGCTGGGTGGACGCGGACGCCACCGAACTCATGGCGCTGCGGCGGCAGTTGAATGCCACGCCCGGGCCGAAGGTGAGCGTGCTGGCGCTGCTGGCGCGGATCTGCACGGTGGCGCTGACGCGCTTCCCGGAGCTCAACTCCTCGGTGACCGAGGACGGTTCGGGCATCATCCGGCACTCGGCGGTGCACCTGGGCTTCGCCGCCCAGGGCGAGCGCGGGCTGGTCGTCCCGGTGGTGCGGGACGCGCAGAACCACAGCACCGAGCAACTGGGCGAGGAGCTTGGCCGGTTGACCGAGGCGGCGCGCAGCGGCGGACTCACCCCGGCCGAACTGACCGGTGGCACCTTCACGTTGAACAACTACGGGGTGTTCGGCGTGGACGGCTCCACCCCGATCCTCAACCACCCGGAGGCGGCGATGCTCGGGGTCGGCCGGATCGTCGCCAAACCCTGGGTCCACCAGGGGGAGTTGGCGGTGCGCGAGGTGACGCAGCTGTCGTTCACCTTCGACCACCGGGTCTGCGACGGCGGGACGGCGGGCGGCTTCCTGCGGTTCGTCGCGGACTGCGTGGAGCAGCCGGGGATGCTGCTGCGGCAGCTCTGAGCCCGGCCGTCGGGCGGGGCCGCGATTGCCCTGGGTGCGCGGAGGGGCGCCCAGGGCGACCGTGGGCCGGGGAGAGTAGCGCGTTCCGGGCCCGGATGTCCGGGCTTCGCGCGATTCGCCGGACGAGCGGTCCGGGCGTGCCACGCTGCCTTGGCGCCAGCAGGGACAAGCCGGGTGGTGGCGCAGGGCGGCCGGAGGCGAAACGATTCTCTTGGGTACTCGAAACGTAGCGGTGAGGTCCCGCGGAACGGTCCTGGTCCGCACCGGGCACGGCTCGGCGGGGGTCACCTCCGTCCCGGGCCTGCCG
This sequence comes from Kitasatospora sp. NPDC101235, assembly GCF_044767505.1. NCBI lineage: Bacteria > Bacillati > Actinomycetota > Actinomycetes > Kitasatosporales > Streptomycetaceae > Kitasatospora > Kitasatospora sp. NPDC101235. Next base: position 157,943 of record NZ_JBIWNZ010000018.1, read on the forward strand.
GCGGCCGCGCCCGGAGGGCGCCGGTCGCGGGAGCTGACCGTCCGGCCGCCGATGCCCCTGGACCCGCCGGACCGGCCGCCGGTGTCGCCGGCGTCGGCAGCTCCGGCGGACGCGCCGACAGCGGTGCTGCCGCCGGTGTCGCTGCTGGAGCCCGTCCGGCCGGTGATCCCGGCCCGGCCGGTGCAGCCGCCGGCCGTCCCCGTGCCCGTTCCTGCCCCCGTGCCCGCGCCCGCCCCCGCCACCGCGTTCCGCCCGCTGTTCGTCGACGTGCCCGGCCTCAACCGGGCCGGCCCGGGCGACCGGTGGAGCGAGGCCTGGGGTGTGCGGACCCCCGCCGGACGGCTTCCGGCCGCGCCCCCCGCCGCCGCGCTGCCGGCCGCCGGGCCCGACCGGGCCGCCGGGGACCAGCCGCTCACCACCCGGGACGTCGAGCTGGTCCGGGCCGGCCTCGCCGCCGTCGAGCCGGTCGCCGACCGGGCCACCGCGCACTTCTACGCGCTGCTCTTCCTGCGCCACCCCGAGCTCCGCTCGTTCTTCCCCGCCGCCATGGACGTCCACCGCGACCGGCTGTTCCGCACCCTGCTGGCCGTCGTGCGCGAGATCGACCAGCCGGTGGCCCTGCGCGCCACGCTGGCCGGACTCGGCCGCAGCCACCGCCGGTACGGCACGCTGACCGGCCACTACGTCGCGGTGGAGGAGTGCCTGGTGCAGACGCTGGCCCGGTACGCGGGCGGCGGCTGGGGCGCCGAGGCCGAGCAGGCCTGGCGCCGCGCCTACCGGATGATCTCCTCGGCCATGATCGAGGCCGCCGAGGAGGACGCCCGCACCTCGCCGCCCTGGTGGCAGGGCGAGATCGTCCGGCACGAGCGCCGCACCCGGGACGTCGCGGCGATCACCGTCCGGCCGGACCAGGCCTACCCGTTCCGGGCCGGGCAGTACGCGGCTCTGGAGACGCCCTGGTGGCCGCGGGTCTGGCGGCACTACTCCTTCGCCGCCGCGCCCCGCCCGGACGGGCTGCTGACCTTCCACGTCAAGGCCGTCCAGGCGGGCTGGGTGAGCAACGCGCTGGTCCACCGCGCCGCGCCCGGGGACGTGCTGCGGCTCGGTCCGGCGGCCGGCTCGATGACCGTCGACCACGCGGCCGGCCCGGACCTGCTCTGCCTCGGCGGCGGCACCGGCATCGCACCGATCCGCGCCCTGGTCGAGGAGGCCGTCGAGCACGGCACGCCCGGCCGCCGGGTCGAGGTGTTCTACGGGGCCCGCCGGGCCGAGGATCTGTACGAGCTGGACGGGCTGCGCGAACTGGCCGCGCACCACCCCTGGCTGACGGTCAGTCCGGTGCTGTCCGGCAGCGGGCCGGCCGGTGGTCCGCTGCCCGGGGGTGGTTCGGCCGGCGGCCTGCTGACCGGCGAACTGCCCGAGGTGGTGGGCCGGTTCGGCCCGTGGACCGGCCGCGAGGCGGTGCTCAGCGGGCCGCCCGCGATGGTGCGCCAGGGCGTCGGGGTGCTGCTGCGCACCGGGGTGCCGGCCGAGCGGATCCGGCACGACCCGGTCGGCGACCCGGCCGCCTGGTGATCACCCGAGGTCGGGGGCGAGGAGCGCGCGGATGCCCTCGATGTTGGCCGCCAGGTATGCCCGCAGCCGGGGCGGGACCACGTTGACGGAGGTGACGCCCTCGCGGGTGAACGGAAGCCGGACCACCTCGTACTCGCCGTTGGGGTCGGTCACCTCGGGCCCGTGCCGCCGGCTGAGGTCCATCGAGGCGAGCCGGCAGACGAAGAAGTGCTGCACCTTGACCCCGTGCGGGTGCGGCAGGGTGCCGCCGTCGACCGGGGTCCCCCCGGCCGGAGGATGGGGGAGGGCGTGGCTGATGGTGTCGACGAAGGCCGGCACCACGTCCACGATCTTGCCGCCGAGCTCCTCGTCGACCTCGCGGTGCAGCGCCTCGACCACCGTCCGGTCCTCGCGCTCGACCCCGCCGCCGGGGGTGATCCAGTACGGGTGCGGCGCGCCCGGCCGGACCCGCCGGATCAGCACGATCGAGGCCGGGCCGTACGGATCGTCCGGGTCCAGGTCCAGCAGGATCGCCCGCGCGGTGCGCTTCACGACCGGGCGCGGTGGCGGGATGCGGTTCTCGGGGCCCATGGCCACCTCCGGGACTGGCGCGTTGTGCGGGAGTCTCCCGCACCGGGGAGGGGGCGAAACCCGGGGAACGGGTCGAAACGCACCGGGAACGGGTCGAAACGCCGACCCGGTCGGGTGCATCCGTTCGGGGGCCCGTTGTGCTGCAATGAGCAGCTATTGGGCAAATCGGAGGTTTCGCTCCGCACGCCCGTTCTGGGCACGGACCTGTACGAGGGACTCGGGCTGGGGGTTGGGTGGCATGGATCGGATCGCACAGCCGTTCGAGAGAACGCGGCCGGTCGAGATCGCGCGGGAGTCCCGGACGGCCGCGCCGCGGCGGCCGGCGGTGGACCGCAGGCCCACCCTGATCGGCTCCGTCCAGCGGGCGCTGCGGCTGCTGGAGGCAGTCGGGGGCTTCCGGTGCGGCGCGACCGCCAAACAGCTGGCCCGGGCCGCCGAACTGCCCCTCGGCACCGCCTACCACCTGCTGCGCACCCTGGCCCACGAGGGCTACCTGCGGCGCTCCGAGGGGCGCTTCTTCCCCGGGGAGGCGCTCGACGGGATAGCCCGGTCCTGCGACCACGACCTGCGGACGCGGATGCAGTCGTTACGGGACGAACTCGGCGCCGCCGTCTACTTCGCGCTGTACCGGGACGGCGAGGTCCACGTGGTGGACGTGGTCGAGGACCCGGACCGCCCCGCCGTCGAGCCCTGGGCGGACTTCCGGGCCACCGCCCACGCGCACGCCATCGGCCAGTGCCTGCTCGGCCAGCTGCCCGAGGAGGCGCGCCGCGACCACCTCGCCCGCCATCCGCCGGCCGGGCTCACCCCGTCCACCCTCACCGGCGAGAGCGCCGTGCTGCGCCGGCTCGCCGTGCTGCGGCCGACCATGCCCGTGCTGGAGCGGCAGGAGTACGTGCTCGGCACGGTCTGCGCGGCCGTCCCGATCACCATCGGCCCGGTGGTCGCCACCATGGCCCTGTCGCTTCCGGTCGAACAGGCCGACCGGTTGGCCTCCGCCGCCCGCCAACTGCGGCGCGGGGTCGGGGCGATGAGCCCCTCGTTCATCCCCTGACACCACTTGGTCCAGACCTGCTCCGGTTTGTTCACCATTTGAAAAAGCACACCTTGTCCACTACATCACCAAACGTGGACGATGATGATCGAACGTGGATTGGTTGCATAAACCGTCACAAAAACCGTCGAAACCATGTCCGGCCGCCATCGGACCAAGCGAACCGACGGCGCGGGCAGAACGAGAGGTACTGGCGCATGCAGCACAGCACAGTCCAGGGTCACCTGGTGATGAACCTCGTGGTCTCGCACGAGCTCTCCTTCCGCCTCCTGGTGGACCTGGTGTACGAGGCCGACGACCCGTACGCCGTCCGGCTCACCTTCCACCTGCCCGGCGACGCCCCGGTCACCTGGTACTTCGCGCGGGAGCTGCTGCTCGACGGAATCAGCGGACCGGCGGGCGAGGGCGACGTGCACATCCGCCCGGTCGGTGAGGAGCCCTCGGAGATCTGCATCGTGCTGCGCTCCCCCGACGGCGACGCCCTGCTGCGCGCCTCGTCGGCGCCGCTGATCGCGTTCCTGGCGCGCACCGACCGGCTGGTGCCGATGGGGCAGGAGCTCACCGGGCGGGACATCGACGCCCAGCTCGCGGACCTGCTCAAGGGGCGTGAGAACGCGGGGTGAGCGCTCCGGCGGCGGCAGCCCGCACAGGCACGGCGAAGGGGCCCGCACCCGGTGGAACACCCGGGTGCGGGCCCCTTTCGGCTGTCCGCACGACACCGGTCAGTCGTCGTCCAGGGCCAGGTGCAGGCCCCACGAGACCAGGCTGATGATCAGTGAACCGACCAGTGCGGCACCGAAGTTGACCACGTGGAAGTCCAGGTTCAGCTTCCCGGAGGCCCAGGAGGTGAGCAGGAGCATCAGGGCGTTGATCACGAAGGTGATCAGACCCAGCGTGAGAATGAACAGCGGGAACGAGAACAGCTTGACCACCGGCTTGATCAGCCAGTTCACCACGCCGAAGACGACGGCGACGCCGAGCACCGTCAGCGCCTTGTGCTGCCAGTCCGCCGTGCCCTGAGCCAGTTGGATGCCGCTGACGATCCAGGCGGCGACCCAGATGGCCGCCGCGTTGATCAGTGTCTTGATGACGAAACCCTTCATGCGGCCCAAGCCTGGCAGCAACCCCGGTCCCGGCGGAACCACCATGCGGCGGGGTGGTGTTGAATGCGCCAGGGCGCGGAGGCGGACGGACGGGCCCGAGGACGAGGGAGCACGGCGCGGTGAAGCTCTTCCGGCTGGACGAACTGGACGCCGAACGGGCGGCCAACGACGGTGCGTACCTGCGGTTCCTGCGCGAACCGCGGATGTCCGCCGGGCTGTACGCGCTCGCCCCCGGCGACACCGACGCCCAGACCGCGCACGACCAGGACGAGATCTACCAGGTGATCAGCGGCCGGGCCGAGCTGACCGTCGGCGCCGAGACCGCGACGGTCGGGCGGGGCACCGTGGTGTACGTGCCGGCCGGCACCCCGCACCGGTTCCACCACATCACCGAGGAGCTGCGGGTGCTGGTGGTGTTTTCCCCTCCGGAGGACTGAGCACCCCGGCGGTCGGGGTCGGCGTCATAGGGTCGGCGTCATGAGCACCAAGACGCTGACCGAAGAACTCTGGGCGGCCATCGAGCCGGTGTACGCCGAGATCCTCGCCCACCCCTTCCTGGCCGGGCTTACCGACGGCACCCTGCCGCGCGAGGCCTTCCGCCACTTCGTCGTCCAGGACTCGCACTACCTGCGCGACTACGCCCGCGCGCTCGCCGTCTGCGCGGCCAAGGCACCCGGCGAGGAGGACGTCCGGGCCTTCGCCGACGACGCGGTCGGCGCGCTGGCCGCCGAGCAGGGCATGCACGCCGAGTTCCTGACCGCCTTCGGCGGCAGCGCCGAGGAGGCCGCCGCCGAGCCGGTGCTGCCCACCACCCGGGCCTACACCAGCTACCTGCTGGCCACCGTCTACGGCGGCTCCTTCGCCGAGGCGGTCGGCGCGGTGCTGCCCTGCTACTGGATCTACGCGCGGGTCGGCGAGGCGCTGCTCGCCCAGGGCTCGCCCGACCCGCTGTACGCCAAGTGGATCGCCACCTACGGCGACGAGGCCTTCCAGTCGGTGGTCCGCCGGGTGCTGGCGCTCACCGACCGGCTCGGCGAGGAGCTGTCCGCGGCCGAACGCCGCAAGGTGGTCGAACACTTCGTGACCACCTCGCGCTACGAGTGGATGTTCTGGGACGCCGCCTGGCGCGGTGAGCGCTGGCCGGTCTGAGCCGTGCGGGCGCGCCTGCCCGTCCCCCGGCAGGGCCCGGACGACGGGCGGGCGGTGGCGGGTCGGCCCGTGGCGCAGGAGCCGGCCGGGTCGGCGGCGGCGTCGGCTTCTCGGGGGTCACACGGGGGGTCGGAGTCGGGGTGATCTCGGGGTTCTCTCCGGGCCGTTGGGCCTCGTTCCGGCACTCACGTCACCGTACGATCGAAGTACCGAAAGCAAGCGGGATGCGGCACCGGACGGCGGCCGACCCGAGGGGAGAAGAGGAACCGACATGGCTGAGCTCTGGAAGTCGCTGCCCTCCTGGGTGCGCAACATCGTCATCCCGGTGCTGGTCCTGGTGCTGGCCTGGAACATCGTCGCGTTCGTGTTCGGCGTTGTCGGCGCACTGCTCTCGATCGTGATCAAGCTGCTGGTGGTGGTCGGCATCGCGGCCGCCGTGGTGGTCCTGGTGAAGAAGGCCGCCAAGAGCTGACCGGACACCCCGTAACGCCGCCCTGAGGCCCGGTCCCCCGCGAGGGGGGAGCCGGGCCTCGGGCGTTCCCCGCGGGGTGCCGGCCGGCCGGGCGGGCCGTGACGTGCTCTGGACCTGCGGCGATCCGCTCGCTACGGTGTTGGGCGTCGTGTGCAGGCAACACCGCCTGCGACGCGGGAGCTCGGAGCACCGGGCTGAGAGGACGCTGACCGGGACGTCGACGGACGGACCGACGGCTGCGTCGACCGCAGGAACCTGACCGGGTAATGCCGGCGTAGGGAGTAGAGGTCAGATGACCACGTTCGAAGCACAGCCGCAGTCTGCCCAGGGCGCCCCCAGCAGCGAGCGCACCGGCTACCCGACCCCGGCCTGGCGCAAGGCCCACCGCGAGGGATCGCGCCCCGACCTGCGCGTTCCGTACCGCGAGGTGCAGCTCACCAACGGCAGGTCCGTCCCGCTGTACGACACCTCCGGCCCGTACACCGACCCGTCCTACGAGCCCGACGTGCGACGTGGCCTGCCCGCGCTGCGGGACGCCTGGATCCGCCAGCGCGGCGACGTCGAGGAGTACGACGGCCGCGAGCCGCGTCCCGAGGACGACGGGATCAAGCACACCTCGCCGCGCGGCGGGGACCTGCGCAACCTGGACGCCGTCTTCCCCGGCCGCCCGCGTCGCCCGCTGCGCGGCCGCGCCGGTGGCGCCGTCACCCAACTCGCCTACGCCAAGCGGGGCGTGGTGACGCCGGAGATGGAGTTCGTGGCGCTGCGCGAGGGCCTCGCACCCGAGTTCGTGCGCGCCGAGGTGGCCCGCGGCCGGGCCGTCATCCCGGTCAACGTGAACCACCCGGAGGTGGAGCCGGCCGTCATCGGCACCAACTTCCTGGTGAAGATCAACGCCAACATCGGCAACTCGGCCGTCACCTCCTCGATCGAGGAGGAGGTGGAGAAGATGACCTGGGCCACCCGCTGGGGCGCCGACACCGTCATGGACCTCTCCACCGGCCGCAACATCCACACCACCCGCGAGTGGATCCTGCGCAACTCCCCGGTGCCGATCGGCACCGTGCCGCTCTACCAGGCGCTGGAGAAGGTGGACGGCAAGGCCGAGGAGCTGAGCTGGGAGGTCTACCGGGACACGATCATCGAGCAGTGCGAGCAGGGCGTCGACTACATGACCGTCCACGCCGGCGTGCTGCTGCGCTACGTCCCGCTCACCGCCCGCCGCAAGACCGGCATCGTCTCGCGCGGCGGCTCGATCATGGCGGCCTGGTGCCTGGCCCACCACCAGGAGAACTTCCTCTACACCAACTTCGAGGAGCTCTGCGACATCCTCGCCTCCTACGACGTCACCTTCTCGCTCGGTGACGGCCTGCGCCCGGGCTCGATCGCGGACGCCAACGACGAGGCGCAGTTCGCCGAGCTGAAGACCCTCGGCGAGCTCGGCCGGATCGCCCGCGAGCGCGACGTCCAGGTGATGATCGAGGGCCCGGGCCACGTCCCGATGAACAAGATCAGGGAGAACATGGATCTCCAGAAGGAGATCTGCGACGAGGCGCCGTTCTACACCCTCGGCCCGCTGACCACGGACGTCGCCCCCGGCTACGACCACATCACCTCGGGCATCGGCGCCGCGATGATCGCCTGGTGGGGCACCGCGATGCTCTGCTACGTGACCCCCAAGGAGCACCTGGGCCTGCCCAACCGGGACGACGTCAAGACCGGCGTGATCACCTACAAGATCGCCGCCCACGCCGCCGACCTGGCCAAGGGCCACCCCGGTGCCCAGGCCTGGGACGACGCCCTCTCCGACGCCCGCTTCGAGTTCCGCTGGGAGGACCAGTTCAACCTGGCCCTCGACCCGGAGACCGCCCGCGACTTCCACGACGAGACCCTCCCCGCCGAGCCCGCCAAGACCGCGCACTTCTGCTCGATGTGCGGCCCGAAGTTCTGCTCGATGAAGATCAGTCAAAAGATTCGGGACGAGCACGGCGACGGTTCCAGCGCCGTCAACACCGAGTTCCACGCCGAGGCGCTGGCCGGCATGCAGGCCAAGTCCGAGGAGTTCGCGGCTCAGGGCAACCGGGTCTACCTCCCGCTCGCCGACTGACGCAGGAGCCTGACACCTGAGCGCCGCCCCGAGAGCTCTTGCTTCTCGGGGCGGCGCTTCGTCGTTCCCGCTCCGAACATGCTCCACTATCTGCATTTTGCAGATAGTGGAGCTAGAATGCAGACATGACTGCCCTCACGATCCGGGACGTCCCGGACGACCAGATCCAGACCTTGAAGGTCCGCGCAGCTCAGGCCGGCAAGTCGCTGCAGGCGTTCATGCAGGACCTGATCGCCAGGGAGGCCTCCAGGCCCACGATGGCGGAGATGATGGAAAGGCTGAACCGGGAAGCCACTGCCAACGTCAGCGCCGCCGACGTTCTCGCTGCCATCGATGAAGGGCGAGCCGGGCGTTGATCGTCATTGACTGCTCTGCCCTCGTCCTGGTTCTCACGGCCCACGGTTCCGACGGGGAGCTCATCCGCAACCGCGTAGCCGAGGCTGGGGACGTCTACGCTCCCACTCTCCTTGACTACGAGATCCAGTCGGCCCTTCTCGGCATGCGGCGTGGCGGCAAACTGACCGAGAAGGAAGTGGAGAGGGCGGTCGCCGCATACCGGATGCTTCCCATCGCCAAACGGGAGACGCTGCCCTTCTGGGACCGGGTGAAGAAGCTGCACGCCAACCTCAGCGCCTACGACTCCCAGTATGTCGTCCTGGCGGAGGCCTTGGGCGTACCGCTGGTCACCAGCGACGCGAGGATCAAACGCAGTGGTGCGGCGAAGTGCGAGGTCGAGGTCTTCGCCTCGGTCCGCTCCTGACTGGCGCAACTCATCTTCGTGGTGCCTTTGTTGGCCTTCTGCTCGATGAAGATCTCCCAGAAGATCCGCGACGAGCACGGCGAAGGCTCCACCGCCGTCACCACCGACTTCGATGCCGAGGTCCTGGCCGGCATGGCCGAGAAGTCGGCGGAGTTCGCGGCCCAGAGCAACCGGGTCTACCTTCCGCTGGCCGATTGATCGGGTTCCATCGTCGGCACGGGCCGGGAGTGAAGTCGGGCTCGCGGCCCATGCCGACCGACAGCAGTGCCGGGAAGCGGAGGTGCTTCCCGGCACTGTGCTCAGGCTGTCTGCCCGGCGCCGAAAACGATCGTCATGGGCAGGTGCCGCACGTCGCCCCGGCCACCACCACGCTGGTTTCGGCGGTGGCCGGCGTGGTCGGAACGGGCTAGGCGGTGGGGGTGAACGGGGCGGGGGTGCCGTCCACCCTCACCAACGGCTTCACGCTGATGTCGACCGGGCCCTGGTCGGTGTCCGGAGCGAGGCTGAGCCAGTCGGAGAACCACGCCCCGGTGAAGTCGGTGAGCGACAGCCGCACCTTGTAGTGGTGGCTCGCCCCCTGGCCGAGACCGCCGACCACCGGCGGCAGCTTCCAGACGTTGTCCGAGCCGGGGACCGTGACCCACTGGTCGTCCTGCAGCACGTCCAGCTTGAGGGTGGCCGGGATCGGGCGGGAACCGTTGCCGAAGCGGAGCGTCGGGTTGATCGTCGAGTCGATGGCCGCGCCGTTGTTGGTCAGGTTGAGATCGGTCTCGAACGGCTGCTTGTACGAGACGGTGCCCGAGTAGTTGCTGAAGTCCTGGACGAGGGCGCCGGTGGGGGAGGCGACCGGCAGGGTCACCGGGGCGCTGTTGGTGCTGTCGTTCAGGTCGTTCACCAGCCCGACCTCGACGGCGGTGTCGTCCGCCGGGAGGGCGGCCTTCAGCTTGAAGGAGACCGCCCAGCTGTAGGTCGTGTGGGCCGGCACCGTGAAGGGCACGTAGGACATGCTGTACTCGGGCACGACGTAGCCGGAGAAGGTGCTGTTGTCGCTCCAACTCGCCAGGCCGTAGGTGGCCGGCGCGGAGATCGCCTTGGCGTTGAAGTCGATCCAGGCCCATCCGCTCGGGGTGGAGCCCACCGGCTTGACGGTCACCGCAGGGTGGAACGGCTGGTCCTGGTCGGAGTTGTTGGTGACGGTCATCGTCAGGGCCGCGCCGTTGCCGCCGCGGGTCAGCGGGGCCTGTCCCTCGGTCGGCTCCAGGGTGGCTACCAGGGGCTTGGCGTCGGTCGGTGCGGGAGTGCCGGCGAAGGCGGTTGCCGGGGCGAGCGCGGCGGTGCCGGTGGCGACCACCAGCGTGGCGGCGGCGAGCAGGCCGGAACGACGGGTGGACGAGTGCGCGAACATGGGTGATCTCCCCCCAAGAAGAACCAAATGCAGACGTTTGCTGAGGTCGGTCCGCCTCTTCGGTGCGGGCCCAGCAGCTGCGATGTGAAGATCTTCTCAGGCGAATCGTTCGATCACCACGTAAAATCGCCACTGTAATGTGACGGTGCGTCAGACTGATCGTCGGCAGTGATGGCCCGAGTACCGTCGGAGCCCGGACCGCCCTGAACACCGCCCCTGGAGCCGTCGCTTCTCGGGGCGGCGCGTCGTCGTGGCGCGTAGTACTACGTAGTAGGGGTAATACGGGATGCCAGGAGCAACGAGATGCGACTCAGCAGCAAAGGTCAGGTCACGATCCCTGCAGAACTTCGGCAGAAGTGCGGTCTCCGTCCCGGGGACGAGGTGGATGTGATCGAGGAGGAGGGCGTCCTGCGGATAGTGCGCCGGGTCGGGGCGGGCACCGGAGGACAGCGACTGGCGCGGCGGATGAGGGGAACCGCTGCGGGCGGCATGTCGACCGACGAGATCATGGAGTTGCTGCGTGGCGAGTAGCCGGCTGAGGCTTGTGGAACAGGAGCGGACTCAGCCGGTGACCCTGGTCGACTCCTGCGTGCTGCCGGACCTCATGACGGATGACCCCACCTGGGCCGACTGGTCCGAAGTCGAGCTCGCCAAAGCTCAGGACGAGGGACAGGTGGTGATCAGCCCGATCGTCTACGCCGAGGTCTCGGTGGCCTATGCGGCGATCGAGGAACTTGACGCGGTTCTCCCCACTGAGGCCTTCACTCGAGAGCCGCTTCCGTACGAGGCCGGGTTCCTGGCCGGCAAGGCCTTCCTGCAGTACCGCAAATGTGGCAGTCAGAAAACCGCTCCGCTTCCGGACTTCTACATAGGCGCGCATGCGGATGTCCGGGGTTACCGCCTGCTCACCCGGGATGCCACGCGCTACCGCACCTACTTCCCGACCGTTCAGTTGATCTGCCCTTGAGGGCTGTTCGGCTCGCGGCGGCGCGGTCGTCGGTGGTGGGGAAGTCGGTCGAAGAATTTTCGCGGGGAGCGATGAGTTTTCGGGGTGACCGTGGTCTACCCCTGTGCAAGCGATCACGCGACCACGGAGGAGACACCGAGATGACCGAGAACCTGGGCGAGCTGACCATCACCCGTGAGCTGCCGGGCGCCTCGGCCGCCGCGTTCGAGGCGTACTTCGAGCCGGAGCAGTTCGTCCGCTTCTGGGGCCCGGTCGGCACCCACGTGCCGCTGGAGACCGTGACCATCGAGGCGAAGGAGGGCGGGCGCTACGACAGCACCATGGTGGTCGACGCGACCGGCGAGCGGTACCCGCTGAAGGCCGAGATCGCCGAGATCCGGGCCGGCGAGTCCTTCACGATGGTGGAGGAGGGCTCGGGCATGCGGTCCACCCTCACGTTCACCGAGCTCGGTGAGGGCCGCACCCGGGTGGTGCTGCACCAGACCGGGGTGCCGGAGATGTTCCGCGGCCCGGAGGCCGAGGCGGGGCTGAACTCCAGCTTCGACCGGCTGGTCGAGCACCTCGCCGGCCGGAACTGACCGAGCGCGCGGGTGGTCGAGGGGTGCCGCCCCGGCCCACCCCCGTGGGGCCGGGGCGGGGGCCTGTTCAGTCGGCGGCGTCCTGGGGGTACCAGCGGAGTTCGACCGTGTTGCCGTCCGGGTCGCGGACGTAGACGGAGGTCGCGGTGCCGCGGGCGCCGTAGCGGGGGACGGGGCCTTCGAGGACGGTGAAGGTGCCCGCGTCGATGACCTCCTGCCAGTCGAGGGGCTCGACGGTGAGGCAGATGTGGTCGACGTTGGACTCCTGCCGGGGCCCGTGCACCAGGTCGATGATGGTGTCGGGCGTGACGCGGACGGACGGGAAGGACACCTTGCCGGCCCGCCACTCGTCGACGCGGACGGGCTCCAGGCCGAGCAGGCCGGAGTAGAAGGCCAGCGAGCGTTCGACGTCGGCGACGTTGAGGACGAGGTGGTCGAAGGCCACGACGCGCATGGTCGGTCCTTTCGGTCAAGGGGCGGGGTTCCCGCTCGGTCGGTGACGTGTTCAACGATCCCGCCGTCCGGACGGGTGATCAATGCGCGATGGACGTACGATCGTTGAGCCGGGTTCAACGATCGAGGGGTGGGGCTGGATGCTGGAACGGCTGGAGGTCGAGGTCTTCCTCGCGCTCGCCGAGGAACTGCACTTCGGCCGGACCGCCGAGCGGCTGCACCTGACCACCGGGCGGGTCAGCCAGGTGGTGAAGAAGCTGGAGCGCCGGATCGGCGGCCCGCTGTTCGAGCGCACCAGCCGGTCGGTCCGACTCAGCGCCGTGGGGCGGCAGTTGGCGGACGACCTGGCGCCGGTGGTGGAGGCGATGGCGGCGGCCCTGCGGCGCGCGGAGGACGCCGGCCGAGGGGTCGCCGGGGAGCTGCGGGTGGCGTTCCTCGGGGAGTGGACGGCGCCGGTGCTGCTCAAGGCGGTCGCGCTGTTCGGCGAGCGGCACCCCGACTGCCGGGTGGACGTCCGCGAGGTCCAGCTCTCCAACTCCCGGGCGAGCCTGGTGGACGGCTCGATCGACGTCCTGATCGCCTCCTACCCGTTCGACGGCATGGCCTGCGGACCGGTGCTGCTGACCGAGCAGCGGGTGCTGGCGGTGGCGGCCGGGCACCCGCTGGCCGCGGAGCGGTCGGTGTCGGTCGAGGTGCTCGCCGACCATCCGGTGGTGCAGTACCCGGCCGTCACCTCGGCGGGCTTCAAGCGCGACCGCACCCCCGACCACACTCCGTCCGGCCGCCCGGTGCCCAAGGGCCCGTCCGGCGGCACCTTCTCCGAGATGCTCAGCCTGGTCGCGATGGGCCGCGGCGTCCTCCCGGTCGGCGAGCACTCCCGCCGCTACTACCCGCGCCCGGACGTCGCGTACGTGCCGATCCACGACGCGCCCCCGATCGAGCGCGGCCCGGTCTGGCTGGAGGGCAACACCACCGCCCGGGTCCGCGCCTTCGTCCGGGCGGCGGCGGACGTCGCCGAGCGGCGGGCCGGCGAGGCGGCGCCGTCGTGCGTCGCGGCGGCGGGCTGAGAGGGGCGGCGGAGCGCTTCAGGAGATGGCGCGCAGCCGGGGCCGCTCCGGGGCGAGCAGGCGGTCGAGGTGGGCGGCGGTGTCGTCGTCGGCGGGGAGCAGCACGAGGAGCTGCTGGGAGTCGTCGGGGAGCTCCAGGGTCTCGCGGTGGAGCCGGAGTTCGGGGCCGGACGGGTGGTGGAGGCGGAGCGGGCCGCGGCGGGGGACGAGGTGGTTGCCGAGCCGGCGGGTGAAGTCGGGGCCGGCGAGCGGGGCGAGTTCGGTGCTGAGCCACTCGGCGGACTCGACGGAGGGGCCGAGCCAGAGGTCGAAGGCCTGTTCGTCGGCGACGTCGTCCCAGTCGGCGAACAGGGTGCGGGCGCGCGGGTCGGTGAAGACGTAGCGGGTGAGGTTGGGCGCCGGGGTGTCGAGCAGTCCGGCCGCGCCGAGGACGGCCGCGTAGCCGCTGGTGTGGGCGAGGACGTCGCCGAGGCGGTTGGTGACGGCGGCGACGCCGGGTTCGAGCAGGCGCAGCGTCGCGAGGACGGTGGGGCGCAGCTCGCGCGGGGCAGGGGCGGGCCGGGTGCGGCCGGCGCACGCGCCGCCGGTGATCTTGGTGAGGTAGCGCAGGTGGTTGCGCTCGGCGGGGTCGAGGCTGAGGGCGTCGGCGAGTGCGTTGACCACGGGGGTGGAGGGGTTGCGGTCGCGGCCCTGCTCCAGCCGGGTCAGGTACTCGACGCTGATGCCGGCCCGGACGGCCAGGTCGGAGCGGCGCAGCCCGGGCGAGCGGCGGCGGCCGTGGTCGGGCAGGCCCAGCGTCTGCGGCTGGATGCTGTCGCGCTTCGCGCGGATGAAGTCCCCCAGTGGTGTGCCCATATGGCGAGCGTACGGCTGATCGTCACGCCGAGGGTGGCCCTGCGGGGGCCAGCCTGAGCGCGGCCTGGTTGCGGCCGTGCGGCGGGCGGAGGGTGGTGGCCATGGAGACGAACACGCACAAGCTGGTGATCATCCTCGGCAGCGTCCGGGAGGGCCGGTTCGGCCCGGTGGTGTCCTCGTGGGTGGCCGAGCAGGCCGCCGCGCACGGGGGCTTCGAGGTCGAGGTGGTGGACCTCGCCGAGGTCGAGCTTCCGCTCGAACTCCCCGCTGCCTCGCCGAAGTTCGCGGGTGACGGCTACCCGCGGCCGGCCGGGATGGCGAAGCTGACCGAGGCCCTGGAGGGCGCCGACGCCTTCGTCGTCGTCACACCGGAGTACAACCACAGCTACCCGGCCTCGCTGAAGGCCGCGATCGACTGGCACTTCACCCAGTGGACGGCCAAGCCGGTGGCCTTCGTCAGCTACGGCGGCGCGGCCGGCGGCCGGCACGCCGTGCTGCACCTGGAGAACGTGCTGACCGAGCTGCACGCGGTGACCATCCGGGACGGCCTGGCCTTCCCGAACTACTTCACCGCCTGGGCGGACGGCCGCCCGAACGACCCGCAGGCGCCCGGCTACGCCAAGGTCCTGCTCGACCAACTGTCCTGGTGGGCCGGCGCGTTGAAGAACGCGCGGGCCGCCGTGCCGTACCCGGCCTGAGGCGAGGGGAAGAACGGTGGAGTACCTGGAACTGCCCGGAACCGACCTGGAGGTCAGCCGGATCGCGCTCGGCTGCATGGGCTTCGGCGGTGGCGGCGGCGGGCACAACCCGTGGGCGCTGGACGAGGAGGCCGCCGCGCCGGTGTTCCGGCGGGCGGTCGAGCTCGGCATCACCCTCTGGGACACCGCCAACGTGTACGGCGGCGGCGCCTCGGAGGAGCTGGTCGGCCGTGCGGTGCGGCGCTACACCCGGCGCGAGGACGTCGTCCTGGCGACCAAGGCGGGCCTGCCGATGCACGACGGCCCGGGCGGCTCCGGCCTGTCCCGGCGGGCGGTCCTGGAGCAGGTGGACGGCTCGCTGGCCCGCCTCGGCACGGACCACATCGATCTCTTCCAGCTGCACCGCTTCGACCCGGCGACCCCGGTCGAGGAGACGGTGGCGGCGCTGTGCGAGGTGGTCGAGGCGGGGAAGGTCCGGTACGTCGGCGTCTCCTCGATGTGGGCCTGGCGGTTCGCGAAGCTGCGGCACGCGGCGGCCCTGGCCGGCGGCCCGCAGTTCGTGTCGATGCAGCACCAGTACAGCCTGGTGCAGCGCGAGGAGGAGCGGGAGATGTTCCCGTTCCTCGCCGACCAGGGCGTGGCCGGCCTGGTGTGGTGCCCGCTGGCCTCGGGCCGGCTGGCCCGGCCGTACGGGCAGGGCACCGCCCGCTCGGCCGGGGACCCGGTCGCCGGACGCTTCTTCGCGGACGTCGACCGCCCGATCGTGGACGCCGTCCAGCACGTCGCCGAGGCCCGCGGCGTCCCGATGGCGCAGGTCGCGCTCGCCTGGGTGCTGCGCAACCCGGTGGTCGCCGCCCCGATCGTCGGCGCCACCCGCCCGGGCCACCTGGACGACGCGGCGGCCGCCCTGCGCCTCGGCCTCACCGACGCTGAGGCGGCGGCCCTGGAGGCCCCGTACACGCCCCGCCTGCCGACCGGCTTCTGAGCCGGGGACGACTCGACCCGCCCTGCGCCGGGGGCGGCTCAACCCGCCCTGCGCCGGGGGCGGCTCAACCCGCCCTGCGCCGGGGGCGGCTCAACCCGCCCTGCGCCGGCGGTAGTAGTGCACGGTGAGCACGGCGAGCAGCGGTCCCCAGGCGGCCAGCGGCAGGTAACCGGCCCAGAACGTGACGGTCTGCCAGCCGTGGGTGACCAGCCCCAGGTTCCGGTCGCCCCGGATGGTCAGGCCGAGGGAGAACATCACCATCGCGTACGGGAAGACCATCAGCACCGCCGAGCCGAGCCCGGCCGGGAGCACGGCGGCGAGCACCGGGACCGGGCGGCCGCCGAGACCGGGGATCCAGCGCGGCCACACCTCGCCCCAGCGGGCGACCAGGCCGAAGCAGAGGAAGGCCAGCGCCTCGCTGACCACGCTGAGGGCGAGGATGTACCCCCAGCCGCCGTCGAACGAGGCGGGGTCCTGCTCCGGGGGCGTCGGGCCGTGGTCGAGCAGCGGCAGTCCGAGGATGAAGCCGCCGATGCGCCAGAGGCACGAGGGCAGGACCGCCAGGGTGATCGCGTACCCTGTCCGCACCGCCCAGCGGGGCACGCCCGGTGCGGGTGTGCCGTGCAGCCGTGCCGCGATCGTCCGTGCGCCCATGGTTCCGCCTCCCGGCCCGGGCGGACGCGGTCCGTCCGCCACCGGCTCCGACCCTCCCGGAGGACGCCGGCGGGGGCGTCCTCACCCGGGCTGAACCCGGGCCGGCCCGCTCCCCCGGGCGGGGGAGCGGGCCGTCGTCCGCCGGACGGGGGCGGGTCAGGGCAGCAGCAGCCCCCAGGACAGGGCCCAGGGCAGGAACACCGCCCCGGCCAGCAGCAGGGCGCCCAGCCGGGCCCGGTCGGCCGCGGAGGCGGCGGCCAGGGCGGCCCGCTCGCGCCGGGCGCCGACCGCGGCGACGGCGGCCGCCCCGAGCGCGAACAGCGCGAGCAGCTGGACGGCCAGCCAGACCACCGGGCGGCCGAACAGGACCGGGCCGGGGAACATCGCGGCGGTGACCGTCAGGAAGAGCAGGTAGCCGAGTCCGCCCAGGACGGCGGCCGTCCCGGCGAGGGCGGCCCAGCGGGCGGCCCGGGGCAGGGCGGCGGGGCGCGGCCGGCGGCGCAGGCGGCGGACGGCGCCGGTCAGCGCGTAGCCCGCGAAGCCGGTCAGGCAGAGCAGGGTGGCGACGGCCTCGAACCAGGTGGACTCGTACCAGGGGAGCGGGTCGAGTGCGCGGCTGCGGGCGTCCTGGGGCGGGGCCGGGTCGGCGGAGGCCTCGGGGAGGCCGGTGGCGAGCCGTTGGATCCAGGCGGACTCGGCGTCGGCGTAGTCCGCCGGGAGCCGGTCGGGCCGGTCGTAGCCGTCGTCCCGGGTCAGGTGCAGGTTGTGCCGGACGCCGGGGACGGTGCGCAGCGTGTAGTGGGTGTTGCCGCCGCGGTCGAGGGCCTGGCGGATGATCGTCGCGCTCTCCTCGGGGGCGGCCTCGCGGTCGAGCGTGCCCCACTCGGCCAGGACCGGCTGCCGGACCCGCTCCCACACCGGCACCGGGTCGTAGTCGGCTTCCGGGAACAGCCCGGCGGCCGTGAGCTGCCGGACGGAGGTGTCCGAGAGCGCGGTGAGCAGCGAGCCGGAGACGCCGGCGTGGCGCAGGTAGCCCCGGTACGCCCAGGCCTGCTGGCGGGCCGGGGTGAGGCCGACCGCGCCGACGGTGACCAGGTACGTCACCTCGGCGGAGCGGGTGGCGGCGAGCGAGGCCGCCCAGGCGCCCTCGGACAGGCCCCACAGGCCGACCCGGTCCGGCGCGACGTCGGGCCGGGTGCGCAGCAGCCGGACGGCGGCCAGGGCGTCGTCGGCCAGCTGCCCGTAGTCCCGGTGGGTCATCGAGTAGCCGTCGGTGCGCTTGTCGAAGATCAGCGTGGTGACGCCGTGCCGGGCGTACGACTCGGCGGCGGCCCGCAGCTCGGCCATCGGGCCCGGGCCGGCCCCGGGGATCATGACGAGTCCGGGGCCGCGGGTGCCGGCCGACGCGGCGGGTGCGGCCAGCACCAGGCCGTGCAGGGTGGTGCCGCCGGCGCCGGTGAAGTCGACCGGGCTGGGCACCGGATCGCCCGGAGCGGGCGAGGCGCTCGCGGCTGTGACGCTCGCAAGCGTGGCGTTCACGGGCGCGGCGCTCGCCGGCCCGGCGGTGGGGAGCAGCCCCAGCAGGGCCGCCAGCAGGGCGGTGACCAGCGGCAGCGCCGGTCCGGTGCGGGATGGTCGGACGGTTCCGGTGCTCAACGCTGGTCTCCCCCGGTCGTTCTCCACTTGTGGGTCCCAGCCTGGCGGGCAGTGGAGGCCCGGAGCGATGGTGGCCGCACCCGGACCGGGGGTGGGGATGTCCCCCGGAGGCGGCCTCGGTGCCCGGGGAACGGAGGCCTCAGCCGACCTCGTCGGGCCCGGTGAAGTCGGGCGGCGTGTACCCGGGACCGGTGAAGTCGGGCGGGGTGAAGGCGGCCGGTCGGGTGTTGCGGCCCTCGGGGCCGGTCAGTCCGTCGGGACCGGGGCTGGTGAACGCGGGTGAGGTGTAGCCGGGGCTGCTGAAGTCCGGGCTGCTGAAGTCGGGGCCGCCGTGGTCGGGCCGGGCCGCCGGGCCCGGCACCGGTGGCAGCGTGTCGAGCAGGTACGGGACGAGTCCGCGCTCGCGCAGCGCGGTGCGCCACTCGCCGTGGGCGTCGGCGAGTTCGGCGGCGAGCTCCGGGTCGGTGCCGGCCGGGGTGGTCGCGGCGCCGTCGCGCAGGGCGGTGAGCAGCAGCCCGATGATGCCGATGGCCATCGCGGCGACCCCGGTGGCGAGCGCCACCCAGCCGGCCGTGACCAGGGATCGGGCGAGCGCGAGGTCCGGGTTGGTGGCGCGCAGCAGGTAGCCGATCAGCAGGAGGAACAGGGCGGCGGTCCAGGCCAGGATCGGGGTGAGCACGGTGAGGACGGGGAACAGCCCGGCGCCGCCGTTGGCGGAGCGCAGCTGGGTGAGCAGCCCGGGGGCGGCGGGTTCGCTGCCGGTCGGCGGGGGCGGGGGCGCGCTGTGCAGGCTCTCGCGCAGCCGGGTGTAGTGCGCGTACTCGGTGGCGGCCGCGGCGTTGACGCGGTCGGCGTCGCGCAGCGCGCGGATGCGCAGCTGGTCGGTGGTGAGCGCGCCGGGAGCGCGCAGGGCGGTGAGGACGGTGCGGTCGCGCAGGGCTTCCGTGAGGAGGCGCTCGTACTCCGGGCGGTCCTCGGCGAGCAGTGGCGGGGGGTTGGACATGGGGACCCCGTTCGTGCGGACCCCGATCGCTGCGCCCCGGGGGCGCGCGGCCCTCAGGACGCCGAAACGGGCGCGGAGGCGGGCCGCCGGATGGGCGGCCGGGTGTGGTGTGCCTCATGGTAGGGGCGGGCGCGCCCGGGCTGACAGTCGGTTTCCGGAACTTCGCGCCCCCGGACGCGCGCGTGCGACGGCGCGGGCGCCGGGAACAACCGTTCGATGTCGATGGTCGGTTGACGATCGATGGGCGACCGGCAGGTGATCGGCCGACGGTCGATGGACCGTCAGTTGATGGGCAGTCGGGCGATCAGCAGCCGCCCCTCCATGGTGACGCCGCCGTCCATCGCCACCGCGAGCTCGTCCGCGTACACGTACGGCCCCGGGATGTGCGGCGGCTGGCCGTCGTCGTTGTGCACCGCGCCGGTGAGGTAGGGGATCGGGCTGTGCCCGTGCACGATCCGGCTGCCGCCGTAGGTGTCCAGCAGTTCGTGGACGGCGGTCGGCCCGGCGTCGCCGCGGAACGCGAACCGCTTGGTGAAGCGGCGGAAGCAGTCCCACCACTCGTCCACGCCGCCGTCGGCGAGCAGGCCGTGCACCGCGTCGTTGACGTCGGGGATGGACTCGCCGTACTCCAGGTACGCGGTGGTGTCGGAGTGCAGCAGCAGGTGGCCGTCCTCCAGCGCGATGGCGGGCAGCCGGGAGAGCCAGCTGATGTGGTGCGCCTCCAGCCGGTCCAGGTCGTTCTGCTGGCCGCCGTTGAGCCGCCAGGCGGCGAGGAAGGAGGCGGTGCCGGCGGTGGACTGGACGGGCTCGTCGCCGTACTTGGCGGCACCGAGGAAGAGCAGTTCGTGGTTGCCCATCAGGGCGCGGCAGTAGCCGCCGGCCGCGGCGGCCTCGGCGGCCAGCTGCATGACCAGGTCGATGACGCCGATGCCGTCGGGGCCGCGGTCGGTGAAGTCGCCGAGGAACCAGATCCGGGCGCGGCCGGCGGACCAGTGGCCGTCGGCGTCGATCAGGCCCTGGTGGCGCAGCTCGGCGCGCAGCTCCTCCAGGTAGCCATGCACGTCGCCGACGACGTAGACCGGGCCGGGCGGCTCGCCGGGGCCGGGGGCCGGGTACGGGTAGGTCGGTGCGGCGGGGTCGGGCAGCGGCGGGCCGAGCTCGATGGTCGGCGGGTCGTCGCGGCCGGCGATCTGGAGCGCCGGGGAGGGCTGGTCGGGCAGGGTGGGCTCGTAGCCGCCCTGCTCCTGGCCGTCGTAGCCCGGGCGCTCCTCGTAGCCCGTACCGTTCTCGTACCCGGCGCCGTTCTCGTACCCGGCGCCGTCCTCGTACCCGGCGCCGTCCTCGTACCCGGCACTGTCCTCGTAGCCGCCCTGTCCCTGGTGCGGGAAGGCCGGGGCGTGGTCCATGCCGATCCCCTGGGCGTGCACGGTGTGGCCCTGGCTGTCGGCGTGCCAGTGCTGCTCCAGGTAGCGGGCTCCGCCGTAGCCGCTGTAGGTCTCCCCCTCGTAGGTCTCCCCGTCGTAGGACGCGGCGGGGTAGCCGGGGGCGGGATCGGGTTCGTAATAGGTGCCGTACGGCAGCACGTCGAGGTCCGGCTGGTGGCGGGGGCCCGAGTGGGGGTGCTCGGGCCCGGGGAAGCGGTCCTCGGGTGTCATTCGCCCATCATAGGAAGACCACTCTCCCGGCGTCGTCACCTGGTGGGTATCCAATCCTCCGGAGCGTCAGCCGGGCGGTCCGCGGGGTCCGTTTTGTCCCGGCTCGGTACGGTCTCGTCAGCACTGCCCGAGCGCTCGTCGCGCCGCCTCGGCACGCGGCCCCTCGGCCCGTACCCGGTGCGGTGGCTCGGTGGTCTAAACCTCGCCCGGAGGGCGGGGCGGGCTGATGGTGGTGCGCGGGCTCCGGCGCTGGGAGGACGCGCGGACGATCAGTTCGGTCGGCATCAGGGTGCCCGGCGGCGGCCCGGTGCCGGCGGTGCGGAACCGCGGCGGGAAGAGCCGGGCGATGTCGACGCCCGTCCCGGAGTCCACGCCCTCGATCGCGTCGATGAGCAGGTTGACCACCGTGGTGCCGATCTTGCGCGGCTTGAGCGAGAGCGTGGTGATCGGCGGCTCGGTGGCCGCGTAGACGTCGCTCTCGCTGCAGCAGACCAGCAGCAGGTCGTCCGGCACCCGCAGGCCGTACCGGCGGGCGGCGGCCAGCAGGTCGGTGCCGTTGGGGTCGAACAGTCCGTAGACGGCGTCCGGCCGGTCGGGGCGGGCGAGCAGCCGGTCGGCGGCGACGGCGCCGGCGGCCGGGTCGTGCGCCGGGTAGGTCTCGTACACCGGCTCCTGTCCGACCTTGGCGCACCAGCCGAGGTAGGCCTCGGTGGAGAGCCTGGTGTAGGTGTCGGTGCTGGTGCCGGTGAGCAGGCCGATCCGGCGGGCGCCGGCCTCGGATAGGTGGTCGAGGATGCCGAGCACGGCGGCCTCGTGGTCGTTGTCGACCCAGGCGGTGACCGGGCAGTTGCCGGGCTTGCCGTCGCTGACCACCGGGACGCCGGACCGGTACAGCTCGCTCACCAGGGGGTCCTGGTCGGGCGGGTCGATCACCACGGTGCCGTCCAGGGCGATGTTGCCCCAGACGTCGTGGCGGGAGGAGGCGGGCAGCACCACCAGCGCGTAGCCGCGGCCCAGGGCGGCGCTGGTCGCGGCCCGGGCCATCTCGGCGAAGTACGCGAACTCGGTGAAAGTGAACGGCTCTTCGCCGTAGGTCGTGACGGTCAGCCCGATCAGGCCGGACCGTCCGGTGCGCAGGGTGCGGGCGGCCGCGGAGGGGCGGTAGCCGAGGCGCTCGGCGACCTCGCGCACCCGGCTGCGGGTCTCGTCGGGCAGGCGGCCCTTTCCGTTCAGCGCATCGGAGACCGTGGTGATCGACACTCCGGCGGCTGCTGCCACATCCCGGATGCCGGCCCGCTCCAGACGCCGCGAGGTGGTGGGACGCCGACCGCTCTGGTTGGCTGCTGCTGTCATGGCGGACCGATCGTATGGCTCCTGACAAGGGTCTGTGACCGGCGCATCGGGAGCCTGTGGAGATACGTTTCTCCACGAGTGAGCCGGGGTGCGCCCCTTCGATACCCGCCTGAAACCAGGCCTCTTACCTCTGACATGTGCCAAAGGAACCGGGCAGAATGGCTGATCTGCGCCTGTAACCCGGCCGGGCATCTCACTCCTACGGGTGAGGGCGGCTCGGTATCGTGCAAGGCACCCGACCGGGGTGGTCCGGGCGCGTCACGAGGTTCCGGGCACGGAGGCGAACCCGTCCGTGGCGGGCGAGCGCACCGGAGAGTTCCGCAACTGGAAACGGAGTACGACCGTGAGCAGTGGTACGTCAGCGCAGGGCCCGCGGCTGCGGCCGACCCTCGACGGCATCCCCACGTACAAGCCCGGCAAGCCGGCCGGCGCCGACGCCTACAAGCTGTCCTCGAACGAGAACCCCTACGAGCCGCTGCCCGGTGTGCTGGAGACGGCGATCAAGGCGGCCGGCTCGTTCAACCGCTACCCCGACATGGGGGTCACCGAGCTGACCTCGGCGCTGGCCGAGCGCTTCGGGGTGCCCGCCGAGCACATCGCCACCGGCACCGGCTCGGTCGGCATCGCCCAGTCGCTGGTGCTCGTCACGGCCGGCCCGGGCGACGAGGTGATCTTCGCCTGGCGCTCCTTCGAGGCGTACCCGATCGTCGCCACGGTCGCCGGGGCCACGCCCGTCCCGGTGCCGCTCAAGGCCAACGGTGACCACGACCTGGACGCGATGCTCGCCGCGGTCACCCCGAACACCCGGCTGATCTTCGTCTGCAACCCCAACAACCCCACCGGCAACGTGATCCACCGCGCCGAGCTGGAGCGCTTCCTGGACGCCGTCCCGGGCGACGTCCTGGTCGTGGTGGACGAGGCCTACATCGAGTTCATCCGCGACCCCGAGGTGCCCAACGGCATCGACCTCTACCGGGACCGCCCGAACGTCTGCGTGCTGCGCACCTTCTCCAAGGCGTACGGCCTGGCGGGCCTGCGGGTCGGCTTCGCCATCGCGCACGAGCCGGTGGCGGCCGCGCTGCGCAAGGTCGCCACCCCGTTCGGCGTGAGCCGGCTCGCCCAGGACGCCGCCGTCGCCTCGCTGCGCGCCGAGGAGGCGCTGCTGGTACGGGTGGAGGCGCTGGTCGGGGAGCGCACCCGGGTGGTGGCCGGGCTGCGCGCCCAGGGCTGGGAGATCCCGGACTCGCAGGCCAACTTCGTCTGGCTCTGGCTCGGCGACCGCTCGCAGGAGTTCGCCGCCGCGTGCGCCGAGGCCGGCGTGGTCGTGCGGCCGTTCCCGGAGGGCGTGCGGGTGTCGATCGGCGAGGCCGAGGGCAACTCGATCTTCCTGTCGGTGGCGGAGGCCTTCCGCAAGTCGCTCTGACGTCCTGCTGGTGATCGCAGGGGCGCGCCGGTCCTCCGGCGCGCCCCTGCGGCGTTTCTCCGGCGCCCCTGCGGCGTTCCGCGCGGCTCGTCGAGCGTCCTCCCGGATGACTGTGGATCGCTGGGAGTCCGCTGGGAGTTCGGCCAACGGCGAGCCACGGAGCGGCCAAGGCGCAGACGAAGGACGGGGCATATGTCCGGAATGCCAGGATCCGGCCGGTCAGTCTTCTCCCAGCAGGTGCCCAGGGGTCCGCAAGAGCTCACCGGGAAGCTGTCCGGCATGAAGGTGCTCCCACGGCGGCGAGGCGCCGTCCTCGTCAACTCCGCGCTCGGCGTGGCCCTGCTGGGCGGCGCGGCCCTGGTGTACGCCACGGTCAGCGGCAGCTCCGGCCCGGCTTCCGCCAAGCCCGCAGCCCGTACCGCGACGGTGTCCAAGGGCACCGTCCTGGCCACCGTGTCCGGAACCGGCACCCTGGTCTCACCGACCGACGCCGCCCAGGACTTCACCACCGGCGGCCGGCTCACCGGGGTCAAGGTCGCGGTCGGGGACGCCGTGAAGAAGGGCCAGGTGCTCGCCACCGTCGACACCACGGCGGCCCAGCAGCAGGTGGACGCGGCCCAGGCGGCCCTCACCACGGCCCAGGCCAACCTCACCAAGGCCCAGGCCGGCGTCACCACCACGACCACCGAGCCCCTGCCGGGCGCCACCTCCGCCGCCACTGCCGGCAGCGGTGGCGGCGGCCGCGGGGCGGGCGGGAGCAGTACGCCCGCCCCGCAGACCACCACGATCACCACCACCAAGGTCGACGACGCGGCCGTGGCCCAGGCCCAGCAGCAGGTCAGCACCGCGCAGACCAATCTCGCCAACGCCCAGGCGGCGCTGGCCGGGACCACCCTGACCGCCTCGGTGGACGGCACGGTCGCCTCGATCGCCGGCAAGGTCGGCGACACCGTCGGCGCCACCGCGAGCGGCTCGTCCGCCTCCTCCGGCAAGTCGACCGGTGGCGGTGCGAGTTCGACGACCGCCCCGAGCGGCTTCATCGTGCTCACCAACCCGACCGGGATGCAGGTCACCGCGAACTTCTCCGAGCTCGACTCGCTCAAGCTGAAGAAGGGCGAGGCGGCCACCGTCACCCTGAACGCGCAGTCCGACACCAAGCTCAACGCGACCGTCCTGTCGGTCAGTTCGCTGCCCAGCAGCAGCGGCTCCGGCGGCGCGGCCGGCTCCTCCGCCGTCCAGTACGCGGCCACGCTCCAGCTCAGCGGCGACACCAGCACGCTGCGCACCGGCCTCAGCGCCACCGTCCAGGTCATCACCGGCGAGGCCGACAACGCGTTGTCGCTGCCCACCTCCGCCCTGTCCGGCACCGGCACGTCGCGCACCGCGACCCTGGTGCAGCCGGACGGCGCCTCCGAGCGGGTCACCGTCGGGGTCGGGGTCGAGGGCGACAGCACGGTGCAGGTGGTCTCCGGGCTGAAGGAGGGCGACAAGGTCGAACTCCCCACCACCAGCGGCGGCAACGGCTTCCCGAACGCCTCCTTCCCGGGCCTCGGCGGCAACCGGGGCGCCGGGGGCGGCGGGGTCTTCCCGGGTGGCAGCGGCGGCAACGGCGGGGCCGGCGGCGGTGGCGGGGCCGGCCGCGGCGGCAGGGGCTGAGACCGGTCATGCGTCACGTCATCGACAACCGCGTCCCGGCGCACCCCGTCCCGGTGATCCGGATCCGCCGGCTCACCAAGGCGTACGGGCACGGCGACGCCACCGTGCACGCCCTGCGCGGCCCGTCCGACCCGCAGAGCGGCGAGCCGCAGGGCGTCAGCCTGGACATCGAGCAGGGCGACTACGTCGCCGTGATGGGCAGCTCCGGCTCCGGCAAGTCCACCCTGATGAACATCCTCGGCTGCCTGGACGTCCCGACCTCCGGCCGGTACCTGCTGGACGGCACCGACGTCGGACACTTGGACGAGCAGCAGCTCGCGCTGGTGCGCAACCGCAAGATCGGCTTCGTCTTCCAGTCCTTCAACCTGGTGCCCCGCACCACCGCCCTCGCCCAGGTCGAGCTGCCGCTCGCCTACGCGGGCGTCCGGACCGCCGAACGCCGCCGCCGGGCGATGGCCGCGCTCTCCCTGGTCGGGCTCGCCGAGCGGGCCGGCCACAAGCCCAACGAGCTCTCCGGCGGCCAGCAGCAGCGCGTCGCGGTGGCGCGGGCGCTGGTGACGGCGCCCGCGATGCTGCTCGCCGACGAACCGACCGGCAACCTCGACAGCCGCTCGACGCAGGAGGTGCTGGCCCTGATCGACGGGCTCAACGCCACCGGCCGCACGGTCGTGCTGATCACCCACGAGGACGAGGTCGCGCAGCACGCCAAGCGGGTGCTGCGGCTGGTGGACGGGCAGATCGTGAGCGACCTCCGGCAGGCGCCGGTGGAGGGTCCGCCGCCCTTCCTGGGCGTCGGCGTCGCGGAGGTGCCGGCGTGATCCTCTGGCAGACGCTCCGCTTCGCGGTCGGCGGCCTGGCCGCCAACAAGGTGCGCTCGGCGCTCACCATGCTCGGGGTGCTGATCGGCGTGGCCTCGGTGATCCTGCTGCTGGCGGTCGGCAACGGCTCGTCGGTCGCGGTGAAGGACTCGATCACCTCGCTCGGCACCAACTCGCTGACGGTCAGCTCCGGTTCGGCGAACGGTGGCTCCCGCGCCACCTCCTCGGTCAAGAAGCTCACGGTCGCCGACGCCAAGGCGCTGGCGAGCGACGGCGACTCGGCCGCGATCAGGTCGGTCGCCCCGGTGGTCACCACCAGCGGGACGGCGCTGTACGGGAACATCTCGTACAGCCCGGGCTCCATCGTCGGCACCTACCCGTCGTACTTCGAGACCGCCAACCAGAAGGTCGCGCGCGGCGAGTACTTCACCGACGACGACGTGCTCGCCTCGCGCAAGGTCGCGGTGCTCGGCGCGACGACGGCCAAGCAGCTGTTCGACACCGAGAACCCGGTCGGCAAGTCGGTCGTCCTCGGCGGCACGCCGTTCACGGTCGTCGGCGTGCTCCAGGCCAAGGGCGGCAGCGGCTTCACCGACCCGGACGACGTGGTGATCGCCCCGCTGCCGACGGTGCAGAACGCCTTCACCGGCTTCGGCTCGGTCAACCAGATCCTGGTCCAGGCCTCGTCCGCGGACAGCACCACGGCGGCCCAGTCCGAGATCACCCGCGTCCTGCTCGGCACGCACGCGATCGCCGACCCGGCCAAGGCGGACTTCCGGATCACCAGCCAGGCCTCGCTGCTCACGGCGAGGGAGAGCACCACCAAGACCTTCACCGTGCTGCTCGGCGCGGTGGCGGCGATCTCGCTGCTGGTCGGCGGGATCGGGATCACCAACATCATGCTGGTGACGGTCACCGAGCGAACGCGTGAGATCGGCATCCGCAAGGCGCTCGGCGCGCCGCGCGCGGTGATCCTCGGGCAGTTCCTCACCGAGTCGACGCTGCTGTCGGTGATCGGCGCGGGGCTGGGCGTGGCGGCCGGGATCGCCGGCTCGCACTTCAGCATCGTCGGCATCAAGCCGGTGGTGATCCCCGAGTCGGTGTTCGGCGCGTTCGCCATCGCCGTCGCCATCGGGCTGTTCTTCGGCAGCTACCCCGCCAACCGGGCCGCCTCGCTGCGGCCGATCGACGCCCTCCGGCACGAGTAGGACTCGACTCCATGAGCAAAGAGATCGCCACGGTCGCCAGTACCCCGGCCGAGCAGGTCGCCCTGCTCGCCACCCCGCCGGACGCCCGTGACGTGAGCGCCGAACTGGCCGCGCCGCCACGGCGGAAGCTGCCCTGGCTCAGCCTGGTGCTGGCGGGCGGCGTGATCGCCACCGGCGCGTTCGCGGGCGGGGTCTGGTTCCAGCAGAACCACGGGTCCTCGGGCAGTGGGAAGTCCTCCACCGCCCGGCCGACCGCCGCTGCCGCGGGCGGCGGCTACGGGCAGCAGAACGGCTCCCGCCGCGGGGGCCAGGGGCAGGGAGGGCAGGGAGGTTTCGCGCGGGGCACGGTCAAGGCCGTCGACGGCAACACCGTCTACCTGACCGACACCAACGGCAACACCATCAAGGTCACCACCGGCGACGCGACGAAGGTCCAGCTCAACAAGGAGGGCAAGGTCGCCGACCTCCAGCCCGGCCAGAGCGTGACCGTCGTCGGCACCCCCGACGCCAACGGTGGCTACACCGCAAGCCAGCTGGTCGAAGGCACCGCTGGGGCGGGAGGGTTCGGCGGCGGTGGTTTCGGTGGCGGTGGCGGTGGCGCGCCCAGGAACCCGTCCGGCGGCTGACCCGGATCCGCCGGACGACCGCGAGGCCCTCGCCCCTTCCCCGGGCGAGGGCCTTCGCATGTGCTCAGCGCGGTCCGACGAGCCTCACCGCTGCCACGCCGCGTCCCGGTCCAGATCCCGGAGCAGGTGGAGCAGGTTGAGGAGGGTGCTGACGGGCGCATTGCCGAAGTCGACCAGGAGACGCCCGTCGAGGATGGTCTCGCCGGCCGAGGCGGAGCCCCAGAGGAGCCCGTGCGGGAGGCCGCGCCGGTGCAGCTCCCCGAGGAGGACGGTGATGTGCGGGGCGGTGAAGTCCCGCATCCGGGGGTCGTCCGGTGCGACCGGTTCGCGGGTCACGCGGTGGAGTCCAGCTAGTACCAGACCGTTTTGCCGCGCTTCTGGGGGTCGACGCCCCAGCGGTGGGTGAGGCCGTTGACGAGCTGGAGGCCCCGGCCGCTCTCGGCGAGGAGGTTGAGGGCCTTCTCGTGGGGGAGGGCATCGCTCTCGTCCGCGACGCAGACCCGGAGGGTGCGGTCGAGGAGGGAGAAGTAGACGACGGGCGAGGCGGTGTGGGCGTGCCGCCAGGCGTTGACGATCAGCTCACCGAGCGCGAGTTCGGCGTTGAGGATGGTCTCGGAGTCCCAGACGGCACGGGTCAGGGCGTCCCGCAGGGCCTGCCGGGTGAGGGTGATCGAGGGGGTGTTGAGGGTGCACACGGGAACCTCCGCGAGGCTGTGGTGTGGGAGAGGGGAGCCGTGAGCCAGGCCGGGAACGGTTGCTCTTCGGCAGGAGGGCAGCAGGCGCCTACTGTCCGGAACCAGACGTGTCTGACGATCCGTCGGATCGTTATGGGGATGACCATAGCGTGCGTCGCCACAGATTTGTGGCGATCTGCGGGAAGTTCCCCCGAACGTGGCTGGCAGACTGATCCCATGGCCCTTCGATCGAACCCGACCCTCCGTCAGTTGCGGTTGGGTGCCGAACTGCGCAGGATGCGGGAGCAGGCCGGTCTCGGCGGCAGCCAACTCGCCCGAGCGCTGGGCATCAACCCCGCCCACGTGACCCAGATGGAGAGCGGCAAGACCGGTATCAGCGTCGAACGCCTGCGGACGATCGCCGCGCTGTGCATGTGCGTCAACGAGCCCCTGATCGATGCGCTGGCGGACATCATCACGGACCGCGACAAGGGTGGCTGGTGGGAGGAGTACCGCGGAAACCTCTCGCAGGACTTCCTTGAGGTCGCTGAGATCGAAGCTCATGCACGAGGGCTCTCGGTCTACACGATGGCCTTCATCCATGGTCTGCTTCAGACCAACGCCTATGCCTCGGCTGTCTTTGCTCGCTCCTATCCGCCTCTTCCGGGACACGAGGTCGATCTGAGAGCAGCCTTTCGCTTGCGGCGTCAGCACATCATCCGCTCCGAATCGACTCCGTTCACCGCGTACATCCATGAAGCGGCGCTACGCATGCAGTTCGGCGGAGCCAAGGTCCAAGCCGAGCAACTCGACGCCCTTGTCGAGGCCTCGGAGAGGCCCAACATCTCCATCCGAATCGTGTTGTTCGACGTCGACATGATCCCGCTGCCCAACGAGAACTTCACGTACCTTGCGGGGCCGGTTCAGGAGCTCGACACGGTTCAGTCGGACTCAGGCGTCGGAAACCTTCTCTTTGATGCCCCGGCCCACACAGCCAGGTTCCGGTCACTGCTCGCCCGGATCGGTTCGGCGGCTCTCTCAGAAGAGGAGTCTCGCGAGTTTATTCGCTCCATCAAGAAGGACATGGAAAGTAAATATGCGTAACTCCACCTGGCGGAAGTCCAGTTTCTCGGGCTCGAACGCCGACTGTGTCGAGGTGCGGGCCATCGATGGAGTAATCGAACTCCGGGAGTCCGACGAGGGCGAGGTCATCGTTCGTACCGCCGCCCCCAAGTTCGCCGCGTTCCTCCGAGGCGCGAAGTCGGGCGAGTTCGACCACCTGATCGGTGTCGAGGCCTAACGAAGTGCGGCGTACGACCCGGACCCCGAGTCGTACGCCGCTCCGTCTCTCCCCCGCGCCTACGGCTGGATCACGAAGTACACCACCATGCCTGCGGTCAGGCACAGGAACAGCTGCACCAGCAGCCCCGCCGGGATCGGTATCTCGTCCGTCTCGCCCGCCTCGTCGGCCGCGAGTTGCCGGCGCGCCAGCTTTCCGAGGTGCCCGACCGTTCCCAGCGCCATCGACAGCATCCCCAGGGAGTACATGGACAGCGCACCGGCCGTGTTCATCCCGTTCATGTGGGAGCGGCCGACCAGGAAGAGCGCTCCGGCTAGCGGTGCCAGGGACACCATGATCCGGTAATTCCGCGTCGGCTGCGGCGGTATCGCCAGCGCCCAGAACAGCACCGTCGTCAGCGCGACGATGCACCACCAGGTGGTCACGCTCAAGCCCAGTGGAGTCATTCCCCCACCCCCCAGGTCACGGACGTTCGCTCACGTCCACTCCCGGTCACACTAGCCACGCCGGCTCCGCCCCCGCGCCGACAGACCCCTGCAAGATCCCGGCTGGTCCCTTGCAGGGTCCCGGCAAGAGTGCTCAGTCGAGGCAGAACTCGTTGCCCTCGACGTCGAACATCCCGAGGCACGACTCGTTCTTGTCGTCGGCGACCAGCAACTGCCCGCGCGTCGCGCCGAGCGGGATCAGCCGGGCACACTCGGCTTCGAGCGCCGCCAAGCGCTCCGCACCCACCAGCCCGGTGCCCACCCGTACGTCGAGGTGCAGCCGGTTCTTGACGACCTTGCCCTCGGGGACGCGCTGGAAGTACATCCGCGGACCCACACCCGTGGGGTCACTGGCGGCGAACCACGAACCCCGCTCCTCGGGCGGCAGGGTGAGGTTGTAGTCGTCCCACGTGTCGAACCCCTCCGGCGGGGCCGGCGGGACGTACCCCAGGGCCTCACACCAGAAGCGGCCGACGCGCTCGGGTTCCGCGCAGTCGAAGGTGACCTGGAAATGCTTGACCGATGCCATCGGGCCACCATAGCCATGACAAGAGGAACGCGCCGCTCAATTTCTGGTGCGGATCCGCAGGTTGACGGGGGTGGGTCCAGCCACACCCCGTCGTGGGGCTCGGCCCATACCCGGCGGCGCGCCCGCTCCGTAGCGTCGTTCCCACAACGACGCGGAGGGGAAAGAACCATGGCGACCACGACCGACCGGGACACCTTCACCACGGTGAAGAAGTGCATCGTGCTCTTCGGCGCCGCCGGCGCCGTCGTCCTCGGCACGGTCGCCGTGATGGCGGCCACCGGCCACACGACGACCCCGTTCATGTGGATCCGCGGCGTGATCTTCCTCGCCATCGCCCCGTTCCTCCACCGGCTGGCCACCCGTGCCGCCGGCGGCTCCGCCAAGGCCTTCGACCGGGTCCGCACCCTCTCCACCGTCATGCCGGTCGCCATCATCGGCGTGGATCTCGTCCCCGGCCTCTGCCCGGCCTGGTACGCCGTCCTCCAGGGCCTCTCCGCCCTCGCCCTGGTTGCTGTCGCCGTCCTCACCCGCACGTCCGCCCTGGCTGCCGCCTTCCCCAAGCAGTAGCGCTGCGCCGGAAGTCGGCCGGTCCGACGTCCGGCGCAGCGGCGGCAGTTCGTGCCGGTGGCCCCTTGCGTCTCGCAAGGGGCCACCGGTCAATGCACATGACGCCGTGCGTCTGCTCAGCCGCCTTCGACCCCGTCTCCTGCGATGTCCACCACGTACCACCCGGCACCGAAGTCGTGGGACCCCTGGCCGGTGGTGTCGCCCGGCGCCTTGTCCTCCACGAAGTAGTAGAGCGGGTGGCCGTTGTAGACGACCTGGGACGTGCCGTCCTTGCGGGCGGTGGTGGAGAGCTTCGCCTGGTCGACGCCCTTCCCGGCCGTGGGGGTGCCGGTGGTCAGAAGGGGCGGCCAGGCGGTGGCGCAGGCGTCGTAGCACACCGAGGTGGGCGAGGTGTCCGCCTCGAACAGGTAGAGGGTCTTGCCCTGGGAGTCGACCAGGACGTTCTGGTACTTGCCGACGGTGGCCGCCGCGACCGTGGCGCCGGCGCCGGTGGATCCGGCGGCAGGGCTGGTGTTCCCCGTCGACGTCGGTGTGGCGGCCGGACTGCCGGGGGAGGTCGCTGCCGTTGCCGGGCTTTCCGTGGTCGTCGTGCTCTTGCTGTTGGAGCAGCCGCCGCACACCACAGTGATCAGGGCGGCGGCGGCCATGGCGGTCACCGTGCGGGAGTTTCTCATGGGCTTCTCTCCGGCCGGGGTGGGAATCGGTGCCACAACTTCAGCCTGAAGGGGCCCGCCGCTTCACCAGGCACGCCAGCGGGTGGGCAAGGCGGGCCGGCCGTTAACCCTGATGGCCGACAGCAACACGTCGTCCTGGTGGTGTCGCCCCGGGCCGTAGCCGAGCGCCGGAAGTCGGCCGGTCCGACTTCCGGCGCACCGGAGGCAGTTCGTGCCGGCGGCCCCTTGCGAGGAGCAAGGGGCCGCCGGTTCACGGAGGTGGTGCCCACGGGTCGGTCGAGCGACGTGACCAGGTGCGTTTCAGAAGTGGTCGGGCCCCGACCAGCTGTACCAGCCGTCACCGACCTGCGTGTAGCGGGAGGGGTGCTGCGTCGGACCGCCCGCCGGGAAGTAGGCGTAGCCGTGGGCGGCGAAGACGCCGGACCCGGCGACTGCGAACCTCACGCCGCCGTCGACCAGTTCGGCGTCCCGGACCGGGTAGCCGCCGATCCAGGTCGGGGCGTGGTCCGTCGCCCCCGTGGCAAGGGCCTGCTCGGCGAAGGAGGTGAGCGCGGGCCGGGAGATCGAGAACCGGGTGTCGCGGGGGATGTCCTGGCTGATCAGCAGGGCCGCAGCGCCGACCAGCAACGGGGGCGCCATCCAGCGCCAGGAGCCGCGCCGCCGCCCCGTTCCGGTCTCCTCGGCCGACTCCTTTCTGGCGAGCACCGCCTGCCAGGCGAGCCAGGCGAACGGCAGGAGCACGAGCGTGATCAGGCCGATCCCGAGCATGCCGTAGTCCGCACCGGGCACGCTGAAGCCCAGCACGACGGCGCCCGCCGCCAGCGAGCAGCCCAGCAGCACGCTGTTGCCCGGTCGGTGGAGCCGGCGCACGCGGCGCCGTACGGCGGGTGACGCGGCCAGCCCCGGCAGGACCAGCGCGAGCACCACCAGGGCCGGTGCTCCGACCGGCACGAACAGCGCGGCCGGCACCGCCAGGAGCATTCCGGCCACGGCCGTCCCCACCACCACGGCCCCGTGCACGAAACCTTCCGGCGACGCGGCGACGACGGCCAGCAACACGGCCAGGACCAGCGGCCCCCGGTACCCGCGCACGGACAGACGGTGGAACGGGACGGCCCTTAAGGCGGCCGAGAACGAGGAGTTCGTGATCATGCCGCCCATCCCTACCAGACCACCTGATCACGGCCAAGGCCCAGGGATCGTCCGTCATTGATCTGTGGCGTACCGCCCGGACCCCGGGCGGTACGCCGCTTCGACCTTTCCTGCGCCTACGGCTGGATCACGAAGTGCACCGCCATGCCCGCGGTCAAAGGCGCAAGGGGCCGCCGGTCAAAGTCGTAGGCGTTGTTCCGTGTGGCGGCGCACATGCCGCGACCACTCGCCATCCGATGCCTGTCACATCGCATCGCCCAGAGCTACCCGTTCGGATGAACATGGCGCACAACGCCACTGGTTCGTCGGCGATCGCTGCTATCACTTTCCATGCGCTCGGGCCCGAGCCGGGAAAGCACCTCATGGCTGTGCACGAATTGCATGGCCTACAGCGAGAACGGAATCCGCCTCATGGCAATCGCACTCCGCAGGACGCTCGCCGTCGCCACGTTGGCCCTGACGGCCTCCGTCCTGCCGACCGGCGGGGCAGGGGCCGCCGACACCACCCACCGCGCCCCGCGCACCCCCGGGCTCTACTGCCTCGCCAACGCCTGGGGCACCCCGAACGTCTCCACGAAGCCGTGCGACGCCAATGATTCCGGCCAGCACTGGACCCTCTCGGGCGAGCAGATCTCCCTCACCAAAGCGCGGAGCTACTGTCTCGCCAACACCTGGAAGACCCCGGACGTCTCCACGAAGGCGTGCAACCCCAATGACGAGGGACAGTACTGGACCGTCTCGGGCCAGCAGATCTCCCTCACCTTCGCTCCGGCCTACTGCCTCGCCAACTCCTGGGGCACCCCGAACGTCTCCACGAAGCCGTGTGACGCCAAGGACCCCGGCCAGCACTGGGTGATCTTCAACGAGCAGATCAGCCTGGCGCTCGCCTGATGCCCCACCGCTGTATCCGGGGCAGGTCGGCTGAGGCGGCGGACGAGGTCCTGGGCACGCTGACCCTCCCCGACCAGCAGTTCCCGATCGTCACCCCGTAACAGCCGACCTTGTGCGGATTGGTCCCGGCGGCTCCCCGCGAGGAGCCGCCGGCCACGGATGACCGGCGTGTACGCGCTCCGCGCTGAAGCACGTCGCCCCGCCGAGCTGGTGCTCGGCGGGGCGACGTACTGCGAGGCAGGCGCGGTCAGTGCTGGGGGTCGGGCTGGGTGGTGGCCGTCGGGCCGGTGGTCTTCGTCGGGCCGGCGGGGGTCGTCGGGGCGGTGGTGTTCGCCGGGCCGGCGGGGGTCGTCGGGGCGGTGGTGTTCGCCGGGCCGGCGGGGGTCGACGGGGCGGTGGTGTTCGCCGGGCCGGCGGGGGTTGTCGAGCCGGTGGGGGTCCCGGTGCTGTTCGGGTCGGCCTTGGACGGCGCCGCGTCGGGGATGTCGGCCATCGGCAGGGACTGCTTGGGCGTGCCGCGCAGGGCCTGGTTCATGGCGTCCCGCCAGATCGGTCCGGGGCCGTCGGCGCCGAACACCTCGGCGCGGTACTTCCCGTTGATGGTGATGTCGCGCATCTCGACGCCGCCCTTGGGGCCGCCGAGCCAGACGGCGGTGGCGAGTTGCGGGGTGTAGCCGTTGAACCAGGCGGCCCTCTTGTGGTCCGAGGTGCCGGTCTTGCCGGCGATCTGCCGGTTGTCCTCCAGGCTGAGCGCCGCGCCGGTGCCGTTGTTCTCCGTCACGCCGTTCAGGACGGTGTTCAGCGCCCGTGCCGTCTTCTCGGAGAACACCTGCTCGCAGTGGCCGGCCGGGACGGGGACGTCCTTGCCCTCCACGGTGGTGATCCTGGTGATGGCGATCGGGGCGCAGTGGGTGCCCTGGGCGGCGAAGGTCGCGTAGACGTTGGCCATGGTCAGCGGGCTCATCTCCTCGACGCCCAGGGCCATCGCGGGGACCTCCTCCAGGGGCTTGCCGCTGGCCTTGGTGGTGATGCCGAGCTTGTTGGCCATCTGCTTGACCGCGCAGAGGCCGATCTCCTGCTCCATCTGGATGAAGTAGGTGTTGACCGAGAGGGCCATCGCCATCTTCAGCTGGTACGGGCCCTTCTCGTTCGCGGATTCGTTGGGCACCACCGTCTTGGGGCGGGCCTCGTTCCTCCAGGTCCCCTCGCAGGTCTTCATCGTCGGGTACTCGAGCTTGTTCGGGGACGAGTACTCCTGGGTCGCCGGCACGCCGGCCTCCAGTGCCGCGGCCGCGACGACCGGCTTGAACGTGGAGCCGGGCTGGAAGCCGTTGCCGCCGCCCATCGCCGCGTCGACGTTGAGGTTGACGACGGTCTGGTTCTTGTCCTCCAGCAGGCCGTAGGGGCGGGTCTGGGCCATGGCGAGGATCTTGCCGGTGCCGGGCTCGACCATGGAGACGGCGGCGGAGACGGAGTCGGTGACGCGCACGTTGTTGCTCACCGCGTTCTGGGCGGCGGCCTGCTTGTCCGGGTCCAGCGTGGTGTAGATGTTCAGGCCGCCCTGGTTCCAGAACTTCTTGCGCTCGGCGGAGTCCTGACCGAAGGCCGGGTCCTGCTTGACCACGTGGCGGACGTAGTCGCAGAAGAAGCCCATCCCGGCCTGGGCGGTGATGCAGCCGTTCTGCGGGGCCTTGAAGTTCAGGCCCAGCGGGGCGGCCTTCGCCTCCTGCGCCTGTTCGGCGGTGATGTGCTTGTTCTCCAGCATCTTGCCGATCACCACGTCGCGGCGGTTCTGCGCGGCCTGCGGGTGCAGCTTCGGGTCGTAGGACGACGGGTTCTGCACCAGCCCGGCGAGCAGCGCCGCCTCGGCGACGGTCAGGTCCTTGTTGCTCTTGCCGAAGTAGCGCTGGGAGGCGGCCTCCACGCCGTAGGCGCCGTTCCCGTAGTACGTGATGTTGAGGTAGTTGGTGAGGATCTGCTCCTTCGGCAGCTCCTCCTCCAGCTTGATGGCGACCTTGAGCTCCTGGATCTTGCGGCCCAGGGTCTTGCGCTGGGCCTCCAGGACGGCGTCCCGGTCGTCGCCGGCCTTCTCCACGTTGACGTTCTTCACGTACTGCTGGGTCAGCGTCGAGGCGCCCTGGGAGGTGGTCCCGCTCTCCGCGTTCTTGCTGAGCGCACGGAGGACGCCCTTGAGGTCCACGGCGCCGTGCTCGTAGAAGCGGGCGTCCTCGATGTCGACCTGGGCCTGCCGCATGAACGGTGACATCTGGTCGGCGGTGATGACGGTGCGGTCGCGCTCGTAGACCTTGGCGATCAGGCCGCCCTTGGCGTCGAAGATCTGGGTGGCCTGGGTGAGCGGCGGGGTCTTGAAGTCGGAGGGAACGTCCTCGAACCCCTCCGCGGTGCCCTTGGCCGTCAGCCCGATGCCGCCGGCGACGGGCAGGGCGAGCCCTGCCAGCAGCACGCCGGACACGACGCTCACCCCCAGGAAGGTCGCACCGAGGCGGGCCAGCCGGAGCGGCGCGGTGCGGGACGGCTGGGGGTCCGCGTCGTCGGAGGAACTCCGTATCGGGGGGAGATTCGATTCCATTCCGGAATGCTAACCCTCGAAAGTCGCCGCTCGAACGATTTTTCACGCGCGGCTGTCACGGCTGTGCAACAGGCTTCGGGTCCGGCTCCGACGATATGAATCGTGTACGGACTGAATGAATGCGACGGACTTCGGTGGTCTGCACCGGATTCGGCCCGCCCCGCGTGTGACGTCCCTCCCCTCCCGTAGCCCTGCCATCACTTGGATGCGGTGAGCGGGCCGAAAGGTTGCGCGCGTCCGGTCAGGCGGCACCGCCGGTCTCGGGGGCGGTCTCCAGGACCGCCTCGACATCGACCGTGACGTCGACCAGGTCGCCGACCACCACACCGCCCCGGTCCACCGCGTCGTTCCAGCTCACGCCGAAGTCCTGACGGTTGATCCGGGTGCCGGCGGTGAATCCGGCGCGCCGCCTGGGGCCGAGGTCGCGCCCGTCCTCCCACCACGGGGTGTCCCACTGCCCGAGGTAGCTCACGTCGAAGGTGACCGGGCGCGTCACGCCGCGGATGGTGAGCTGCCCCGTGACCTCGAAGCCGCTCGCGCTCACCTGGTGGACCCGTGACCCGACGAAGGTCCAGGTCGGGTGGTGCTCGACGTCGAAGAAGTCGGCGCTGCGCAGGTGCGCGTCCCGCTGGGGCGCGCCGGTG
Source organism: Kitasatospora sp. NPDC101235 (assembly GCF_044767505.1). Classification (NCBI taxonomy): domain Bacteria; kingdom Bacillati; phylum Actinomycetota; class Actinomycetes; order Kitasatosporales; family Streptomycetaceae; genus Kitasatospora; species Kitasatospora sp. NPDC101235. The sequence continues at coordinate 195,299 of NZ_JBIWNZ010000018.1, forward strand.
TACACCTGGGTTGCGTCGATGGTCGCCTCGACCCGGGCCTGCTCCGGAGCGTCCGGGTCCACCTCCAGGAAGCCGTGCACGTTCTTCAGCTGGCCGCGCACGTAGGTGACCATCATGTGTCTGGCGCGGAACTCCGCACCGGTGTGGCTGGGCTCGAAGAACCATTTCGTGGTGGCCATGGCGACTCCGTGAGGTGGTGGCCGGTGGTGCCCGAGACCCCCTCCAGCCAGCGTAGGCCGAAGTCGGCACGCGGTCGTCCGCACGGCACTGCCGCCCGCTCCCAGCGCGAGCACCGGTACGAGCGCCTCGTCGCCCAGGCCCGGGAGAAGGGCATGGACACCGGGCCGCTCTCCGGGTACCTCGACTGCTTCCGCTACGGCACCCCGCCGCACGGCGGGCTCGGTCCGGGGCTCGGCCGGCTGCTCATGCTCGCCCTGGGCCTGCCGTCGATCCGTGAGGCCACGTTCCTCTTCCGGGGCCCGCACCGCCTCGAACCGTAGGAACCGCGGAGGGGGACGGACGGCCGAAGAGACGGAACGGGCCGCGTCCGAGGAGGTCTTCTCCTCGGACGCGGCCCGTTCCGTCGTGTCCGTCGGCCGTGTTCCGTCAGCTGCGGCGGAGGGCTTCGGTGAGTCGGTTGGCGGCTTCGATGATGGCCTGGGCGTGGAGGCGGCCGGGGTGGCGGGT
>NZ_JBIWNZ010000019.1:0-178975 GCF_044767505.1 Kitasatospora sp. NPDC101235
CCGGCCGGAGGACCGAGCCCCCCCCCACAAAAACAACCCCCCCCCGGCCCCCCCCCCCCCCCCCCGCCGCGCGCCCCCCCCCCCCCCCCCCCCCCCCCCCCCCCCCCCCCCCCCCCCCCCGCGGCTCGTCCTCGGTCCGGTCAGCCGTCGCCCCGGTCGCCGTAGCGCCGCTGCCACTCCCGGGCACGGGCGTTGTGCCACTCCACGCCATCCGCCGCCTGCCGCTCGGAGAGGCCGCTCAGCCGGGCGACGACGCTCAACGGCACGGGCTCGTCACACTCGGCGAGGGTCCGGCAGACCTTGGCGGCCCACTGCTCCTCGGGGACGAAGGGGCGGTGGCGGTAGTCCTCGATCAGGGTGGCCAGGTGGTCCACGGAACAGGCAAGGACGACCCGCTTGCCGTCCAGGTCGGGATTGGTGGAGTGAAGGGCGGAGGAGTCCGGCACCAGGGCGCCGAGCAGGTCGACACTGGCGACGGCCCGTCCGCACTGGTCGCACAGGTCGAGCGCTTGCGCGTCGTCGCCGGCAGGATCGCCCGCCGGGGGTTCGATGTCCTCCATGTTTTTTCGCCTACCCCGCGAGGCCGGTGCCAACCGGGGCACCACAGGCCGCTGCCCTGCACCGGGCCACGGCGGCCCCGGTGCGGGGCAGCCGGATTCGGCGGGTCAGCGGCCCGCCCGGCGACCGCGCCGCGGGCCGGCGGAGGCCCGGGACCAGTCCAGGTACTGCTGGCGGACGTACGCACGGGCGTCGTCGTCGGTCGCGGCGGCGACCCCGTCGTGCTCGGTCAGGCGGCCGGCCGAGATGCGCGCCCGCCCCGCATGCCCGGGGCCCGGGTCACCGCCGGCCAGCGCGATCCGGTCGCCGAGCGCGGCGCTGCGCAGCAGGTACTCACGCCGCCGGCGGGGCGGGCTCGTGGCGGTGCTCCTGCAGCCCTCCAGGTACCTCTCCTCCTCCTCGATGCCCGGGGCGTCCGTGTACGCCTGTTCCGCCGTGGGCACCGGGCCGGCCGGCACGCTGCGCACCAGCCGGCGCGGCATCCGCGGCAGCCCGTGGACATGGAGCACGGCGTTGGCGAACTCCGGCCGGTCGACGGGCAGGTCGTGTCGGCCGAACAGGGCGAACAGCTCGGCCAGGGCGCGGGGTTCGACGCCGCGCGGCAGGTCGTCGTCGGTGACGTCGAACTGGCCGAGCCGCGGGCCCCAGAACCGGCCCGGCGGGTCCGCGAGACGCAGCCGCAGGGTCACCCGGCGGACGCTGGTCTCGACCTCCTCGTCGAACTCCATGGCCAGGCCGCGGATCTCCGACCAGGCGTAGCGGCGCGGGACCAGCAGCCGCACCAGAGTGAGGCCGTCCTCCTCCTCCCGCAGCCAGAAGGTGTGCGGCATCCCGACGGCCACCGCGCCCGCGATCAGCGCGCCGATCAGGGTGGCCGTCCCCGGGCTGGTGGCACCGGATCCGCCCAGCGCGATCAACGTCACCACAGCCAGCGCGCAGCCGACCCCGATGTTGCTTCCCCACTGCCGCATGAACGACAGCCGTACCGTCCGCATCCCGCCCCCTGGTGTCCCCTGCGTGTGGCTCCACGCTCCCGGGGAGCGCTCGGCGCGGGCAAGCGCCGACGGGGAGCTGTGACGGCCCCGTGACCAACCTGCCGCACGGCGCCCCGGGAAAGCCCGGCGCTACCGTCCGCGCAGCCGCCGGACGAGGTCGCGGGCGGCCTCCGGCCAGCTCGGGTGGTCGAAGGCGAAGCCCGCGTCGAGCAGGCGGGTCGGGACGACGCGGCGGCTCTTCAGCAGGAGTTCGGTGTCGGAGCGCAGCGCGAAGGCGCCCAGCTCGGCCATCCAGCGGGTGGCGGGCAGGGCCAACGGCATTCCCCAGGCGGTCCGCAGCTCGCACATGAACTCACGCTGGGGCAGCGGGTTCGGGGCGGCGAGGTTGACCGGTCCGGTGAGGTCCTCCCGGGCGATCAGGAACTCGACGGCGCGGGCGAAGTCCCGCTCGTGGATCCAGGAGACGTACTGGGCGCCGCCCGCGACGGGGCCGCCGGCGCCGAGCCGGGCCAGCCAGGAGAGCGCGTCGAGGGAGCCGCCGCGCTCGGGGCCGAGGACGGCGGCGGTGCGCAGCGCGACCCGGCGGGTGTGCGGCGTGTCGGCCTCCGCCTGGGTGCGTTCCCAAGCCTGGGCGACGTCGATGCTGTGCCTCCAGGCGGGCGGGGCATCGGGCTCGCTGCCGCCGATCAGGCCGTCCCGTTCGTCGTTGGGGGCGTCGTGGCGGTGGGCGTAGACGGTGGCGGTGCTCATCTGGAGCCAGGACGCGGGCGGCCGGCGGGCGGCCGCGATGGCCTCGCCGACCACGCGGGTCGAGTGCACCCGCGAGTCCATCATCTCCTGCCGGTTCGCCTCGGTGTAGCGGCAGTTGATGCTGCGCCCGGCGAGGTTGAGCACGGCGTCGGCGCCGTCGACCTCCGCCGCCCAGGCGCCGAGGGTCCGTCCGTCCCAGCCGATCTGCCGGGGCCCGGAGGGCCGGCGGCTCAGGACGACGACCTGGTGTCCGGCGGCGGTCAGGCTCCGGTCGAGCAGCGTCCCGAGCGCACCCGTTCCGCCGGGAATGACGACCTTCATGGGTTCCCCCTCATGCCTCGGTTCCTCGGGCAGCAGCCTAGCCCAGAGTTCTGAACGCGTTCAATTCAGCTGCCCGATCCGCTGCGCCGACGCCCGCCCAGCGGCTCTGACTCCCGGCCGGCAGAAGTGGACCTTGTGCCTGCGCATGCCTGCACCTAAGGTCCCGATGTATCGGTTCGATACATCGGGCCGATAGCTCACGCCGTTCGGGTCAGGTCGACCCCGGTCGGCCACCCGCGTGCCGCGCCCCCTGGGACGGCCCGCCGATCAGAAGGAGCTGCGATGACGGGGACCGACCACAGCACGGAGCGCCACCAGGACCACAGGCGTGGGAGCGCGCCCACCGGGCAGGAGTCGACGCAGGCCGAACGGCGGCTGCACAGCTCGTCGTTCGGCCGGGCCGCGGTCGCCTACGCCGAGCACCGCCCGGACTACGCGCACGCCGCGGTGCGCTGGGCCCTGGAAACCGCGCCCGGCCCGCGGGTGCTCGACCTCGGCGCCGGGACGGGCAAGCTCACCGCCACGCTGATCGCCCTGGGCTACGAGGTCGTCGCGGTCGAGCCGGACCCGGCGATGCTGGCCGAGCTGCGCGGCTCGCTGCCGGCCGTCCGCGCGCTACCGGGCAGCGCCGAGGCGATTCCGCTGCCGGACGGGTCCGTCGACGCCGTGGTGTCCGGCAACGCCATGCACTGGTTCGACATGGACGTCGCGGGGCCGGAGATCGCCAGGGTCCTCGCACCCGGCGGCGTCCTGGCCGGCCTGTGGAACGTCTTCGACGACCGGGTCGACTGGGTGGCCGGGCTCGCCCGGGTCACCGGCCCCGCCGCCATCGGACCGCGCGACGTGCCCGCCGGCTGGCGCACCGAGACGGCACGGATGCACCTCCCCAAGTCGGGCGGGGAGGCCCGGTTCGACTCGGCGGAACAGGCGGAGTTCCCCCACGGGCAGCAGCGGACCGCCGACTCCCTGGTCGCGACCCTCGCGACGAAGGCGGGCATCCTGGTCATGCCGGAACGCCGGCGGGAGACCCTGCTGGACGAGACCCGCGCCTATCTCACCGGCCGACCGGAGACCGGCGGCGGCGAGTTCACCCTCCCGATGCTGACCAGCGTGCTGCGCGCCCGGCGGATCTGAGCGCGCACCCCGGAGCTCTGGATCTCCCGAACGACCTCCTCGGCGGCCTCCTTGCCGGCAACGTCGTTGACCACGACATCGGCGCCGAGCGTGTCAGTCGGTAGACCTCGCCGACAGCCATGGTTCGTGCCATCGCGGATATCCGGCGACGAGCTTGCTCACTCCCGCCGGTCCCCAGGTCCCCTGCCGGTAACGCTCGGGGTCGCCGGGCGTCTCCAGCAGCGGCTGGACGATTCGCCACGTCTCCTCCACCGAGTCCTCCCGGGTGAACAGGCTCGCGTTGCCTTGCATTGCATCACTGAGCAGGCGCTCGTACGGCTCGGGCGCCTCACCGAGCGCGGCCGCGAAGAGGAGGTCAAGGTCCACCAGCTGCGTGTCCTGCTTGCCCGGCTGCTTGACCTGGATGCGGAAGTTCACGCCAGGGGCCGGATCGATCCGCAGGATCCACTGGTCGGGCTCGGGCATGAACCGCTCCGCGAACGCAAGCCGCGGCGGGCGCTTGAACACGATCCGGATCTCGGTCACTCGCTCGGGGAGCGACTTGCCCGCGCGGATGAAGAACGGCACCCCGGACCAGCGCCAGTTCTCGACCTCCAGCCGCAACCCGACGAAGGTCTCGGTGCGCGAGCGTGGCCGCACGCCGGGTACCTGCAGGTACCCCTCGTACTGCCCGCGGACGTAGTGGGCCGGGTCGGCATCGGGGATCGCCCGGAACACATCGACCCGGCGATCCCGGAGCGCGTCCGCACCGCCGGCTGACGGCGGCTCGGACGCCACCAGGGCGAGCAGCTGCAGCAGATGGTTCTGCACGACGTCGCGGAGCGCGCCGACCGGGTCGTAGAAATGGCCGCGGTCCTCGACCCCGAAGTCCTCGGCCATGGTGATCTGTACGCAGGAGATGTGGTCACGGTTCCACACCGGCTCGAACACGGAGTTGGCGAACCGCAGGAACTGGATGTCCATCGCCGGCTCCTTGCCGAGGAAGTGGTCGATCCTCAGCAGCTGATCCTCATCGAGGAGCCGACGCAGCTCGGCGTTGAGGGCGCGCGCCGACGCGAGGTCATGCCCGAATGGTTTCTCCACGACAACCCGGGCATCCTTGGTCAGCCCGACGCCTGCCAGGCCCTCGGCCACCCGGGCGAACAGCGACGGTGGAATCTCCAGATAGAAGACCGGGTGCCGCTTGCCGTTGACCGCCCGGGCGAGGCGGTGGAACGTCTCCGGGTCGGCGTAATCACCCTGCACATAGCTGAGTCGGGCGGCAAACCGGGCCAGGACGCTTTCGTCCAGCGGCTCGCCCGCTGCCTCGATCGCCGCGCGGGCGTGGTCACGCAGCGCGTCGTCCGACCAGCCCTCGCGCGCCACTCCGACGATCGGGCAGGTCAGCAGCTTGCGCCGCTCAAGCCGATAGAGCGAGCGGAACGTCATCTTACGAGCGAGGTTGCCACTGATCCCGAAAATGACCAGCACGTCCGCGGGAACGTTCGACGAGTTCGAAGCCACCTCATCCTCCTTACGGAGCAGGCACGGCAATTGAGTCGGTCATCAGGGTGCTGCCGGCGGCTGGGCGCCGACGCGAGCAGGACCTCGTGTGCGAGCCGCACGAACATCGCCCAGGGCGTGTGCCCCCGCTGACGGCGAACGCGAATCGACCGTGGGCTTGCGCGCAGGCCCGGGCCGGCCGCGCCACGAAGGCCACCTCGGTGCCAGCGACCGCATCGAGGCCGGCGACGACCTCGAGTTCGTGATGCACAGCGGTCAGCCCTTCTTTTCGGCGTGCCCGCCGAACTCGGAGCGCATCGCCGAGAGGATCTTGTCGGTGAACTCCCCGGCCTGCCTGGACTCGAAGCGCTCGTAGAGCGAGGTGGTGATGACCGGTACCGGGACGCCTTCGTCCACCGCGGCGAGGACGGTCCAGCGGCCTTCCCCGGAGTCGGAGACCCGCCCGGCGAACGCGTCGAGGGAGGGCGACTTGGCGAAGGCGTCGGCTATCAGGTCGACCAGCCACGAACCGACGACCGAGCCGCGCCGCCAGACCTCGGCCACCTCGGCGACGTCGATGTCGTACTGGTAGGCCCACGGGTCGCGCAGCGGCGTCGTCTCCGCGTCGACCTCTTGCCGGCTCTTGCCTGCGTTCGCGCGCTTGATGATGGCGAGGCCCTCGGCGATCGCGGCCATCATTCCGTACTCGACCCCGTTGTGGACCATCTTCACGAAGTGCCCGGCGCCGTTCGGCCCGCAGTGCAGGTACCCGAGCGGAGCGGTGCCGTCGGTCCGGGTCCGACTCGGCGTCGGCTCGGCGTTGCCCTCGCCGGGAGCGATCGTCTTGAAGATCGGGTCGAGATGGGCCACGATCTCGTCCTCGCCGCCGATCATCAGGCAGTAGCCGCGCTCCAGCCCCCACACCCCACCACTGGTCCCGCAGTCGACATAGTGCAGCGACTTGTCGGCAAGACGCTTGGCGCGGGTGATGTCGTCGCGGTAGTAGGAATTGCCGCCGTCGATGAGGATGTCGCCGGGCTCCAGCAACGGCTCGAGCTGGTCGAGGATGGAGTCGACGATCGCAGCCGGAAGCATGAGCCATATGGCGCGCGGCTTGTCCAGTTTCGCAACCAGGTCCCGGAGTGACTCTGCGCCAGTCGCACCCTCGCCGGCCAGTTCGGCGACGGCGGCCGCCTTGACGTCGGACACCACGCAATGGTGGCCGTCTCGCATCAGCCGACGCACCAGGTTCGCCCCCATCCGGCCGAGCCCGATCATCCCGAGCTGCATGGGCTGGTCTGTCGTCATGGGGGTGCCTCCTGGTTCTTGAGCGTGCGGTAGTGCCGGATCAGCGCGTTCGTGGACGAGTCGTGGCCGAGCTCAGGCTCGGTCGCGCTCGCGAGCTCCGGGATGCCGACGCGCAGCGCGGTCGATGGCATGGCTCGCTCCTCTGCTGGGTTCGGTCCGGCCGCTCGGCGCCGAGGTCAGGCAACGGCCTTGCTCCGCACGTCGATTCGCTCGCCCGTGTCGAGCATCGAACGGGTGGTGTTGTCCAGCCGGATGCTCTGACCTTGCTCACGGAGCGCCTGGGTTGCGTTCACGTCGGCTCCCTACCGGCGGCCACGCACTCGCGGGCAACCTGGGTGACCTTCTCCGGAGTGAAGCCGAATTTGGTCAGCAGCATCTTGAGCGGCGCCGATGCCCCGAACGTGTGCATGCCGACGACCGCGCCGCCGTCGCCGACGTAGCGGTCCCAGCCGAGAGTCGCCGCCTGCTCGATGGCGACCCGGGCCCTGACCTCGGGCGGGATGACCGAGTCGCGGTATTCCTTGGGCTGGCGGTCGAACAGTTCCCAGCAGGGCATGCTGACCACGCGAGCCGCGAGGCCCTCGGCGGCGAGCTCGTCACGGGCCGCGAGCGCGAGCTGCACCTCCGACCCGGTGGCGAGCAGGATGACGTCGGGCTTGCGGTCCGCCGCGTCGACCAGAACGTAGGCTCCCCTGGCCACCCCGGATGCGGCCCCCATCTCGGAGCGGTCGAGGGTCGGCAGTGCCTGACGGGAAAGGACCAGCACCGCCGGCTCGTGCCTGAGCGCGGCGACGACCCGCCAGGTCTCGACGGCCTCGTTCGCGTCGGCCGGGCGGAACACCAGCAGCCCCGGCATCGCGCGCAGCGACGCGAGCTGCTCGACCGGCTGGTGGGTGGGACCGTCCTCGCCGACCCCGATCGAGTCGTGGGTGAAGATGTGCACGACCGGGATCTCCATCAGCGCTGAAAGCCGGATCGCACCGCGTGCGTAGTCCGAGAAGATCAGGAACCCCGACCAGTACGAGCGCAGCTTGGTCAGCGCCATCCCGTTCGTGATCGCGCCGGCGGCGTGCTCGCGGACCCCGAAGTGGAGGTTGCGCCCCGAGCGGTCATCGGCCTGGAAGTCGCCGGCGCCGGAGAACACGAGGTTGGTCTTGGTCGACGGCGAAAGGTCCGCCGACCCGCCGAGCACCCACGGCACGGCCTGGGCAAGCGCGTTGAGCACCTGGCCGCTGGAGTCACGGCTGGCGATGCCTTTGGGGTCGGCCGGGAAGGTCGGCAGCACCGACTCCCAGCCCTCCGGCAGATCACGTCGCTGGATGCGCCCCAGCTCGTCGGCGAGCTCGGGATAGGCGATTCGGTAGGCCTCGATTCGAGCCTCCCAGCTCGTCCGGGCTTCGCGACCGCGCGCGCCGATTCCTGCGGCGAAGTGCTCATGGACGCCGTCGGGAACGAAGAAGTCCTCGTCTTCCGGCATCCCGAGGAATCGCTTGGTTGACTTGACGCCCTCCACGCCGAACGGCGCGCCGTGCGCCCTCGGGGTGTCCTCGACCGGTGACCCGTAGCCGATGTGGCTGTGCACCACGATGAGCGTCGGGCGCTCGTTCTCGGACTTGAAGGTGTGCAGTGCGCGGGCCACCGCCTTGAGGTCGTTGGCGTCGGCCACGGTGGTGACGTTCCAGCCGTAGCCGACGAACCGGGCCGCCACATCCTCGGTGAACGCGATGTCAGTGTGGCCCTCGATCGTCACCCGGTTGGAGTCGTAGATCCAGCAGAGGTTCGACAGCCGCTGGTGGGCCGCGAGCGAGGCAGCCTCCGAAGAGATCCCCTCCATCATGCAGCCGTCGCCGGCCATCGCGTACACGTCGAAGTCGAAGACGGTGAAGTCCTCGCGGTTGTACCGGGCGGCGAGCCACCGGCCGGCGATCGCCATCCCGACCGAGGTCGCAACGCCCTGGCCGAGCGGGCCGGTCGTGGTCTCCACACCGCTGGTCCACCGGTACTCCGGGTGCCCGGGGCAGTGCGAGCCGAGCTGGCGGAACGTCCTGAGGTCGTCGAGGGTCACGGCGGGTCGGCCGAGGACCTCGTAGTCGGGGTCGACAGCCTGCACGCCGGTGAGGTGGAACAGCGACCAGAGCAACGCGGAGGCATGTCCTTCCGACAGCACGAAGCGGTCGCGGTTGGGCCAGATCGGGTCGGCCGGGTCGAAGCGCAGGAAGCGTTGCCAGAGCGTGTACGCAACCGGGGCGATTCCCATCGGTGTCCCCGGATGGCCGGAGTTGGCCGCCTGGATAGCGTCCATACACAGAGTGCGGATCGTGTTGACGGAAATCGTTTCCAGGTCGTTGTTGCTCAAGGCGAGCCTCCCTGAAGGTACTGCCCCTGCGCCCATATCGAGCGCGGCAGACTAGGGTTGAGCTTTCCCGGAGGCGGGGGCGAAGAGCGCCGCGCCGACAATGCCCGCATCGTTCAACAGTTGCGCCGGCACGATCTCGGTCCTGAGCTCGATGTACGGCAGGAACTTGTCGGCTTTCTTGCTGACGCCGCCGCCGATGACAATCAGGTCGGGCCACAGCAGCCGCTGGACGAGCTCGAGATACTTCTCCAGACGGTGTGCCCACTTCTTCCAGGACAGGTCGTCGTGCTCGCGCACCGACTCCGCGGCCCAGTCCTCGGCATCCTCGTGGTGCAGCGGCAGGTGCCCCAACTCACTGTTGGGCACCAGGAACCCGTCGGAGAAGACGGCGCTGCCGATACCGGTGCCGAGCGTGACCATCACGACGACGCCCTTGCGTCCCTTGCCGGCGCCGAAGCGCATCTCGGCGACCCCGGCCGCGTCGGCGTCGTTCACCACCCTCACGTCCCGGCCGGTCGCTCGTGCGAAGAGCTGGGCCGCGTCCGTCTCCATCCAGGCCGGGTCGATATTGGACGTCGTCTGGACTTTGCCGCCCCGGATGACAGCCGGGAGCGTCAGCCCGACCGGTCCTGGAACGCCGATCTGGGACAGCACCTGCACGACCACGGCTGCGACTGCTTCCGGGGTCGCCGGATGCGGGGTCGGGACCCGGACCCTCTCACCGATGAGGCTGCCGAGCTCGAGGTCGACCGGAGCTCCCTTGATACCGGTCCCACCGATGTCGACCCCCAGTACCTGGGCTGTCTTGTCCGTATTTTCCTGCACCACTGCCCGCTCCCCTCAGGGGCTGGCCCAAAATGTGTTGCGTGAATTCTGGACGTCGGACCCCGTAGGGCTTCGCCATATGATTCAGCCTAAGTGCGTTCAAGGGTGCTGTCGCGTTCGAAGTGGGACGAGATGCCGCTTAACGCCGACAGGAACCACGCCGGGTGAGCGGAAGTACTTCGGCGACCGCTTCAGTCCACAGTCACCAGATCTGCGGCTGTAGTACCAGGCTGTGTCGAAGACCGCGCCGACTCCAGGTCGTGCCGGGGCCGGTGACGGGTACAGAATGGGGCTCGGAACTGTTCGGCCTACCGTGCACGAGGTAGATCATGAACGGGGCGCGGCGTGCAGCTGCGCCTGAACACCATGGTCAAACAGGTCCGTCACGACTGCGTCATCCTGTCCGACGGTGAGGTGATCAAGACCCGACTGGTGGTCTGGGGCGGCGGTGAGAAGGCCGCCGACATCGCCGCCACCGGCTCCCTGCCGACCGGCCGCGGTGGCCGCGTCAACGTGCAAGCCGACCTGACCGTACCCGGCCTGCCACAGGTGTACGCCCATCGACTGGGACCGGAACGACTGACCACCGTGCGCAGCGAATTCGGCGGCCGCGCCGAGAAGAAGCCGGCTGGCTGCATATCGCAACCTCGGTGCCCGGCTTCGACGGCTTCGCGGTCGGCCGGACTCTATGGGAACAACCCCTCCGCGACGTGATCGCAGGCACCATCGGGCGCAGCGAGGCCGTGCACCAGATCGCTGACCGCTACCCGGAGACGGCCAACGGATTGGTCGCCTGATTCCTGAACTCAGCGAACAACCCGGAGGCACCATGGCTCCCCCGCCGATCAGATTGCTTCTCGCCGACGTCGACGGCACGCTGGTGACCCCGGACAAGACCCTTACCAGCCGGGCGATCGCCGCGGTCGCGAAGCTGAAACAGGCCGGGACACTCTTCGCTGTCACCAGCGGCCGTCCGCCGCGCGGCATGTCCATGCTCGTGGAGCCGCTGGAGATCATGACGCCGATCGCGGCGTTCAATGGCGGGCTCCTGGTCCACCCCGACATGTCGTCGGTGATCGAGCAACGGGTCGTACCCGACGATGTGACGCCGGTGGCGATCGACGTGCTCGGCGCTCACGGGATGAGCGTCTGGGTCTACCGAGGCGCGGACTGGTTCGCCTTGGAGCCCCAGGGACCTCACGTGGCCCGTGAATCACGGACGGTCAGGTTCGACCCGACACCAGTCGACAGCTTCGCCTCGGTGTCAGATGGCGTGGCCAAGATCGTGGGGGTCAGCGACGACCACGTCGCCGTCCAGGAGGCAGTGGACGCGATACGCGAACGCTTCGGCGACCACGTTTCGGCGGCCAGATCTCAGCCCTACTACGCCGATATCACCCACCCCGACGCCAACAAGGGTGAGGTGGTCCGCTACCTCTCCGAGACGTACCGGATCCCCACCGAGGAGATCGCGACGATCGGCGACATGCCCAACGACGTGCTCATGTTCGCCCACTCCGGGCTCAGCATCGCCATGGGTAACGCTGACCGCGAGGTCCAGCGGGCCGCTCGCCGGGTCACGACGACCAATCAGGACGAGGGCTTCGCCCACGCGGTGGAGCGGTTCATCCTGCCCTGACCTCGACACCGGACAGAACTCGACAAGGAAGTGTCATGGTGAACTGGTCAGCTGGTCGAGGGCAGCCAGGCCGCAGCCCGAGCTTGAGCAGGCAGGGACTGCCGCCGGCAGGGCTTGGCCGGGGCGACGGGCGGCTCACCACACGGAGGTGGACCAAGTCCGTCCGCACTCCGAAGACCAATGAGATCGGAGCGAAACCCGCACGCGGAGGTGACCCGTCCCGCGTGAAGCTGGGAGGTAGGCCGACAGGTCCGGTGTCAGAGGGTGCGGGACCGGGTGGGCGTCAGATCCGCGACCAGGAGCGTCAGTAGTTCCGCCGGCGCCTCGATGAAGCGGTAGTGGCCTCCCTCCAGGAGTTCGAAAGTCGCTTCGCCGCAGGCCGACCAGCCGGTCATCAGCGACGGCGCGATGCCCGTGTCCTCGGTCCAGCCGATGGCGGTGATCGGGCACGGCAGCCGGACCGGCTCGGCCACGTGATACCGCTTGTTCATGTCGACGTCGTTCCGCAGGACGCCGAGGTAGAGGGCGAGCAGGCTCGGTTCCAGGGTGCCGCCCAGTTCCGCGACGAGCTGGCGCAGTTCGGCGGCCAGCTCGTCGTCGCTCATGCCGAGGAAGCGGCCGTAGGGGCCGTCCTGCGGCGCGACCTCGGCGGAGACGAACACCCGGGTCGGGGCGGGGCAGCCCCTTTGGGCCAGCCGCGCGGCGGTCTCGTACGCCGCCAACGCGGAGCCGCAGTGCCCGAACAGTGCGTAGGGACGGTCCAGGTAGGGGCGCAGCGCTTCGCAGAGGTCGTCGGCCATCGCCTCGTAGGTGGTGTGGGCGGGCTCGCGCATCCGGTTCTCCCGGCCGGGCAGCTGCACGGGGCAGACCTCGACGCCGTCGACCGATGACGGCCACTGGCGGTACATGCTCGCTCCGCACCCGGAGTAGGGCAGGCAGAACAGCCGCGCCGGTGCCACCGGCGACGGCTCGCGGAGGAACCACTTGTTGCGGGTACGGGCCGTCGGAGCGTCCACTGATGACCTTCCGTGTGGGGGCTTCTTCTCGGGTTCGGCTGCGGTGACACCGGCGGCGGTGATAGCGGCCGTGGTGCCGGAGGGCGGCGGCGAGGCGCCGGCTCCTATCGGGTCCGCGCGGTGATCGGCAGGTGCGTGAAGCCCGCGATGATGTTCGAGCGCATGCGCCGCGGCGTCCCGGCGAGTTCGAAGCCGGTGAACCGGCCGAGCAGTTCGGCGAACAGAATCCGCAGGGCCACCCGTGCGACGGTGTGTCCGATGCAGTAGTGCGCGCCGACGCCGAACGCGATGTGCTTGTTGGGCCGCCGTCGGATGTCGAAGGTGTCCGGGTCGGCGAACACGGTCTCGTCGCGGTTGGCCGACCCCAACCACACGACGACCGCGTCCCCCGCGGGGATCGGCACACCCCGGATCTCGACGTCGCGGGTGGCATGGCGCATGAAGTGCTGGGTGGGCGAAGCCCATCGCAGGGCCTCCTCCACGCCACTGCCGAGCAGCTCCGGGTGTGCCGCCCAGTCGTCCAGGACCGCGGTCCCGGCCAGTTCGACCATCGCCGCGATCGGTGGCTGGGCGGTGGTGACGGTCGCACCGAGCAGCAGGCTGTAGCAGTTGGACACGATCTCGCCCGGCGACAGTCGGCGTCCGTCCAGTTCCATGGTGAGCAGCACGCTGATCAGGTCGTCACCCGGTGCGCGCCGACGCGCGGTGACGATGTCCTGGAAGTAGGCGAACAGTTCACGGTGGGCGGTCACGAGGGTGGCCCGCGGGCCGGCGGCGAGCTGGAACTCGGGGTCGTCCGCGGCGATGCAGGCGTGGGCGAGCCGGACCAGCCGCGGCCAGCCCTGTTCCGGTAGCGCCATCATGGTGCCGATCACCGCCATCGGCAGGGTGGCCATGGCGGCGGCGAAGTCGAACGGGCCGCCGTCGGCCAACGGCCGGAGCAGCTCGACGACGACCCGGCGGATGGCCTCCCGGTCGTTCTCCACCGTCTTGATCGACAGCGCCTGCTGCAGCGGGCCACGCAGGCGCGCGTGCCGGGGCGGGTCGGTTGCGGCCATCTGCCGGCCGCCGGCGGGGTCGCCCTTGCCGAGGAGGTTGAGCAGGGTGCCCCGTTCGGAGGTGAACGTGTCGTGGTCGCGGAGTACCCGGTTGGCCTCGGCGTGACCGACGATCGACCAGTAGCCGATGTCGCCGGCCGGCTGCCAGCTCACTGGGGCGTGCCGGCGCAGCCGTCGCCACGCCTCGTGTGCCCCGCCCGAGTGGTAGAGGTCGGGGTCGATCAGATCGACCCCCTGCGGGGCAAGGACCGGGCATCGCGTGGTCGGGGGAACCGCCGTCATCGGGGCTGCTCCTTGCGTGCCCCGTCGGCCGGGCCCCCCGTCGGGCCGTCCGGGCCCGCCGTCCGCATCCGGGCGGTGAGGGCCGTCGCCAGCTCGGCGACGGTCGGCGACAGGTACAGGGTCTGCGCGGGGAGGTCCACGTCGAACTCGCGCTGGGTGGCGACCAGGAGGTCGGTGGCCAGCAGGGAGTGTCCGCCGAGGTCGAAGAAGTCGTCGTCGACGCCGACCGGTTCGACGCCGAGGACGTCGCCCCACAACTCGGCCAGTCGCGTCTGCACCTCGGTGAGGGGCGGGACGAACTCGTTGGTCACGTTGCGCGGTACTCGGGTGGCGGTGGGCAGGGCCCGGCGGTCGATCTTGCCGTTGCGGTTCACCGGCAGCTCGGGACGGACGAGGATCGCCCAGGGAATCAGGTAGTCCGGCAGCCTGTCCCGCAGTTCGTGGCGCAGCCGCCGGCCGAGGTCGGCGGTACCCGCCGGATCGGGTTCCGCGGGCACGACGTAGGCCAGTAGCCGGGTGCCGCCCGCCGGATCGGCCTGCGGCAGCACGACCGCGTGCCGCACCTCGGCGAACCGTTCCAGCTCGACCTCGACGGCGCGCGGTTCGGCGCGGTAGCCCTGGACCTTGACCTGGTCGTCCGCGCGTCCGACGAACTCCAGCGTGCCGTCCGGCAGCCATCGCACGAGGTCGCCGGTCCGGTACATCCGGGCCCCCGGCTCGGTCCCGAACGGATCGGGCAGGAAGCGTTCGGCCGTTGCGGCCGGACGGCCCAGGTAGCCGCGGGCCAGGCCCGCCCCGGCCACGTACAGTTCCCCGCACTCGCCGACGGGCACCGGCCTGAGGTCGCCGTCGAGCACGGCGACCCTGGTGCCGCTGATCGGGCGGCCGATCGGCACGCTCCGCAGCTCCGGGAGGGTGCTGCTGGTCCAGCAGGTCGTGTAGGTGGTGTTCTCGGTCGGTCCGTAGCCGTTGGTGAAGAGCAGCTCCGGGTAGCGGGCCAGCAGGTGCTGGACATGGCCCGGCGAGGCCACGTCGCCCCCGGTGAGGACGTGCCGCACGTCGGCGAACGCCTCCAGGTGGGAGCTCACCATCTGGTGGAAGAGCCCGGTGGTCAGCAGCAGGACCGTCACGCGCTCGGCACGGACGATGCGCGCCACGTGTTCCAGCGTGATGGCGACCGGGGGGAAGAGGACCAGCCGGCAGCCGTTGACGAGGGGGGCCCAGATCTCGAACGTGGACGCGTCGAACGCGACCGGCGCGAGGTGGAAGAAGACGTCCTCGGCGCGGACGTCCATCCAGTCCGCACCCCGGACGAGCCGATCGATCGCCCGGTGGGGCACGCCGACACCCTTGGGCTCGCCGGTGGAGCCCGAGGTGTAGCTGACGTAGGCGAGCCGGTCCGGGTCGCCGGGGCGGGCCGGAACCGCCGGCCCGGTGGCCGGCTCCTGCGTCGGGCGGCCTTCCGTCACCGTGACGACGGTGCCGGGTACCTGCTCCCGCAGGGCCTCGTCGGCGATCACCATGCCCGCGCCGGCGTCCTCGAGCAGCAGCGCGTGGCGGCCGGCCGGGTCGTCCGGTTCGAGTCCGAGGTACGCCCCGCCCGCGATGAGGACGGCGAGCAGGGCCACGATCAGCTCCGGCGACCGCGGCACCAGCACGCCTACGACGTCCTCCTGCGCCAGTCCGGCCGCTCGCAGTCGCCCGGCGAGCCGGTTGGCGCGATCGTTGAGCTGCTGATAGGTCAGGGTCCGTCCGTCGCAGGTGACGGCGGGCGCGTGCGGGGCCCGCTCCGCCTGTTCGGCGACCAGCTCGTGGACGGCCCGTGCGTCGAACGGTGGCCGTCCGCTGCCGACGAACGCCGGGATGTCGGAGGTGAAGACCGTCTTGGTCAACTGCTTCCCGCTTTCCTGTGCTGAAGTGTCCCCGTCGGGGTTGAACGCGCGACCGCGTGGGCCGTCGCCGTCGGCGCCGCTGTAGCCGCGATCGGCGCTGTTCGGTGGGCGGTCGTCGCGGCGGCCGATGCGCAGCATGTGGTGCGCGGTGTCACCGGGTGCGTCCACCGCCTCAGACCGCCGGCACGTGGAAGAAGGTGTCCCGCGAGGCGATGCGGCCCTGCGGCGTCATCCGGAAGAAGTCCGCGAACCGCAGCTCGACCTCGCCGCCGTCGTGCAGCACGCCGCGGAACAGGCCGTGCACCGCCACCTCGTCGTCGGTCGTGACCACGGTGGCCAGGGTGTGCATGCCGGTGCGGATCACCCGCTGGTCGCGGTAGAAGCGTTCCAGTTCGGCATGCCCGACCATGGGTTCGTACCCGGGGCGGTGGTAGCGGGCGTCCGGGGTGAACAGGGCGACCAGCGCGGGCACGTCCCCGGCGTCGACGAGCTGGTAGTACCGGCGGATCTGGGACACCCCCAGCGCCGGGATCGCCGGGTCGGCCGGGGCCGTCAGGGTTGCCGCGGCCACCGGTGTTTCCGGTGGTGCCGGCGTTTCGTCGGGATGGGGGAGGGTGTGGACCATGCCGAGGCGCTTCCTGTGATCGCTGTCAGAGTCGTGTACGTGGTGAGAGATCCGGTACGGCCGCGGCGTCCGGGGCCTCCCTGAGCGCTTCGACCAGGCGCGCCGGCGTGGGTGCCTGGAACAGGGCGCCGAGGGTCAGTTCACGGCCGAACCTCACCCGCACCCGGTTGACCAGCCGGGTCGCGAGCAGGGAATTGCCGCCCAGCGCGAAGAAACCGTCGTCGACGCCCGCCGTGGGCAGGCCGAGTACCTCGGCGAACAGCGCGCACATCGTCTGCTCCGCCGGGGTTCGCGGCCCAGGCCCGGACGGTGCCGGGGCGAGGTCCGGGACGGGCAGCGCGGCCCGGTCGATCTTCCCTCTGGGCGTCAGGGGAAAGGCGTCGAGCGTGACGATCACCGAGGGCACCATGTAGTCCGGCAGCACCGCGGAGGCGTGCTCCCGCACCGACGCCGGGTCGAGCCCCGAGCCCGCGGCCGGGACGACGTAGCCGATCAGACGCCTGCCGGGCGAGGTGTCCGGGCCCGCGACCACGGTCGCCTGGGCGACGGCGGGATGCCCGGCCAGAACCGCCTCGATCTCGCCCAGCTCGATGCGGAAGCCGTGGAGCTTGACCTGCTCGTCCGCGCGGCCGAGGAACTCGAGTTCCCCCTCGGCGTTCCAGCGGACCACGTCGCCCGTGCGGTACATCCGCTCGCCCGGTTCGCCGAACGGGCACGGCACGAACTGACCGGCCGTCCGGCGGGGGTCGTTCAGGTACCCGCGCGCCACGCCCGCACCGGCGACGTACAGCACGCCGGCCACCCCCGGCGGCACCGGCGACAGCGCCTCGTCCAGGACGTACACCCGCCTGTTGTCCATCGGTCGGCCGAGGGGGACGACGTCGGGAACGGCCTCACCGGGGCGGAGCACCCTGCGCGTGGTGAACGTCGTGGCTTCGGTCGGGCCGTACCCGGCGACCACCACGGAGTTCGGACACCGTGCCAGGACGCGCCGTACCGCATCGGCCGGCACGATGTCACCGCCCGTCCACACCTGGCCGACCCGGGCCAGCGTGCCGGGGGACTCCTCGGCGAACACCCGGAACAGCCCGGCCGTCAGCCACAGCGCACCGACCCGGTGATCGACGATGAGCCGGTGGAGGTCCGAGAGCGCCAGCTCGCCGGGCGGGGCCACGACCACCCGGCCCCCGTTGAGCAGCGGCACCCACCACTCGTAGGTCGAGGCGTCGAAGGCGTGCGGAGAGTGTGCGAGTACTCGCGGGCCGTCCTCGCCGCGCCAACAGCGTTGCGCGGTCAGGCTGACGACGTTGCGGTGGCTCAGGGCCACCCCCTTCGGCGTGCCCGTGGACCCCGAGGTGTACAGGACGCACGCCAGGTGATCCGGTCGCAGCGGCACGACGGGGTCGGTGGTCGGCTCGTCGGCGAGGCCGGGGTCGGCGTCGACGACGACACCCGGTGTGCCGTGGGACAGCGCGTGGTCCCGGGTGGCCCGGTGGGTGAGCAGCACCGCCGCCCCGGTGTCGTCCAGGACGCGACGCAGTCGGGCCATCGGGGCCCGGGTGTCCAGCGGCACGTAGGCGCCGCCGGCCTTGCTGATCGCCAGGACCGACACCACCACGTCGGCGGAGCGTTCCATGAGCACGGCCACCGTGCTGTCGCAGCGGACACCCAGGGCGATGAGCCGGTGGGCCAGCCGGTTGGCCCGGGCGTTCAACTCCGCGTAGGACAGGGTGGTTTCCCCGCACACCACGGCGGGCGCATCGGGCGTGCGCCCGACCTCGGCCGCGAAGGCCAGCGGCACCGTCGGGTGCGGCAGCGGATGCGTGGTGCGGTTGCCGGCCACGACGGTCCGGTGCCGTTCCTCGGGGGTGAGGAGGTCAGGCCGCCCGATCGGCCGGTCCGGGTCGGCGGAGGCCACCGCGTTGAGGAACCGTAGGAACCGCTGCTGGTGGGCGGTGAGTTCGGCCTCGGAGTAGAGCGCGGGGTTCGCGTCGACGTCGAGCCGGGGCTCGGTGCCGTCGGAGCGGTCGTAGACGGAGAACGAGAGATCCTCGACCGGCCCGTTGGAGAGGTTGTGCACGGTGGCCCGGACGCCCGCGAAGTCCAGATGGTAGTAGAAGGACATGATGTTGACGACGGGCCCGAACAGGACCCGCTCCGACCGTGCCGGATCCAGCTCCCTGCGCAGGTCCTCGCTGCGGTGGCGCTGGTGCCGGCGCAGGGCGGCGACCTCCTCGGCCACGTGTCGCGCGAGTGCGGACAGACCCTGTTCCGGGTGCACGCGCAGCCGCAGCGGCACCACGTTCGCCACCATGCCGGGGACGGCCGGCACGGAGGAGCCGGTGCGCCCGGTCACCGGCATGCTGAGCACGATGTCCCGTTCGCCGCTGAGGCGGTGGAGGTACGCGGCGACCGATGCGGTGAAGGCGGTGGGCCAGCTCGCACCGGCGGGTCGTGCGGCCCGCCGCAGCGCGGCCAGGGTGGTCGTGTCGAGGGTGCTGGTACGGCGCAGGAAGCCGTCCGAGGCGGCCGCCGAGCGGCTGGCGAGGCTGACGGGATCAGGCCGGCCGGCCAGCCGGGCGGCCCAGAACGCCCGGTCCTGTTCGGGCTGTTCCGACGCGCGGTAGGCAGCGTCGTGCGCCAGCAGGAGGCTCAGCGGCCCGAAGGCCGGTCCTGCCCCGCCCCTGCCCTCGACCAGTCTCGTGTAGGTCTTGGCGACGCGGCGCGCGATGAGCGACATGCTGAAGCCGTCGACCACGATGTGGTGGACGCGCTGGTACCAGAGGAAGCGGTCCGGCGCGATGGTGAACAGGGCCTGGCGGAACAGTGGGTCTCGGGTGAGCCCGACCGGTGTGGACAGGTCGCTGCGCATCCAGTGCTCGGCGGCCCGCAGCGGATCCGGTGTCGACGTGAGGTCGACGTGGTGCATCGACCAGTCGGGCGACGGGGTGACGACCTGCCGGGGGCCCTCGGCACCGTCGGTGAGGCGAACGCGCAGCGACTCGGTCTCGTCCACCACACGCCGCACGGCCGTCTCGAACAGCTCCGCGTCGATCCGCCCGGGGATGTCCACGTACTCGCCGGTGTTGTAGGCGGGGCTGCCGGGGCGCAGGTGGTGGGCGAACCAGATGCCTGACTGCGCCGACGACAGCGGCAGCTCGTGTCCGTCGCTCATCCGAGCTCCTCCAGGATGGCCGACAGCGCGTCGGCGAAGGGCGCGACGTGGGGCGGCGACAGCATGTCGTGGTGGTTGCCGGGTACCTCGACCACGCTCAACGCCTCCCGGGTGCGTTCCCGCCACCGGGCGGGGACCACGACCGGGCCGGCGAGCGCGGGGTGGGCCTCGGCGCTCGTGAACAGGTGGATCGGTGTCCGCAGCCGTGCCGTTGACCGGTAGCGTCGGGCGGCGTCGCCGTTGGTGATGAAGACCCGCACCATGCGGCGCAGTTGTTCGGTGCGCACCCGCAGGGGAAGGCGCTCACGGGCGTGCGCGTCGTGGAGCAGCAGGGAGAGGGCGTCCTGTTCGTCGAGCTCGTGGAGGTCTCCGACGGCTCCGCCGGGCAGCCCGGAGGCGAGCGCGAACCGGGCTGCCCCGTGCGCGTCACGGTCGTCGGACGCACCGGTGGACCCGTGGTCGGACCCGTCCGTGGGTCGACCGGTGACCGCGGGCGCTCCGACGTCGATGATCCCGAGGAATCCCGGGGGGTTCCCCTGCTCCTCCAGCAGGCGGGCCATCTCGAAGGCGACCAGCCCGCCGAAGGACCAGCCGGCCAGCAGGTACGGGCCGTCGGGCAGTACGGACCGCAGCTCCCGCAGGTAACGCTGCGCCTGCTCCTCGACGGTGGCCAGTGGCGGCTCGTCGGTGTTGTAACCGACGGCCTCCAGGCCGTAGACGGGCCGGCCCCCGGCGAGTTCGGCGTGCCGTTCGGTGACCGGCTCGGTGAGGTGTCCGGCCAGGTGGAGGAAGGAGCACACGTCACCGCTCTGCGGATGCACCAGGATCAGCGGCGCCCTGCGGCGGTCTCCTTCGGCCAGCGGAACCACGAGCCGTCGCAGGGCCCGCGACGCGTTGGGCAGTTCCGCGCACAGACCCTCGACGGTGGGATGGCGGAACACCGTGTTCAGCGGCACGGTGACCCCCCACTCCCGCCGGATCGCCTCCACGAGCTCGACCGCCCTGAGGGAATGCCCGCCCAGCGCGAAGAAGTCGTCCCGGACGCCAACCCTCGGGGTGCCCAGCACGCGCTCCCAGATCCTGGTCATCAGGAGTTCCAGCAGGTCCCGCGGCGGTAGCGCACCCGCCTCGTGGCCGTGGCGGGCGGGCGCGGGCAGGGCCCTGCGATCCACCTTGCCGTTCGTGGTCAACGGGATCCGGTCGAGTGCGGTCAGCGTCGTGGGCACCATGAACTCGGGCAGGGTCTCGCGCAGGGAGCGCCGCAGGACCGCCAGGTCACCGGGCCGGTCCTGCCACACCAGGTAGCCGGCCAGTTCGGCGTCCGTCCCGCCGCCCCGCACCGTCACCGCGGCCCTGGCGACGCCGGGCTGCGCGCACAACGCGGCCTCGACCTCGCCCAGCTCGATGCGGTATCCCCGGATCTTCACCTGCTCGTCGGTGCGGCCGAGGAAGACGAGGCTGCCGTCCGGCAGGTACCGCGCCAGGTCGCCGGTCCGGTACAGTCGGCCGCCGTCGGCACCGAACGGATCGGGCACGAAGCGCTCGGCGGTCAGCCCCGGCCGGTTGGCGTACCCGCGGGTGACGCCGACCCCACCGATGTGGATCTCACCTGGTACGCCGACGGGTACCGGGGCGCCGGCCGGGTCGAGCAGGTAGATCCGGAGGTTGCCGATCGGCCGGCCGATCGGCACGGACCCTCCTGGCCGGGCCAGATCCCGTTCGGCGTCCACGCGCCGGGTGACACAGCCGACGGAGGCCTCGGTGGGACCGTAGCCGTTCCACAGCGTGGAGACCCTGTCGAGGAGCCGCCGGGCCAGGGCGGGCTGGAGCGGTTCGCCCACGCAGATCGCCTGGAACCGGCCACCCTGCCATCCGCCGTCCAGCAGCAGGAGCCAGGTGGCCGGTGTGGCCATGAGCGTGGTGACGCCGAACTCGCGCATCATCTCCGTCAGGCGCGGGCCGTCGACCGCGACCTCCGACGGGGCGATCACCACGCTCGCGCCCCAGGCCAGGGGCATGAGCACCTGGGGGACGATGACGTCGAAGGAGATCGAGGCCACCGAGGCGACGACATCGGCCTCGCCGAGGGCCAGCTGTCGGCCGCGGACCACCAGGTAGTTGACCACGCCCTCGTGCGGGACCAGCACGGCCTTGGGGCGGCCGGTCGAACCGGAGGTGTAGATCGAGTACGCCAGGTTGGCGGGCGTCGCGAGCGGTGGCAGCCGGTCCTCGGGCAGGGCCGCGATGAGCCGGGCCTCGGCGTCCATCCGCACCGTCGCGGCGTCGTGCTTCGGCAGCCGGTCGGCCAGGGAGCTCCGGGTGAGCAGCAGTGCCACTTCGGCGTCGGCGAGCATGAACGACATGCGCTGCGCCGGGAGGTCCGGGTCCAGTGGCAGGTAGGCGGCGCCCGACTTGAGGACGGCCAGCAGGGCCACGACCAGGTCCGCCGAGCGCGGCAGGCACACGCCGACCAGGCGTTCGGGACGTGCTCCCCTGGCCCGCAGGTGCCGGGCCAACCGGTTGGCGCGGCAGTCGAGTTCCCGGTAGGTCAGTCGCTCGGCGCCGCAGCGGACCGCCACCGCGTCGGGGGTCAGCCGGGCCCGCTCCTCGACCAGCTCGTGAACACAGAGGTCCCTGGGAAAGGCTTCGCCGGTGGCGTTGGCGGCCACCAGCAGCGCTTCGCGCTCGGCCTCGGTGAGCAGGCCCAGGCGCGAGACGGGACAGTCCGGATCGCCGGCCGCGGCGTCCAGCAGCCGGAGGTAGTGGCCGACCAGACGCTCCACGCTCGCGCGGTCGAACAGATCGGTGTCGAAGGCCACGGTCCCGGTCGTTCCGGTCGACCGGTCGGCTATCACCAGGCTGAGGTCGACCTTGGCCGTGCCGTTGTCGACGTCGATCCGTTCGACCTCCGTCCCCACCAGCCGGAGGGGGGCGGTCGGGTCGGTCAGGCCGGAGAACATCACCTGGAACAGCGGGTTGCGGTCGAGACCGCGGGCCGGCCGCAGTTCCTGCACCAGCCGTTCGAACGGCACGTCCTGGTGCGCGTAGGCGTCCACGGCGGTACGGCGGACCCGATCGAGCAGCTCGGCGAAGCTCGGGTCGCCCGAGAGGTCGGTGCGGATGACCACGGTGTTGATGAACGAGCCCACCAGCTGGTCGAGTTCCGGACGGGTCCGGCCCGCGACCGGCGTGCCGACCGCCACGTCGGACTGCCCGCTGTAGCGGGCGAGCAGGGCCTGGAACGCGGCGAGCAGCGTCATGAACATCGTCGCGCCGTGCCGCCGGCCCAGCAGCCGCAACCGCCCTGCCAGTTCCTCGGGCACCGTGAAGGCGATCCGCTCGCCCCGGCCCGCGCGGACCGGTCCGCGCGGACGGTCGGTGGGCAGGTCCAGCGGCGACAGCCCGGACAGCTGTGCGCTCCAGTAGTCCAGTTGGCGCTGCAGGCGTTCGCCGGAGAGCCAGGCCCGCTGCCAGTGGGCGAAGTCCGCGTACTGGATCCGCAAGGGGGGCAGCTCGTGCTCGCGACCTTCCAGCCGGCTCCGGTACATCGCCGACAGGTCGTCCCACAGCAGCGGCATCGACCAGCCGTCGACCGCGATGTGGTGGACGACCACCACCAGGACGTGTTCGTCCTCGTCGACCCGCAACAGTGATGCGCGCAGCAGCGGGGCGGTGGCCAGGTCGAACGGGCGCAGGATCTCGGAGTGAACGAGATCGAGGACCAGCTGCGTCCGGCGTTCCGCGGGCTCGGTCCGGAGGTCCGTGACGGGCAGGTCGAGCGGCCGGGCCGGCTCGACCGAGGGGGTGGGACGCCCGTCCTGCTCGGAGAAGGCGGTGCGCAGGACTTCGTGGCGCCGCACCAGCTCGGTGAGGCTGTGGCCGAGGGCGGCCACGTCCAGCGGGCCGTGCAGCCGGAAGACCTCGTGGACGTTGTACATCGCGGGGCCGTCGGACAGCCGCTCGATCAGCCACATGCGCTCCTGGGTGAACGACGCCACCTGCGCGCCCTCCGGGCGGGGTGGGACCGCGGCCCCGGGCTCGCCCTCAGCGGCCCTGCTCCGGGCCGCGCGGACGCGTTGATCGAGCAGGGCCCGTGTGGTGGCCGGCGTGGAACCGGTCGGCTGGCCGGGCTCGGGTCGGCTGTGCTCTGCCTTCACGGGTGACGGGCCTTTCCGGCGGGAAGCGATTCCGCTTCGGCGGCGGCGCCGAGGTCCGCCAGCAACGCCGCGTCGATGCCGCCGGCGAGTTCGGCGACGGTCGGGTGGTAGAACAGCAGGGTGACCGGCAGTTCGAGGTCGAGTGCCCGGCCGAGTCGGGACATGACCTTCGATGCGAGGAGCGAATGGCCGCCCAGCTCGAAGAAGTCGCTGTGCACGCCGTCCGGGGTGACACCGAGCACCTCGGCCCAGGTCTCCAGCACGAGCAGCTCCGTCTCGGTCTCGGCCCTGGAGACGGGAGCGCCGACCCGGCCGGCATCGGACTGCGGGGCCGCAGGCTGCCCGGTGGGAGTGGCGGGAGCGATGGGAGCGGGGCGGCTCACGCGGAGGCCGGGAGGGGTCTCCCACGCCGATACCGGCCGTTCGGGCCTGTCGACCAGATGATCGAGCAACGCCCTGAAACCCTCGGAGAGTTCCCGCACCGTGTCGCGGTCGAAGAGGTCGGTGGCGTAGCGGATGACGCCGGCGAAGCTGTCGCCGAGGTCAGTCATGGAGACCTCGATGTCGAACTTCGCCACGACGTTCGGAATCTGATGGTCACTCACCTCGATCCCCGGGAGGCCGGACGGAAGCGCGGGCGGATCCTCCAGCTGGAACATGACGGTGAACAGCGGGTGTTGGCCGAGATCGCGCTCGGGCCGAAGCTCCTGCACCAGCCGTTCGAAGGGGACGTCCTGGTGGGCGTAGGCCTCCACCGCGCACCGCCGTACCCGGGCGAGCACGTCGGTGAAGCCGGGGTCGCCCGACAGGTCGGTGCGCAGGACGAGCGTGTTGACGAAGAAGCCGACCAGCGGCTCCACCTCGATCCGGGTCCGCCCGGAGATCGGCGTCCCCACCGTCACGTCGGCCTGTCCCGTGCAGCGCGCGAGCAGAACCTGGAAGGCGGCCAGCAGCGTCATGAACGGCGTCAGCTCGTGGGCGCGCCCCAGTACGCGTATGCGGTCGGCGAGTTCTGCGGGGATCTCGATCTCGACCTGGTCGCCCCGGCCTGACCACACCGCGGGGCGCGTTCGGTCCGTCGGGAGCACCGACGGACTCAGGTCGGCCAAGCGCTTTCGCCAGTAGGCGAGTTGGTCCAGCAGTGCTGTTCCATCCTGATGGCTCCGTTGCCAGTCGGCGAAATCGGCGTACTGGACGGGCAGGTCCTCCAGGGCGATCGGCCGGCCGTGTACGGCGGCGCCGTACACGGCGGCGCCGTACACGGCGGAGAACTCCTGCCACAGCACCGGCAGCGACCATCCGTCACACGCGATGTGATGGATCACCAGGATCAGCAGATGGTCGTCGGAGGCGGTGCGGATCAGTCGGGCCCGCAGCATCGGAGCGGTCCCGAGGTCGAACGGGGTCGCCAGGTCGGCGGCCACCAGCTCCCGGGCCCGCTGCCAGGCCTGCTCCGCCGAGGTGTCCGTCAGGTCGGTGATCGTCGGCACGAAGGTCTCGACCGGCTCCGTGACGTGGCACGGGCCGTCCTCGGAGTCGACGATCCTGCCGCGCAACACCTCGTGGCGCCGCACGACTTCGGTCAGCGCCCGGACGAGCGCCCCCTCGTCCAGCCGGCCGCGCAGGCGAACCGCGGTCGGAACGTTGTGGTCCGGCCGACCCGGCCGCAGCCGATCGAGGAACCACAGCCGCTGCTGGGCGAAGGACAGCGGGGTCGGAGCGTGCGCGCACTGATCGGGACCAGGCATGACGGATCCACCTTTCACGGCGATCGGGAACGCTTCAGCGCCCCGGAAATCCCCTCGCCTATTCGCTACTTCGCGAACAGTACGGCGGATACTAGGCAGCTCCCGTCTCACTCCGCAAGACTGAGAAGAGGGCTGCAGGCATCAAGACAATATTGACGCCGGCCCACGGGAACCCTTATGTAGATCGAACACGCTCGATGGCTGGCATCGGCACGGCAAGCCGTGGCACCCCCTCTGACGTGCCGCCATGGCGCCGATCGAACACCCCACTTCCGTGGGCGGGCGCCACGTGATAATTCTTCTGTCGCCAGGTTGGCGGCCGGATGAGCCCCTTTCGTGCCGGGCCTTCATTGTTCCGAATGAGATCGGTGAACCCGTTGCATGAACTCATCCGTTGTATATGGACTCACCCCGTTGCGTGAACTCGGAGAAGTCGTGATGCAGCAGCAGAGCCTGGTGGGTTCATTCGTCTCGCACGCCACCAGCCACCCCGGTGATCCGGCGTTGGTATGGCGCGGAGAAGAGACGACCTACCGTGAACTCCACCGGCTGGCGGAGCGGGAGCGCGCACGGATCGCCCGGCTCGCCCCGGGCGAGGACGAGCCGATCGGCATCCTGGCCGCCAAGTCACCCTCGGCGATCGCCCTGGCGCTCGCCTGCCTGATGGAAGGGCGTCGCTTCCTGCTGCTGCCGGCACCCACGCCGGAGGGGAGAACGTCCCACGCGTTGGTCGAGCAGGCCGGAATCCGGCACGTCCTGTCGCCGGAGAGCCCCGAGGCGCCCACGCCCGGGCCGGGCGCCTCGGACCGGCCGGCGCAGCCGAAGGCGCCGCGCCGTACGGAACCCGCCGACGTCTCCTTCATGTTCACCACCTCCGGCTCCACCGGGCGGCCGAAGATCGTGCCACTGGGTACGGGGGCGGTGGACCGCTTCACCACCTGGGCCGGCGAGCGGTTCGGCATCCGTCGGGGAACGACGGTCCTCAACTACGCCCCGCTCACCTTCGATCTGTGCCTGCTGGACGTCTGGACCACGCTCAGGTACGGCGGCCGCGTCGTCCTGGTCGATCCGGCCCGGGCCACCCACCCGGGCCACCTGCTGGACCTCGTGTCCCGCCACGCGGTCCAACTCGTCCAGGCGGTACCGATGTTCTACCAGCTGCTGGTCGAAGCGACCGCGCGGAGCGGCCGGCGGCTCGACACGGTCGAGCACGTCGTCTTCACCGGCGACAGCATGCCCGCCCGCTGCCTGGCCGAACTCCCCCGCCTGTTCACCGGCGCGCGGCTCTACAACGTCTACGGCTGCACCGAGACCAACGACAGCTTCCTGCACGAGGTCGACGGCACCGAGCCGGCGGACGGCCCGGTGCCGATCGGACGCCCGCTGCCCGGAGTCCACGCCGTGATCGTCGGCGACGACGGCGGGCTCGTGACCGGACCGGGAACCGGCGAGCTCCATGTCGCGACGCCCTTCCAGACCGACGGCTACCTGGACCGGGAACAGGACGCGGACAAGTTCGCGACCCACCACCACGAAGGGCGGACGCGGCGCTACTTCCGCAGCGGCGACCTCGTGCGGCGTGACCGGGACGGCCGCATCACCCTGGAAGGCCGGAACGACCACCAGGTCAAGGTCCGCGGCGTGCGGGTCAACACCCATGAGGTCGAGCAGGTGTTGCTCGACCATCCTGACGTCGTCGAGGCGGCCGTGGTGGCCGTGCCCGACCCGGTGGCCGGCCGCCTGCTGCGGAGCGTGGTCCGCCGCGCCCCGGACAGCCGGCTGAACTCGCTGGCGCTGCGCCGGCACTGCGCACAACGGCTTCCGCTCACCGCGGTCCCCTCGACCCTGCTGATCGTGGACGACCCGCTGCCCAGGACGTCCACCGGAAAGATCGACCGCACGCCCATCGAGCGCGCCTGCTCCCCGTCCCAGCCAAACGAAGGAACGGCCACGTGAAACACGCCGCGGTAGTCACGCAGTTCATCATCGAGGAGTTCCTGCCGGACGTCGGCGCGAGCGAGCTGGACTCCGACTACGACCTCGTGGACGGCGGGGTCATCGACAGCCTCGGCCTGCTCAAGACGATCGCCTGGCTTGAGGACCGCTTCGACCTGCGCGTCGAGGAGTTCGACCTCGACCCGGACAGCTTCCGCTCCGTCGGCTCGATCAGCAGGTTCATCGAACGGGCCCAGCAGCACCGGACGGACTCCCACTAGTCATGCACGAGGTGCTGCGAGCGCTGATCGACCGGGACCGCACCGTCGATCAGGAGATGTGGGGGTCCTTCTGGGACCAGCTGCGTGACGGCGCTCTCCGGCCCGGCGAGACGGTGGCGCTGCTGTCCTCGCTGTCCACCCGGATGCCCGGCCGGGACACGCTGGTCGGGATGCTCCGCTCTCTGGACGAGCGACGGCCGGCCGTCGCCGCGCGGCTGGACGACACGACCAACACGGCCAACATCGTCGGCACCGGAGGCGGGCCGGCCACGTTCAACATCTCCACCGCGGCGGCGTTCGTCGCCGCGGCCCTGGGCGTCCGCATCGTCAAGACGGGATCCCGCGCCTATACGAGTACCTGTGGCTCCCACGATCTGCTCGACCGTCTCGGCATCGGGACGACCACCTCGTACGAGCAGACCGACGCCCTGCTGGAACGCTTCGGCATCGCCTTCCCGGGGAACTTCGTCTACCCGCGGGAGGTGGCGCTGCTGGCCCGGAGCATCGTGCCGATGGACCTGCGGATGATCGGCGGATTCATCAACTCCGTCGGCCCCTTCCTGGCCGCGGTGCCGGTCTCCGCTCAGCTCGTCGGCGTCTCGGACCGTTCGCTGTTGCCGACTCTGGGCCATGTCGCCGCCACCGTTGCCGACCGGAGGATCTGGCTGTGCTCCAACGAGCTGGGAATCGACGAGCTCGTCAGCTCCGTCGACAACGTCGTCCTCACCAATGACGGCACCGACGGGATCCGGCTGCGGGCCGAGGCTCCCGGTCCCGGGCCCGGCGCGATCGCCGAACTACGGCCGGCCGGAGGAGGAGCGGACGTGGTCGACCACTTCCTCGGCGTGCTCTCCGGAGACGGGACGGGTCTCGCAACGCGGACCGTCTGTCTGAACGCCGCCGCACTGGCTGTCGCGAGCGGGCTGATCGGCGAGTGGCCGGAGGCGGTCAGGGCGGCCGACGACGCCCTCCGCAGCGGCGCCGCACGCGACCTCGTCGACCGCTTGCGTGCGCAACCGGCGCGCCGCGTGGCGGCTACGGCGCGTGCGCGGTGAGCGGGTTCTTCGCACGCCGGCCACCGGACCAGCCCGGCCTGGCGATGTTCCTCAACGCCGGAGACCCCCCGCTGCCCGTACTGGCCGACGTCATGCGGATGCTCGACGACTGCCGTGTGGACTGCCTGGAGCTGGCGGTGCCCTTTCCCCACTCGGTCACCGACGGGCCTGTCATCCGCCGATCGGCGCAGCGTGCCCTGGCCGACGGCGGCGGACTCGACGAGGTGCTCGGCTTCCTCAGCGGGATCCTGCCCCGGCTGCGCCACCTGAGGGTGGCACTACTGGCCGACTGGAGCCACACGGTCAGAGACCTGACCGTGCCCGGCTTCGTCCGGCGGGTCGCCGACTCGGGCGTCGACGGGCTGCTGGTCCACGGCCTGCCACCGCGGCTGCGGGCCGACTGCCTCGAAGCGGTGCGGGAGGCGGGGCTGCCCATGGTCGCCACCTGCTACGCCGCGTCGGCGGTCGAGGTGAAGGCCGCGGCCGCCGAGTGCGCCACCGCGTACCTGTACCTGGTGGCCCACTACGGCCGCAGCGGCGGCAAGCTCACGGCCGACCACCAGGAGCTGGCCGCCGCGCTGGCCGCACTGCGGAAGACGACCGCCGTACCGATCGCCGTCGGATTCGGCGTCCGCTCCAGGGCGGACATCGACCTGTTGCACGGCCTCGGCGCCGACGCCGCGGTCGTGGGCAGCGCCGGGGTCGCCCGAATCGAGCAGGCCCTCGCCGAAGGGGCCGACGTGGTCGAGGAGTTCCACACCTTCGTGCACACCATTTCGCCGTATTCAGCAAGCCGCTAGGAGGCACACCCGATGATCGTCCGACGCCTTGACGAGGTGACGACCGTGGACTGGGGCAACGGGCTCAGCCGCAGGTTCCTTCTCGAATCCGACGGCCTGGGATACACGATGACGGACACCACCGTCCGTGCCGGCACCAAGTCGAGGCTGGAGTACCGCCGCCACCTGGAGGCCTGCTACTGCATCAAGGGAACGGGTGAGGTCGTGGACGCCACTGGCACGTCCCACCCGATCGAGCCGGGCACGCTGTACGCGCTCGACCGGCACGACGCCCACTTCCTGATCGCCGGCCAGGACGAGGACCTCCGCCTGGTGTGCGTGTTCTCGCCCGCGTTGCGCGGCGACGAACGCCACGACCTGGACTCAGCCGATTTCTCCCAGTACTGACAGGACTGACAGATGATCAGGTGGGACGCCGACCAGATCGCCCTGGGCGAAGGGATCGGCCGGTGGTGCGAGGAGCTCAGCTCGGGCCATCTCGAAGGGGACGCGGAAGGCGCCTTCCCGTGGGACAAGTGGAAACTGATCCGGAGGTCCGGGATCCTCGGCCTGCCGTTCGACGAGCAGTGGGGCGGGCTGGGCCAGGATCTGCTCACCACCATGCACGTGCTCGAACAACTCGGTACCGGGTGCCGTGACGGCGGACTGAACTTCTCGGTCGCCACCCACCTGGTCAGCGTCGGAGTCCCGCTGCAACGGTTCGGCTCGCCGGAGCTCAAGGCGCGCCACCTGCCGGGGATCTGCTCAGGAGAGACGATCGGGGCGCACGCGATCAGTGAGACCGAGAGCGGCTCCGACGCGCTGGCGATGAGGACCACGGCCACCCGCGACAACGACGGCTTCGTGCTGCGGGGCGGCAAGTCCTTCGTCACCAACGGCCCGGTGGCCGACGTGTTCGTGGTCTACGCGCGCACCCACCCGAACGGCGGCCCGCTCGGCATCACCGCCTTCGTCGTGGAGCGGGACACCCCGGGGCTCGTCGTCGGGGCACCCGTCGCCACCATGGGACTGCGGACCGCACCGGTGAGCGAACTGCACTTCGACGACTGCAGGATCCCCGCATCCGCCGTGATCGGCCGGGTCGGATCCGGGTTCCTGGTCCTGGACCACGTGATGAAGTGGGAGATC
This sequence comes from Kitasatospora sp. NPDC101235, assembly GCF_044767505.1. NCBI lineage: Bacteria > Bacillati > Actinomycetota > Actinomycetes > Kitasatosporales > Streptomycetaceae > Kitasatospora > Kitasatospora sp. NPDC101235. The sequence continues at coordinate 30,521 of NZ_JBIWNZ010000019.1, forward strand.
CTCTGCTCCTTCGTCATCAACACCGGGCAGATGCGGTACCGGCTCGACCGCTGCGTCGAGTACGCCAAGGAACGCGTCCAGTTCGGCAAGCCGATCGGCTCGTACCAGTCGGTCTCCCACAAGATCGTGGAGATGGGGATCGGCTTGGACACCGCGCGGAAATGGCTCTACGACACGGCGGTCCGGCTGGCGGAGGGCGAGAACGTCACGAAGGACATCGCCGTCAGCAAGCTCCTCGCCAGCGAGAGCAACCTCTCCTCCGCACTGGCCGCCGTGCAGATCTTCGGCGGCAGCGGTTACCTGGCCGAGTACGGACTGGAGAAGGACCTGCGCGACGCGGTCGCCGGCCCGATCTACTCGGGCACGTCGGAGATCCAACGCAACCGCATCGCCGTCATGTTGGGGTTGTGACACCTGATGCTGGTCAAGATCTGCGGAGCCGCCTCGGCCGAGGACGTGGCATCGCTCGACAGTGCCGGAGTCGACCTCGTCGGCCTGTGGCACGGTGTTCCAGGGGGTCGCACTAACCTGACACCTCATCAGATGGAGGTGCTCGCGGCCGCGGTACACCGAACGGCACGGCTGCATCCGGTTCTCGTGACCTTCCTCAACGACGCCGCGGTACTGCGCGCGGCGACGGCCGCGGCCCGGGTGCGGTGGGTCCAACTGCACGGCTACCAGCCGCCGGGACTGGTCCGCGCCCTGAAGAGCACCACGGACCTCAACGTGGTCAAGGTGCTGCACCTCGGTACGGACACCCGCGCGGAGCGGTCCCTGATCGCGGCGTACGAGCGGGCGGGAACGGACCTCTTCCTGCTGGACGCGGTGGCCGGGGACGGCCGGATCGGCAGTACCGGGCAGCCGGCGGACTGCGGGGCCGTCATCGAGATCGCGGATCGCCTCTCGCGACCGTTCCTGCTGGCCGGCGGCATTTCGGCCGACAACCGGGAGGACTACCGGGCGGTGGTGGACCACCCCCTGTTCCTGGGCATCGACGTGGACACGGCGGCCAGGGACCTCGACGGACGGCTGAGCACCGACCGGGTCACGGCCGTGCGGCGCGGCTGGCGAGTGACGGACGGCGCCGGGGCGGCCGGATGACGGCCGAGTTCATCGAGGCACTGCTGGACGCCCACCGACCGGTGATCATGGAGCTCAAGCGCCAGGACGCCGCGGGGCACGACCTGTTCGGTGACAGGTCGGCCGCCCGTCTGGTCGCCGACTACCAGGACGTCGGCGCACCCTGCCTGTCCGTGGTGACCGGGCGGTGGTTCGGCGGCACCCGGGACCTGCTGCACGAGGTCGTGGAAGCGACGGACCTGCCCGTGCTGCAGAAGGACTTCATCACCCGCCGGAGCCAACTGCACCAGGCCCGCGAGAGCGGCGCGTCCGCGATCCTGCTCACCGCCGCGCTGCTGCCGCGCGCCACCCTGGGCCATCTGGTCGACCTCGGCCTGCGCCTGGGCCTGACGCCGTTCGTCGAGGTCACCACCGAGGAGGAGATCAGCCGTGTGCCACGCGCCGAGGAGTGCGTGGTCGCGGTGAACAACAAGGACATCGCCACCCGCGAACGCGGCGCGGGCGACCTCGGGCGGAGCTCGTCACTCCTGCCCGCGGTGCTGAGCAGCGGCACCCGGTGCCCGGTGAGTGCCGGGGCCATCCGCTGCCCCGACGACGCCGCCCGCCTGCTCGGGGAGGGCTTCGCCGGTGTGCTCATCGGGACGGGCCTCCTGCGCGCCGCCGGCCTGCCGGAATGGCTGGACGGCCTCGACGCCCGTCTTGGCACCCGCCCCGACGCCGGCCGCTAACCGGCTCCACACGCCCGCCGCCCGGCGGACCCCCCAACCACCGACACCTGGAGGTAACGGCATGACCATCGAAGCACCCGAGCAGTGGAAGGTCGTCGTCAACGACGAGGAGCAGTACTCGATCTGGTCCGCCGACCGCGAGTCGCCGGCAGGCTGGCACGAGGTCGGCGTACGGGGTGCGAAGGACGAATGCCTCGCGCACATCGAACGCGTGTGGACCGACATGCGCCCCCGCAGCCTGCGCCTGCGGTCCGTCCCGGAGGACGGTGCGCGATGAACCGGACGCTCGCACCGCACGGTGCGCACCGGGTGACCGAGCCCATGCTCTCCACCACCCTGAACCTCGCGAGGTGCCAGGCCCGAGGCTGGGTCGTCGTCGACTCCATGGTCGACGGTCTGGCCATGGGCGGCACCAGAATGACCCGGACGGTGACCGAGCAGGAGCTGACCGGGCTCGCCAGGGCGATGACCCACAAGCTGGCGCTGGTCGGCCTGCCCATCGGCGGCGCCAAGGCCGGCATCGCACCCGATCCGGGCGCCACCGTCGAGCGGCAGGCGGTGATGCGGGGGTTCGGCCGCGCCGCGGCCCCGCTGCTGCACGGCGGGGTGTACCTGGGGTGCGACCAGGGCACCACCTACGCCGACCGGCAGCTGGCCTTCGAGGCCGCCGGGTACGACGTCACCCGCCGCCCCGGCACCACCCGCCTCACCGTCGGCTGGGCCGAACTGTGGGACCACATGGCCGACATCACGGGGTTCGGCGTGGCCGTCGCGGTGCTCGGCGCCCTACGCGCCTCCGGTGCGCGGACCCCGCAGCGCATCGCGATCCAGGGCTTCGGCACCGTCGGGCGCGCGGTGGCCGGTCACCTGGCCGCCCACGACCACCGGGTGGTGGCCGTGGCCGACGTCCGGGGCACCATCGAGGACCACCGCGGACTGCCCGTCGCCGAACTCGCCGCGCTCACCAGCAGCGACGGCACGATCGACCGGAGCCGGCTGCCTGCCCGGGTCACGGTCCACGGGCCCGGGCAGGCGTGGCTGCACGTCGACGCCGACGTGCTGGTGCTGGCGGCATCCGCCTCCGCGGTCGACGAGGAGGCGGTGCCGGCGGTCCGGGCCCGTCTGGTGGTCGAGGGCGGAAACCTGAGCTGCACCGCACCGGCCCGCCGGTTGCTGCGCGAGGCCGGCCACACCGTCTTGCCGGACGTGGTCGTCAACGTCGGCGGAGCGGCGGCAACCGGGTGCGTGCTCGCCGGGCTGGCCCCGTCCGACCTGCCGCTTCCGCACCTGTCCGAGTGGCTGCGCGAGTGGGTCGCCGGCAGGATCGCCAGGAACTGCGAGCTGGTGCAGGAGCTGAGCGCCTCGGGCAGTGCCGATCCGGTTGCACAGCTCTTCGGTTCGCGCGGAGCCCCGCCCGGCTCTTACCTCCGGCCGAATTAATCATCTTGACTATGCGTCCATGGTCACAGATCCACCGCGCTTCGGCGCCGCTGACCTCGACGGCGCCCTCATGCGCTGCCCCGGTTCACCTGCCCGCCAAGAGCCGCTGAGCGTGTGTCACCCCAGTTCCCCGCACCCGGTCGAAGCGATCTGACCGGGGCGCCGATCGAGGCGATCCGGTCCGCACCACAGGGGCCGTCGGCCGCTGCCATCACGCAACGCCACCGCGCCGTCGATCCCCGCAATGACCCTCCCCCAGGAGAAAGGTCTGGCTTTGTCGGAGACGCACCACCCCCACGGCACCACCACCGCCCGGGCCGATGCGCGTCCCGCGCGGAAGCCCGGTTCCCCGACGGCCGTCGGCGTCCAGCTCCCGGAGCTGGCGTCAGGACAGCAACGGCTCTGGGTGCTGTCACAGCTGGACGGAGCCAGCGAGGCGTACAACGAGACCATGGCCTTCACCCTGCGCGGCCCGCTGGACCGCACGGTGCTCACCCGTGCGCTCGACGAGCTGGTCTCCCGGCACGAGGTCCTGCGCACCCGGCTGGTCTCCATCGGGGGCGGGGTCCATCAGCTGATCGGTCCGCCCGACTCCGGCTACACCCTCGCGGTGGATGACCTGACCGGGCTCCCGGACGCCGGGGCGCGCGTCACCGCCCTGCAGTGCGCGGAGTCCGACACGCCCTTCGACCTGAGTCGCGGCCCGCTGGCACGTGGCCGTCTGATCGCCCTGGCCGAGCAGCACCACGTGCTGCTGCTGACACTGCATCACGCGGTCTTCGACGGCTGGTCCATGAACGTGATGCTGCGCGAGCTCGGAACGCTGTACACGGCTTTCCGGGACGGCGCGGACTCCCCACTGCCGCCGCTGTCCCTGCAGTACGCCGACTACACCCGCTGGCAGCGGGAGTGGGCGTCCGGGGACGAACCGGCGGCGCAGGCCGCCCACTGGAGGGAAGCCCTTGCCGACGCGCCGTCCCTGCTCGAACTGCCCACCGACCGACCCCGCCCACTGGGACGACCGCGCCGGCGAGGCCGAAACGCCCACCGCTGCCGCCCCGACCGGGTTGGTCGAGCGCTTCCAGGCCCAGGTCCGAGCCCGCCCTGCCAGTCCGGCCCTGGTCTGCGAGGCGGAGCGGCTCGACTACGCCGCGCTCGAACACCGGGTCAACCGGCTGGCGCACGCGCTGATCGCCCGCGGCGTCGGCCCGGACCAGGTGGTCGGTCTGCACTCCGGGCGCTCGACCGAGCTGGTGGTGGGTGTCCTCGGCATCCTCACGGCGGGCGCCGCCTATCTGCCGCTCGACCCGGGGCAGCCGGTCCAGCGGCTGGCCGCGATGGTCGAGGACGCGGTACCGACCGTGGTGCTCAGCGACGCTGACGTCCCGCCCGAGGGCTGGCAGTCCCTGAGGGCGGTCGAGGCCGAGGCGGAGCGCGACGACGCGCCCGGGAACACCGTCGGACCGTCGCAGCTGGCCTATGTCATCTACACCTCGGGCTCCACCGGCCGCCCCAAGGGCGTGGCGGTGACCCACGGCAGCGTCACCAACCTCTTCGACACTTGGCTGGCGCGGTTCGGGGACACCCCCGGCGCGGCGTCCGCCTGGTCGAGCATCGGATTCGACGCCTCGGTGCACGAGTTGCTGATGCCGCTCACCACCGGCGCCGTGCTGCACCTGGTCCCCGACGAACTGCGCGGCGACCCCGCGGAACTGCTGGACTGGATGCGCGAGCACCGCATCGTGCAGGCGTTCCTCCCGCCGTCCTACGTCAAGTGGATCGACGGGGACCCCGAGGCGCGCCTGGACGGACTGACGCTGCGCCAGCTGCTGACCGGGGTGGAGTCCCTCCCGGAGAAGGCGCTACACCGCATCCAGCAGGCGCTGCCCGGCCTGCGCAGCTGCTACGGCTACGGGCCCACCGAGGCCGCCCTCTACAGCACCGCCTACACCGACCCGCAGCCGCTGGACCGGCAGTGCCCGATCGGGCGCCCCCTGGACAACACCCGCCTCTACCTGCTCGACCGACGGCTCCGGCCGGTGCCGACCGGGGTGGCCGGCGAGGTCTACCTCGGCGGGGCGAGCCTGGCCCGGGGCTATCTGCACCGTCCGGACCTGACCGCCGAGCGGTTCGTCGACGACCCCTTCGTGCCCGGCGAACGCCTGTACCGCACCGGCGACCTGGCCCGCTGGCTACCGGACGGCAACGCCCAGTACGTCGGCCGCAGCGACGACCAGGTCAAACTGCGCGGCTTCCGGATCGAGCCGGGGGAGGTCGAGGCAGCGCTGCTGGCCCTCCCCGACGTGCAGGAGGCGGCGGTGTTGGCCGACCGCGACGCCACGGGCGAGCTGCGCCTGGTGGCGGGCCTGGGCCGGGGCGACGCGGAGCCGCGCCGACCGCACGAGTGGCGTGCCGCGCTGGCGCGGCGGCTGCCGGACTACATGATCCCCGCGCTCTTCGTGGAACTGCCGCAGCTGCCGCTCAACCACAGCGGCAAGCTGGACCGCGCCGCGCTGCTGTGCGCGGCCCGCGCCGCGACCCGCGCCCAGGTCAACACAGCGAGCCCTCGGGATCACGTGGAGATGGCACTGCACACCATCTGGCGGCGGGTGCTGATCCATCCCGGCATCGGGATATCCGACAACTTCTTCGATCTGGGCGGTACCTCCATATCCGCCATCAAGGTGGCCCTGGCCGTCCGCGAGGAGTTCGGCGAGACCCTGCCGATCCGCGACATCGTGCAGAACCCGACCATCGAGGCCCTGGCCGAACGCCTTCGGGCGGGGGCGTCGGGAACTCCGGACGGGAACCTGGTCGAGTTCCGCGAGGGGGACGGACAGCAGCGGGTGGTCTGCATCCACCCGGCCGGCGGCACCGCCTTCTGCTACCTGCCACTGGCCGCGGCGCTGCCCGACCACGTCGGCGTCCTCGGCGTGCAGTCGCCCGGGATCAACCCCGGGGAGACGCCGCTGCCCACGGTCGAGGCCATGGCGGAGCAGTACCTGTCCCTGATCGACCCCCGGCCGGACGAGTCGCTGGTGCTGTGCGGGCTCTCCTACGGCGGCCTGGTCGCCCACGAGATGGGGCGCCGGCTGGCCCTGGCCGGGCACACCCGGTTCAGCGTGGTACTGCTCGACACCCACGGAACCGAGGACCTGCTGGAGAGCGAGGAGGTGCCCCGGATGGCCGAGCTGATCGCAGCCGAACTGGCCCGGTTCCCCCTGGACGACGGTGACCGAGGGCTTCGCCCTACAGGTCGCGCGCACACCCGACGCACCGGCCCTAATGTCCGAAGGCCGGTCGGTGAGCTACGCCGTCCTCGACGCCCACGCGGCGGCGCTCGCCGCCGAGCTGCGGGCCGACCACCCGCTGCCGGAAGGGGACGACCGTCCGTGCTGCGTCGCGCTGCACCTGCGGCCGTCGGTCGAGCACGTGGTGGCGCTGCTGGCGCTGGCCCGGCTCAACGTGACCATCGTGCCGCTGGACCCGTCCTATCCGCCGGCCCTGCGCCGGCAGGTGCTGGACCAGGTGGAGCCGCTGTGCGTGCTGCTCCCACCGGGCGGTGACCCGGAGTTCGACGCCGTCGACCCGGGCCGCATCGCGCGCCACCCGGTGGTGCTGTCACCTGCCACCCCTGCGGCCGCACCCACCGCCGCCGGCCCGGCGCACAGCGGCGCCCGGCCGCTCTACACCCTGTTCACCTCGGGCTCCACCGGTGTCCCGAAGGGTGTGCAGGTGTCCGACCGCACCCTGTGCAACCTGCTGCAGTGGCAGGCGGAGTCGGGAGGGCTGGCGGCCACAGCCGCCACCCAGCAGTTCTCCATGCTCTCCTTCGACGTGTCCTTCCAGGAGGTCTTCGGGACGCTGTGCGGCGGCGGCTGCCTGCACCTGGTGCAGCCCGGCTGGCGGCAGGACGCCCCCGCGCTGCTGGAGCAGCTGGAGACGGCCGGCGTGGAGCGCGTCTTCATGCCCTACGTGGCGCTCCAGCTCCTCGCCGAGCACGGAGTCCACCTGGGCCGCTACCCCTCGCGGCTACGGGAGGTGGTCACCGCCGGCGAGCAGCTGGTGTGCACCGAGGCGATCCGCCGCTGGTTCGCGGGCCTGCCGGGCGCACGGCTGTTCAACCACTACGGCCCGACCGAGACGCACGTGGTGAGCAGCCTGTGCCTGGACGGCGATCCGGCCCTGTGGCCGGAGCGTCCTGCCGTCGGCCGACCGGTGGCCAACGCGGTCCTCACGGTGGTGGACGAGGCCGACGAGCCCGTTCCCCCCGGCCGCGCCGGCGCCCTGCTGATCGGCGGCACCATGGCGGCGCGCTGCTACCTGGGAAACACGGCGCTCAACGACGCGCGCTTCGTCGAGCTGCCCGGCGTCGGCCTGTGCTACCGCAGCGGCGACCGGGCCCGTTTCGACCGGCAGGGTCTGCTGCACTTCCTGGGCCGGGACGACGACCAGATCAAGCTGAGCGGACACCGGCTCGAACTGGGACAGGTCGAGGCGGCCCTGCTGCGCCACCCGGACGTCGTCAACGCCGTGGTGGTCCGCGACGGTGAGGAACTGGTGGCCTGCCTGCAGTGCCGTGGGCAGGCGCCCACGGCCCAGGACCTCACCGCGCACCTGGCGCCGATGCTGCCCGGCCACGTCCGGATCGCCCGCTTCCGGCTGGTTGAGGAGCTGCCCAGGACCCCCAGCGGCAAGCTGGACCGCCGGGGCGCTCTGCGCTCTGCCGGGCGGGAACTGCGCCCGCCGACGGCCCGCAGCACAGGCCTGTCGGCGCGCGAAGCCCTGCTGACCGATGCGTTCGAGGCGGTCACCGGTGCGGCCATCGACCCGGGTCGGACCTTCTTCGACGCCGGAGCCTCAAGCCTGGGACTGATGCGCTTCCAGCTCCGCTGCACCGCCGAACTGGGCCTGCGTTTCACCGTCGCCGACCTGTTCGAACACGTCACCGTACGTGCGCTGGCCGACTTCCTGGACCGGTCGGTACCGGCCACGGACGACGACACCCCACGCGCCGCAACCGCCGCCCCCGCCGCTGCGCCGGCCGGTGCGCTGGCCGGTGCGGCCGGGCAGATCGCCGTGGACGAGCCGATCGCGATCGTCGGCATGACGGTACGGCTTCCGGGCGCGTCCGATCTCTCCGCGTTCTGGCAGATGGTCACCACGGGCGGCATCGGCATCGAGCACTTCGACGCCGCCGACGGCCTGGTCGGGGCACGCAGCCAGCTGGACGGCCCACTGACCTTCGACCCGGACCACTTCGGCATCAGCCGGCAGGAGGCCCGGCTCATGGACCCCAGCAACGGCACCTGCTGATGAGCTGTGTCGAGGCACTGGCGCACGCCGGGATCGCCGACCCGTCGGGTCTGCGCGTCGGCCTGGTCGCCGGAGCCGGCGAGAACACCTACTTCCAGTCCATGCTGCGCGAGGCCGATCCCGGACGCCTGCCCGACAGCTTCCAACTGGCCCTGCACCACGACAAGGACTTCCTCGCCACCAAGGCGGCCTACCACCTGGGGCTGACGGGTCCCGCCTTCACCACCCAGGCGGCCTGCGCCAGTTCGCTGGTGGCCGTCCATGTCGCCGCCGGCCTGCTGCGCCAGGGCGATGCCGAGGTGATGCTGGCGGGCGGAGTCCTGGTCGACCCGACCCTGACCGACGGATACCACTACCAGCCGCAGCACATCTTCTCCGTGGACGGTCTCTCTGCCGGCCCTTCAGCGACGACGCGAGCGGCACCATCGGCGCGAGCGGCGTCGGCATGGTGGTGCTGAAGCCGCTACGCCTGGCCCGACGCGACGGCGACACCGTCTATGCCGTGATCACCGGCTCGGCGTTGAACAACGACGGCTCCGACAAGCTCAGTTACAACGCCCCCTCGCTCGCCGGGCAACGCGAGGTCATTCGCGCCGCACTGCGCCGCAGCGGTCGCCGCGGCGCCGACCTCGGCTATGTCGAGGCCCACGGCACCGCCACCCGGCTCGGCGACCCGGTCGAGGTCGGTGCCCTGCGCCAGGCCTTCGACCTGGACCGGTCCGGCCACTGCGCGCTGACCTCGGTCAAGAGCCAGACAGGACACCTGGGCGCGGCGGCCGGAGTCGTCGGGCTGGTGCGGGCCGCACTCGCGGTCCACCACGGCGTCATCCCGCCCAACGTCGGCTTCCACGCCCTCAACCCGCAGCTCGGGGACGACCCTACGCCGTTCTACATACCCACCGATGCCCGGCCCTGGCCCACGGGCCGGGACAGGATCGCGGCGGTGAGCAGCTTCGGGATCGGCGGCACCAACGCCCATGTGGTGCTGGAGGCCGACGGACCGGACCCGGAGACGGCGGGCGAGGCGGGCACGAAGGCGGGCCGAGCGGCACCGGACACCCCCCTGCTTCCCTGCCTGGTGCTCTCCAGCAGCAGCGAAGCGGGCCTGCGCACCGACGCCGCCCGGATCGCCGACTACCTGGAGGCCCGGCCCTCCGCCTATCCGCAGGTGCTGCGCCACCTCCAGGCGGGCCGTCCCGCGCGTCGCCGACGGCTCGCAGCGGTCTGCCCCGACGCGTCCGCCGCCGTGGCCTGGCTGCGCACTGCGGGCCGGATCGCGGAAGCGGTGGAGACCCGTGCCGGGGCGCCGGTTCCGAGCGAAGGTCTCACTGCGGAGGAGTCGGCCGCCGCCTGGCTGTCCGGTGAGCGGATCGGCTGGCCCGCCGGTCCCGCCCAGGCGCCGTGGGACTTCCCGCCGCCCGCCTTCGAGCTGGCGGAGTTCGACTTCCCCCGCGCCGCGGCGGCCGGACCGGACCGGCCCGGCCCGGCCGCCGCCGACGTTCCGCAGCGCCTTCCGGAGGCCGCCTGGCTGCACCAGCCGCACTGGGCACGGCTGCGCCGCGCGGGCACGGCGATCGGCTCGCGCACCTCCCGGCTGCTGGTGCTGCTCACGGACGGACCGGCGCACCCGGACGTGGTCCGCGCCTTCGAAGCCGCCTACGCACGGGTGGTGCGCGTCAGCGCCGCCGAAACGTTCGCCCGGCGGGGCGACGACGTCTACGAGGTCGACCCGGCCGACCCCGCCTCTCTCGGTCGGCTCCTCGACGCACTGGCGGGCACGGGTGCGGGCGACGACGGCATCGACTGGCTGCACGCGCTGCCGCTGGGGATCGGCGGCCCGGTCGGCCGGGACAGCCTGGCCCGGGCCCGCTGGGCCTGTCTGGACACTCCGGCCGCACTGGTGCGGGCCGTGGCCGACGCGGCCGGGTCGCTTCGGCTGAGGCCGTGGTGGCTGTCGTACCGGGCGAGGCCGGTGGACGGCCCGGTGCAGCGGCCGGAGGCGGGCCTGCTGGCCGGTGCCGCCGAGGTGGCACCCCAGGAGGGAGCCGCGGAGGGGTACTGGCTCGACCTCCCCGACGCGCACCCCGCCCACTGGGCCGCACCGCTGGCGGCGCTGCTGGCCGAAGCCGCCACTACGGCGGATGCGGCCGGGCTTCCGCGCCGGCTTGCTCTCCGCAGGGGCCACTGGTGGGCACAGGTCACACTGCCGGTGTCCGCGACCGGCCCCGGCCCCGTCGGGCTGCCCGCCGGAGGCGTGCACCTGATCCTGGGCGGCACCGGCGGGATCGGCCGCAGCGTCGCCGCTTGGCTGCTGGAGAACGGCGGCGCCCGTGTCCTGCTGCTGGCCAGACGTCCTCGGCTGCCGGAGGAGCGGATCCCCTGGGCCGACCGGGTCGAGCTGCTCGAAGCCGATCTCGCCGAGTCGACGCCCGAGGAGATCACGGCCCTGATCGACCGTCGCACCGACCGTCTCGGCGGCGTGGTCCACGCCGTCGGAGCGGCGAGCGGCGGCATGATCGCCCGGCGCGACGCCGAGGCGATGCGGCGTGGATCTGCCGCCAAGCTGCAGGGCGCCCTGCTGGTCGAGCAGGTGATCGAGCGCTACCGGCCCTCGGTGGCGGTCTACTGCTCGTCGATGTCCGCGGAGCTGGGCGGCGTCGGCCAGCTCGACTACGCGGCCGCCAACAGCCTGCTCGACGGCTTCGCCCAGTACCGGTCCGGCGACGCCGAGACCACCGTCCGGCTCGGCGTGAACTGGGACGTGTGGAGCGATACCGGCATGGCGCTGCGCGCGCCGCTGACCGACGCCCGCCACCGGGCCCACCTGTCGGTCGGGCTGACAGTAGCCGAGGGCAAGCGGGTGTTCGCGCGGGCCATGGGACTGCAACTGCCGCAGTTGCTGGTCTCCACCACCGATATCCACGAGTCCCGCGCGTTCTACTCGGCGCCCGGCGCCCAGGCCCTCGTGCCGCCCGTGCCCACCGGGACCGCCGGGACCACCCGGGCCACCGGGGCCGCGCCGGTGTCCGCCGAAGGCACCACGGCGGCCGACGCGGCACGCGGAACCGCGGCCGTCCTGCTCGCCGGCTGGCTGTGCGCCTGGCTGGATCTCGACCACATCGACCCCGACGCCCCGCTCTACGACCTGGGCGTCGACTCGCTGACCCTGCTCGACCTGATCGGCGTGGTGAAACGTCACTTCGACGTCGAGCTGGAACTGTCACGGCTCAGCCACCGGGTCTCGCTCACCGAGATCCTGACCCGGCTGGACGAGGCGGCATCCGCCGGGGCGGTCGGCGCGGAGGACGTGGTCCCGGAGGTCTGGCAACAGGGCACCGGCGGCGACGTGCTCTGCCTGGTGCACCCGGTCGGCGGCGACATCCAGGCCTACCGGTCCCTGGTGTCGGCGCTGGGCCCCCGGCTGACCGTCTGCCTGATCGCCGATCCCGCACTGGGACGGCCCGGGACCGCGGACTGGACCCTGGCCGAGCGGGCACGCCGCTACACCGCCGCCCTGCGGGCGCGCTTCGCGGACGACACCGGGCGGCTGCACCTGGCCGGCTGGTCCTTCGGCGCCTGGGTGGCGATGGGAATGGCCGCGGAGGCGGAGGCGATCGGTCGGCCGGTCCACGGCGTCCACCTGATCGATCCGCCGCCGCCCGGGGCCGGCGCGCTCTTCCAGGGCTACGACGAGGCACAGCTCCAGGCAGTGTTCGCGCATGAGCTGAGCCAGGGCGGGTCCGCGTCGGCCGGTTCCGAGGCGCACGGCTACGCAGAACGTCTGGTCCGGCTCCGGCCACCCGTCCCGGGCGGCGCCGCGGTCACCGGCCTCCGGCCCGCACCAGTCCTCCAGCCGTCCCGCACCAACGCCCCGTCCGACCTCCGCCACCGTTCGACCATCGGAGACCATCCCTCGTGAACCCCTACCAGTCACTACCGGCGCGCTCGTTCTGGCGCTCCGCCGTGGCCGAGCCGGACCCGCTCGCCATCGACGACCTGTGGACGCCCGCGTTCGCGATCGGGCAGGACGACCCGGTCCTCACCGCGGGGTCCTGCTTCGCCGCACACATCGGCCGCGCCCTGCTGGAGCGGGGCATGAACTGGTACGACGCGGAGCCGGCCCCGCCGGGGCTGACCGAGGAGGAGCGCAGGGCGCGCCACTACGGGGTGTTCTCGTTCCGCACCGGAACCGTCTACACCGCCGCCGTGCTACGGCAGTGGCTCTCCTGGGCCTTCGGCCGCACGACCCCGCCCACCGAGGCGTGGCTGGAGGACGGCAGGTACCACGACCCCTGCCGCCCGTCCGTCGAACCCGGCGGCTACGCCTCGGCCGAGGAGATGCTGGCAGCCCGTGGGACGACCCTCGCCGCCATCCGCGACGCCGTCACCGAGGCCGGCTGCCTGGTCTTCACCATGGGTCTGACCGAAGCGTGGCGGGACCGCGCCGACGGCACCGTCTTCCCGTCCTGCCCCGGCACCGCGCGCGGCACCTTCGACCCGGACCGCCACGTCTTCCACCAGTTCACCTTCGAAGAGGTCTACCGCGACCTGGCGGACGCCGTCGCGCTGGCCCGCGAGGCCAATCCGCGGCTGCGGGTCCTGCTGACCGTCTCACCGCATCCGCTGACCGCGACCGCGACCGGCGGCCATGTGCTCACCGCCAACACCTACTCCAAGTCGCTGCTGCGGACGGTGGCCGGGCAGTTGACCCGGGACCTCGACGACGTCGACTACTTCCCCTCGTACGAACTCATCACCGGTCTCCCGTTCTGGAGCAGGTTCTACGCGCCGAACCTGCGTGAAGTGACGCCGGAGGGCGTCGGCTTCGTCATGCGCCACTTCATGACCGCGCTGTCGCGGCCCACGGCCGACCCGCGACCGGTCCGAACCGGCAGGCCGTCGGCGGAGCTGGAGGGAGGGGACATCTGTGACGACGCCGTCCTCGACTACTACCGCCCCCGCTAGGTTCCTGTTGCTGGGCGACTCGCACGCAGGTCCGATCGGACGGGCCGCGAAGGCGGCCCGGATCCCGTTCCAGGGCGGCCCGATCGGTGCCGGGCGCGAGTTCACCGACGACTTCTTCGAGCCGCGCGAGCACGACGTGGTGTTCCGCAAGGCCGAGGCCGACGAGTACTACCGGGGCTTCCTGGCCGAAATGGACGTCGACGGCCTCGGGCGTCTCGCGGTCCCGCTGGTGTCCACCTTCGGCCTCAGCGCGCACTTCGTCGCCACCAGGGAGAACTGGCGCATCTACCGCCAGCGCGACGGCGGTTTCGCCCCGGGCTTCCTGTCCGGTCCGCTGTTCGACGCCATCGTCCGCGCCACCGTCCGCGACGCCCTGGCCTTCTACCGCCACGCACTCGGTCTGGGCCTGCGGGTGCTGGCCGTGATGCCGCCGCAGCGGGTACCGGAGCAGTCCGACGCGGTGGTGTTCATGGCCGCGCAGGAGGTGGTCCGAAGCGCGCTCGACGCGCTCGGCGTCGAGATCGTCGACCTCCGCACCCGCACCACCGGACCGGACGGCTTCCAGCGCCCCGAGTTCTGCGAGGCCGACGACTCCATCCACGGCAACCTGGCCTTCGGTCGGCTGATCCTTGCGGATCTGCTGGCCCGCGGGCTGTGACGACACCGGATCCCCACACCGCAGGAGCACGTCATGGAGCAGTACGAACTGGACGCCGTCAAGGCCGTCACCACCAGGCCCGCCGAGGAGTACCGGACCATCACGGTCGACCCGGTCACCCCGGTGATCGGTGCCGAGATCTCCGGCGTCAACCTCGCGCAGGAACTGTCGGCCGATCAACTGGCCGAGCTGAGGCGGGCGTTCCTCCACCACCACGTCCTCGTCTTCCGCGACCAGGACTTGACGGACGAGGACCACAAGCGCTTCGCCGGGCACTTCGGCGAACTGCGCCCGGTCAACCCGCCCCCGGTCGACGCGGATCCGTACATCCTGGAGATCAGCACCAGCGCCGAGGCGGAGAACGTCGCCGGCAACGGCTGGCACGCCGACGGCACCGCCGACGCCGAACCCTCGCTCGGGTCGATGCTCTACATCACCCGCGTGCCGGAACCGGGCAGCGGAGGCGACACCCTGTTCGCCAACATGCACCTGGCGTACGAGATGCTGTCTCCGACGATGCGCGACCTGCTCGACGGCCTGACCGCGATACACGACGGCCTCGTCGCCTTCCAGGGCTACACCCCGCCCAAGGGGTACGTGATACCCAGGAGCGAGCACCCGCTGGTGGTGCGTCACCCCGAGACCGACCGCAAGATCCTCTACGTCAACAAGGCCTACACCGCGCGCATCCCCCAGCTGTCGGCCGACGAGAGCCGGGCGCTGCTCGACATGCTCTTCGCCCTGCCGGCCCAGCGGCCCATGCTGACCTGCCGCATCCGTTGGAGCCCCGGCACGTTGGTGTTCTGGGACAACCGCTGCGTTCAGCACCACGCCACGTACGACTACTACCCGCACACCCGCTACGGGCGCCGGGTCGCCATCAACGGCGGGCCGCTCAAGGGCTGAGCCGGCTCGGGCTCGGACCCGGGCCCGGGAACCGACTGCGCCGTCGGGCTCGACCGGGTGCCGGGTCGGTCCGGTTCAGGCCGCGCCTGCGCGGGCCAGGCCGGCGGCGAGACCGTCGGCCAGCCGCGCCCAGGTGGCGCGCTCGCCGCGCTCGTCCTGCCGGCCGGCATGGACCCGCACCACCGCGCGGACCCGGGCGGACGGATAGGTCTCGGCATAGGCGGCCGGGTCCGCCGCCGCGTACGCGGCCGCCACGGAGGCCGAGTTGGCCAGGGCGTTCGCGTCGGCATGGGAACGCACGTTGGCTGCGGTGTTGAGCTCCGCATAGGTCTCGCCGTACTGGGCGGCCTCGGCCTCGCCGTAGCCGTTCGCCAGCGCATAGGAGCCGGCGGCGGCAGCGGCCGTGGCGTAGGCCTCGGCGTAGGGGTACGCGTGGCGGAAGAGCTCCCGCATCTCCGGTTCGAGCGCCGTGCGCCACGTGCCCTCGTCGATCCGACCGCCGCTCAGGGCCCGTGCACGCAAGGCCAGTGCGGCCTCGTGCGGCGCGTCGGACCCGCCGCGCCGTGCACTCGCCTCGGTCAGTATCGGGCCGACGGCGGAGCAGTACCAGTCGTGAACCACGCTGAAGGGCACCCTGCCGTTCAATCGCTCCAACTCCTGGTGCACACGGCGCGCCCAGGTCCTCGCCACGTCGGCGTCCATGCCGTCGAACAGCACCTCCGACACCTGCGCCAGCCAGGACGGCATGGCCGGCCCCTCATCTGGTGCCGCCGCCCCGCCGGGGGCCCGTGCAACGGTGCCGAGTGAAGAGTAGAAGGCCGAGAAGGTCTCGGATAAGGTCATCTGTTCTGCTCCTGAGTGGGCTGCCTGCTTGCTTCGGGCCGTGCCGTTTCGAGTCGTACGGCTGCGGTTCACCTCAGCCCTGGGGGCGGGCTGTTCGGCCCCCCCGCCTACCAATGCCGACGATTCGCTGACGGGGGATGGTTCACCAGGCCTCTGGTTCCCTCTCGGAGCGATGGTTCGAACCGCGCGTTCGAAGTGGCAGTCACCCTGTCCGGCGCCTGACACTCCAGCTGTAGATCTTGATCACGCGGCGGGAGGGACTTCAGGTGACCTGCTGCACGAACCACATCCCAGAAGCATCACATCTGTTCCGCACCCCCGCGGCTGTGCCCCCGCCCCCTCCCCCGCCCCCGGACCGGGCACCGATGGGTTGGCGTCCTGGGGGCACGTGGCGGGAGCAACCTTGAGGAACGCCCGCGGCCCGGGCAGGGGGGTGGGCCGGGACGGCCGGGCTCAGCCTCAGACGGAGTGGGTGAGGGTGTGCCAGGCGCCATAGCCGCCAAGGAGGTCGGAGACATCGGTGCGACCGTGGTGGCGCAGCAGGCTGGCGGCGATGGAGGAGCGGTGGCCGCTGGCGCAGTGGACGACCAGGGGGCGGTCGGTGGGGATCTCGTTCAGGCGGCGGGGGAGCTCGGCCAGGGGGATGTGCAGGGATCCCTCGATGAATCCTGTTTCGCGTTCGCCGCAGGTGCGCACGTCCAGGACGGTGGGGGGCTGCTCGCCGGCGAGTGCGGTCCGCAGCTGGTCGGCGGTGAGGCGGCTGGCGGGGGTGACCTCGTCGGCCAGGGCGGGCAAGGCGCTGCTGGGGCTACGCAGGTAGCCGGCGATGCGATCGAAGCCGATGCGGGCGAGGCGGGTGATGACCTCGTCCTCACGGTCCTGCGGCGCGATGATCGCGATGGTGCTGTCAGGGGTGAGGACGGTGCCGGCCTGTTCGGCGAAGCGGCCGTCGATGGGGACGTTGATGGCGCCGCGGATGTGTCCCGCGCCGAAGTCCTGGGGGCTGCGGGCGTCGAGGACGACGGCGCCTGCGGTGCGGACTTCCTTGAAGCCTTCGGGGCACAGGGGGCGGTCGGCATTCGCGCGGTCGAGCAGCGGGTGGTCCTGCCGGTTGAGGGCGGCGTCGTGGCCGAAGTAGGCGGGGGCGGCGGGCTGACCGGCGGCGACGATGCGGACGAAGGCGTCCTCGTCCATGGGCTGGCAGGCGTAGTTGGTCAGGCGCTGTGCGCCGATGGTGGACTGCTTCTCGGTGGAGAGATTCTTGCCGCAGGCGGAGCCGGCGCCGTGAGCAGGGAAGACGCGGACCTCGTCGGGCAGGGCCATGAGCTTGCGGTGGATGCTGTCGTAGAGCATGGCGCCGAGGTCCTCGGCGGTGACGCCGGCGGAGGCGAGCAGGTCAGGGCGGCCGACGTCGCCGATGAACAGGGCGTCGCCGGTGAGCACGCCGTACGGGACTTCGTCGGCCGCGTGCTCGTAGACGAGGATGCTGATCGACTCGGGGGTGTGTCCGGGGGTCTCCATGATCCGGAGGGTGACGTCGCCGAGGGAGATGCGTTCGCCGTCGGTGAGGTGGCGGATGGGGTACTCGGTCTCGGCGCGGTGGCCGTAGCCGATCCAGGCGCCGGTGCGGGCTGCGAGTTCGAGGTGGCCGGCGAGGAAATCGGCGTGGAAGTGGGTGTTGATGACGCCGACGACGGTCAGGCCACGCGCCGTGGCGTCGGCGAGGTACTCGTCGACGTCCCGGCGGGGGTCGACGATCACGGCCTGGCGGGTGGTCTCGTCGGCGATCAGGTAGGACGCCTGGGAGAGGCAGTCAAGGTAGTACTGACTGAAGATCACGGGGTGTCTCCTTTCGTTGGGGTCTGACCAGCTGGCCACGCATTCAAGCATACCCCCGGGGGTATTTATTCCGACGGACGCAACCGCTCGGCGCGTCTCTGTCGAGATACGGCTCCCTGCGATCGGCCACGTGGCCGCCGGCGCCGATGCACGAACCTGCTGGAGACGCTCCTCTCTTGCCCTATCACGCGGCGGCGGTGCGACCGAACTGCCCTCCCCCTCGATATTCGGGCTCCGCGAACTGGGCGAAGTGCACGGGAACCCTCCTGGGCTGCGTCGGGCGCCACAGCGCCACCTTGATACCCCCCTCGGTATATTTGCCAGCATACGGCCTCACCGACCGATACGGGCGGGGGTATGGACGAACGATTTCGATAATACCCCCGGGGGTACTATGGTGGACATCGAGGGGGACGGCCACCGCCACCGAGCCAGGTACGGGCGGAGCCGAGGATGCGCGGTCACGCCACCGCGCCGGGCCACTGGGCCCGTACGGACGCCCGCGGAACCCGCGACACCCCCGTCACTCCGGACCACTGCGGTCCGGCCTGCACCACTGGAGACATCACATGCCTTTGCCGCCGCACGCCCACGGGCCCAACGCCCACGGACACAGCGCCCCCGGGCAGGCCAACCCCGCCGAGGCCCACGAGCTCGCCCGCACCGGCGCCGCCGTCCTGCTCGACGTCCGGGAGGCCGCCGAGTTCACCGCCGGGCACGCCCCCGGCTCGCTGCACCAGCCCCTGATCGGGCTGGCCGCCGGCGTCCCGCTGCCGCCCGAAGCGGCCGGGCGGACCGTGCTGGCGATCTGTCGCTCCGGCAACCGCTCCCAGCGCGCGGCGGAGCTGCTCGCGCAGCGCGGCGTCGAGGTGCTGAACGTGGCCGGGGGCATGAACGCCTGGGCTCTGGCCGGGCTGCCGGTCACCACGCCTGGCGGCGGCGCCGGCCACGTGATATGACCACGCTGCTTCTGGCGCTCGCCGCCGGTGCGGTGGTCGGGCTCGCACTGGGCGGGCTGGGCGGCGGCGGCAGCATGCTCGCCGTCCCCGCGCTGGTCTACCTGCTGGGCTTCAGCCCGGCGCTGGCCACCACCGCCAGCCTGGTGATCGTCGCCGCGACCTCGCTGACCGGGTTGCTCGCCCACGCCCGGGCCGGCCGGGTCCGCTGGCGTACCGGCGCGCTCTTCGCCGCCGCCGGACTGCCCGCCGCCATGGCCGCCGGGGCACTGTCCGCCCATCTGCCGGGCGCGCTGCTGACCGGCGCCTTCGCCGTGCTGGCGGCGCTCGCGGCCTGGCGGATGCTGATGCCACCCAAGGCGCAGGCGCAGGAACGTTCCGCCGCAGGACTCGGCCGCTCCACGGCGGCGGGCGCCGGACTCGGCGCCGTCACCGGGCTGCTCGGCGTCGGCGGCGGCTTCCTCGCCGTACCGGCCCTGGTGTCGGTGCTCGCCTTCACCATGGCCGAGGCGGTCGGCACCAGCCTGCTGGTCATCACCGCCAACTCGCTCGCCGCCCTGCTCCCCCGCCTCGGCGCGACCGGAGCGATCGACTGGGCCGTGGCCGCGCCCTTCACCGGGGCCGCGATCCTC
Organism: Kitasatospora sp. NPDC101235; assembly: GCF_044767505.1. Classification (NCBI taxonomy): domain Bacteria; kingdom Bacillati; phylum Actinomycetota; class Actinomycetes; order Kitasatosporales; family Streptomycetaceae; genus Kitasatospora; species Kitasatospora sp. NPDC101235. The sequence continues at coordinate 49,884 of NZ_JBIWNZ010000019.1, forward strand.
GGCGCCTGGGACGGCAAGCGGCTGGCCGACAAGCTCAGCGGGCGCACCCTCCAGAAGGCCTTCGCCATCGCCCTGCTCGCCGTCGCCGCGCTGATGCTGATCACCACGCTGAGCTGATCACAGCGGCGGGCCGACGCCCCCGATCCCACCCCCACCACCGGTACCACCCTTCCCGAGAGGACCCCACTCCGATGACCACGCCACTGACCGTCGAGCAGCTCCAGCCCCGCCTCGAACAGCTCACCCTCATCGACGTCCGCTCCCCCGGCGAGTACGCCGCGGGCCACATCCCCGGCGCCCTGAACGTCCCGCTGGACCAGCTCGACCGCGCCCTGCCCGCGCTGCGCGAAGCCGCCGGGCACGGCGAGATCGCCGTGGTCTGCGCCGCCGGGCCGCGTGCCGACAACGCCTGCCACCGGCTGGCCGACGCCGGCATCCCGACCCTCACCCTCACCGGCGGCACCAACGCCTGGGCGAACGCCGGCCGACCCCTGGACCAGGTGGCCGGCGCCCGCCGGGTGTGGGCACTGGACCGCCAGGTCCGCCTGGTGGCCGGCTCGCTGGTCCTGGCCGGCGTGCTCCTCGACCTCGCCCTGCCGGGCGCCCGCTGGGTCTCCGCGGCCGTCGGCGGCGGGCTGGCCTTCTCCGCGCTGAGCAACACCTGCGCGATGGGCTCACTGCTCTCCAAGCTCCCGTACAACCGGCCCCGCCCCGGCACGCCGAGCCTGGACCAGACGCTCGCCGCCCTCGGCCGCTGAGCCCCGTCCGGGGCCCCGACCGTCACGGGACCCCGGACCACACCCCCACCGACGTGAAGGCCCTGCCCACCCCCGCCAGGCAGGGCCTTCACCGCTTCTGACGGTCACCTTCCGGAAGTCGTCACGGTACAGCCCGTTGACGCGATCGAGCCAGGGATGTGAAATGTCACCCATCACATGCGATGCGTCACACCGCTGTTGCCGAATTTGAACGTTCAAAACCCATCGGCCACCATCGCCCACCCACCCGACCGGAGGTAGCTCAGCCATGCCGCCCCACCCCCGCGCCTTACCGACCGGTCTCGCCCTCCTGACCGTCCTCGCCGCCCAGGCCCTCGGCGCCGCCCCGGCCCCGGCGGCCGCCGGGACACCGCTCGTCGACGGCGGCAGCTACGTGCTCGGCTCCGCCCTGGACGGCAGCTGCCTCGGCCCCCAGTACGCCCAGCCCGCCCCCGGCACCCCGGTGGTCGGCGCGGCCTGCGGCCGGCTGCTCAGCCAGCGCTGGCAGCTGCGCCGCAGCGGCGGCGACTACCTCCTGGTCAACGCCGCCAGCAACCGCTGCCTCACCCTCGGCGGCCCGGACCACCGACCCGCCACCGCCGACTGCGGCAGCTCCCCCGAGGCCGAGCGCTTCACCCTCTCCCGCGCACCGCAGGGCACCTACACCCTCACCGCGCGCGGCACCGGCGCCTGTCTGACCGCCGACCCGACCCCGGTGAACCACCACTGCGACGCCCGCCCCTCCCACCGCTGGACGCTCACCCGCACCGAGCCGCTGGTCCTCGCCGACCCCGGCTTCGAGCAGGGCTCCGGCAGCTGGACCTTCACCGGCCACACCGGCACCGCCACCAACAACCCGCACGGCGGCAGCCGCCTCGCCTACCTCGACGCCGGCCCCGGCTACGCGGTCAGCCAGCAGGTGACCGCCGTCTCCGCGGGCACCTACGACCTGTCCGCCTGGATCGCGACGGGCGGCGCGGGCGGCACCTTCTCGGTGAGCGTCAACGGCACCGTCGTGCGCTCCCTCCCGCTGCCCGAGCAGCCCGTCTACGCGAAGTACACCCTCCCCCGGGTGCCGGTCGCCCCCGGCGACCGGCTGACCCTCACCATCGGCTCCTCCCCGACGGGCTGGGTCAACGTGGACGACGCCGCCGTCGCCCCGGCCGCCCCCAACGACCCGGTGATCAGCTCCTCCGACCCCGAGGCCGTCGCCCTCTTCGACTGGGCGAAGACCAAGGCCAACAGCTGGGTGCAGCAGGCCGGCGCCACCGGCGTGCTCGACCAGGACGAGAACCACCCCGGCGGCACCGGCACCGGCACCTACGACGCCAGCTACTGGGCCGGTTACCCGTTCCGCTCCGCCTTCTACAGCCGTGACTTCGCCCACCAGCTGGTCGGCGCCCACCTGCTCGGCCTGGACGCCGAGAACAAGACCATGCTGCGCGGCTTCGCCGCCTCCGCCACGGACGTCAACAAGCTCTACCCGGTCTGGGCGCTCAACTTCGACGCCCGCAGCCACCTCGCCATCGACTACCGGAGCCCCGACCGCTTCGTCCGCGAGCTGCCAGCGCCGTTCGAACTCGTCCAGCAGGCCGGCGAGGCCTTCCGCTGGACCGGCGACCGCGACTACGCCGAGGATCCGGGCCTCGGCCGGTACGTCCGCAACACCCTCGGCCCGTTCATCGCCGCCCGCCCCGGCCCGGTCGACAACGGCGGGGTGCCGATCCCGCAGGCCACCAGCCGCAGCATCTTCGCCGGTACCGCCAGCTACGCCGAGAACGCCACCCGCACCTACGCCGAGGCCGGCGACGCGGTCGGCGCCCAGTACCAGGCCTACCTCGCCGCGGCCGCGCTGGCCGAGGCCCGGGGTGACGCCTCGTCCGCCGCCGGCTACCGGAAGGCCGCCGACCGGCTGCGCACGTACGTCAACTCCACCTGGAGCGTGGACGGTTCGCAGCCCGGCGAGGTGGTGCACGGCTACGACACCGCCGGCAAGCCGATCACCGGCTGGGGCTACGAGGCGAGCGTGCTGATGCCCGTCAAGCGGCTGCTCGACCCGGGCCCGCGCCGGGACGGGTACCTGGCCGCCATCGACGCCGCCGACTCCGGCCCGGAACGCTCGGCCAACCTGGAGGCCTACACCTACCTGCCGGACGCGTTCTTCGCCAACCACGACGGCACCACCGCCTGGAAGTGGATGCGGCACATCTACGAGAGCACCGGCGAGCCGCACGTGAGCGGCGCGATGCTGAACGGCGACTACCCCGAGGTCCCGTTCACCCTGCTCGCCCAGACCGTCCAGGGCCTGCTCGGCGTCACCCCGGACGCCGCCGGTCACGCACTCACCACCGTCCCGCAGCTGCCCGCCTCGATGGGCTGGCTCCAGGTCGCGGGCATCCCGGTCGGCGCCGGCACGGTGACCGTCCGCCACGACGGCGCGCAGCGCAGCACCGTCACCAACACCGGTGCCGAGCCGCTGACCTGGGAGGCCCGCTTCCCCGGGCAGCACGCCCGCATCACCGTCGACGGCGAGCAGCGCGAGGCCCGCACCACGACCGTCGACGGCGCGGCCTTCACCACCACCACCGTGACCCTCGCCCCCGGCCGCTCCGCGACCGTGACCGTCACCGACTGACCCCCACACCGCACCACCGCGGCCGGCCGGCCCCACCCGGCCGGCCGCGCTCTCCCCTGGGACTCCCTGACGGACCGCCATTCCCCCCCCACACCCTCAGGAGGGCGCACATGCGCCGAACCCGCCGCCGTGTCGCGGCATCCCTGCTCTCCCTCGCCCTCGCCACCGCCGGCCTCGGAGCCGTCGGCCTCGGCACGGCCGCCCCCGCCGCCGCGCTCGGCAACGGCAACGCCCTGACCCCGCCCATGGGCTGGAACTCCTGGAACTCCCTCGGCACCGAGGTCACCCAGGAGCAGGTCGTCCAGACCATCGACTTCATGGCCGCCAACGGCCTGGTGGCGGCCGGCTACGACACCGTCACCATCGACGACGGCTGGTCACTCTGGCACCGCGACGGCCAGAACACCGACCTCGTCCGCAACGCCGACGGCGGCATGCAGTTGTACGACAACGCCGGGAACCCGGTCAGCGGCACCGACGGGAACGGCGGCGACCCCACCTCCGGCCACCTGATCCCCCGCCCCGACCACTTCCCCGCGCAGACCGTGGACGGGCGCAGCGTCAACGGCATCGAGTACCTGGCCCGCTACGCGCACAGCAAGGGCATGAAGTTCGGTCTGTACGCCACCGACACCTACCTCACCTGCCAGATGCACCCCGGCAGCCTCGGCCACGAGTCCACCGACGCGGCCGACTTCGTCTCCTGGGGCGTCGACTTCGTCAAGTACGACGACTGCCCGTACGGCCCTCAGATCGTCGGCCCGGACGGGCACAACTACTACACCCAGGGCGAGGGCAAGGAGCTGACCCGCTCCATATACGCCCGGGTGCAGACCTTCCAGCACGCCCTGGACGCCGCCTCCGCCGCCCAGGGCAAGCCCAAGGTCACCCTCAGCGTCTCCGCTCAGCCCGCCCACACCGGCGTCCCGTACCTGCTCGCCGCCGACGACCCGGCCCGCACCGACCCGGTGGTCCAGGCCGCCGGGACCGCCCCCTTCAACGCCCCCGGCTACGCGCCCACCGGCGTCTGGTGCGGCCAGGTCGCCAATCTCTGCCGGATCGGCGGCGACCGGGACAGCGAGCTCGACGGGGTGCTCTGGAACGGGCAGTTGCGCACCGCGCTGCAGTACCCGGGCAACGTCCGCCCGGGCAGCTGGAACGACCTCGACATGATGTTCACCGGCTGGCAGGACGTCTACGGCCTGTGGGGCACCACGGACACCTGCGTCTGCCACAAGCCCTTCACCGACGACGAGTCCCGCACCGAGACCTCGATCCTCGCCATGCTCGCCGCGCCGCTGATCTCCGGTGCCGACCTGCGCACCGCCGCGCAGTCCCAGCACAGCGACCGCGGCTACACCTGGTCCACCGGGATCAACGAGGCGAGCCTGGCGGTCCTGAAGAACCGCGAGGTGATCGCCGTCGACCAGGACAGCCTGGCCAAGCCCGCCACCCTGGTCGGCGCCAAGCCTGCCGACGGGCACGCGCCGGTGGTCCTCAAGCGGCAGCTCGCCAACGGCGACACCGCCGTGCTGCTGGTCAACCAGGACCCGTCGGCCGGCCGCACCGTCGCCACCAGCCTCACCGAACTCGGCCTCGGCGGCTCCGGCTACCAGGCCAAGGAGCTGTGGACGGGCGCGAGTTCGACCGTCACCGGACCGCTCGGCGCCTCGCTCCCGGCGCACGGCGCGGCCCTCTACCGGCTCACCCCGAAGTCGACGGGCGGGCCGTCGGGCGTCGTCGACGACGGCAAGTACCACGCGCTGACCAGCGGCGGCCTCGCACTGTCGCTGCTCGGCTCCTGCACCGCGCCGATCGGCTCGATCACCGACCTGGAGGCGCAGCGCCCCGGTGACGCCGCCCAGCAGTGGACCTTCACCACCAACTCCGACGGCACCGTCCGGATCACCGACAACTGCGACACCGACACCCACCGGCACACCGTGCTCTCCGCCGGAAGCTCGGCCGGCTACAGCGCCTACCTGCTCGACCTGTCGCCCGGCAACCCCTGGCAGGAGTGGAAGCTGACGCAGGACCCGGCCGGCGCCGTCACCGTCACCAACGTCGCCACCGGCCTCGTCCTCGACGCGGGCGCCGGCACCGCCGGAACCCCCGTCACCACCCGCCCGGCCGCCGGCCAGAGCTGGACCCTCGGCTCCTGAGGGTCCCTCACTCCCGGGTACCGGCCGTCCGCTGCGCAGAGCGGGCGGCCGGCATCCGGACCAGCACCGCCACGCTCAGGCCGAAGATGAGCACGCCCAGCGGGACGTGGACGGACGGCACGTGCGCGATGCCGAGGACGACCTGCGCCGAGGCCAGCACCAGGAAGCCGGACGCGTACAGGATCGGGCGGGGCGATCCGCCGCCCGGCCGCCAGGCCAGGACGGCGGCGAGCACGTACAGCATCGAGGCCCCGTACATCACCCGCGCACCGACGCCGTGCAGAGTTTCGCCGTAGGAGGTGGAGAGCAGCAGGCCGGCCGAGACCGCCTGCAGGAAGACGGTCGCGGTCTGGAGCGCGACGGAGACGCGCAGGAAGGTACGGGTGCGCTGTTCCACCACCGTTCCCGACGCCGTTCGCGCCGTTGCACCCGCCGTGCTGTGGATGGCCATGTTGCGTACCCCTCTTCTGCCTCGCGGCGGTTGATCGATAGTGTCCCGGTGATCCGACGACACAGGCCGGCGAAGTGTGAGGCGGGGTTGCGTCCCGGGCCGGGGATCGCACTCCGGTGCACTGTCGAGTCGGAGCGGCGAGAGCGGAAGCGGACGAGACGCAGCAGGGAGTGGCCCCGACCATGAGCACCACAGCCGAGCCCGGGCGGGAGCGGTCCGTACCTGACCTGAGCGTGATCGTCGGCGAGCGGCGGCAGCTCGTCAACCTCGCCTACCGGCTGCTCGGTTCGCTGGCCGAGGCCGAGGACGCGGTGCAGGAGGCGTACGCGCGCTGGTACGCACTGTCGCGACCGCAGCAGGAGGCCATCGCCTCGCCCGGCGCCTGGCTGACCACGGTGGTCACCCGGGTCTGCCTGGACCTGCTCGGATCGGCCCGGGCCCGGCGGGAGCGCTACGTGGGCGAGTGGCTCCCCGAGCCGCTGCCCGACCGCAGCGAGTGGATCGGCGGGTCGGCCGGCGGCGGACCCGCCGATCCCGCGGACTGGGTCACGCTGGACGAGTCGGTGGACATGGCCTTCCTGCTCGTCCTGGAGACGATGACCCCGGCCGAACGGGTGGCGTTCGTCCTGCACGACGTCTTCCGCTACCCCTTCCCCGAGGTCGCCGGGATCGTCGGCCGGACCCCGGCTGCCTGCCGGCAGCTGGCCACCTCCGCCCGCCGCCGGGTCAGGGCCGTACAGGCCCCGGCGACGCCGACGGGCGCGCAGGCCGGTCTGGTGCGGCACTTCAAGCAGGCCTGGGAGGCCCGGGACATCGCTGCCCTGGTCGGTCTGCTCGCCCCCGACGCCACGATGACCGCCGACGGCGGCGGCCTGGCCGGCGCCGCCCTGCGCCCGGTGGTGGGCGGCGAGCGGATCGCCCAGTACCTGATCCACCTCGCCGACAGGGCCCCCGGGCTCACGCTCCTCGAACGGACCGTCAACGGCCGCCCCGGCCTGGTCGCCCGGCACGCCGGCGTCAACGCAACGGTGGCGGCGTTCGGCCTGGCGGACGGCCGGGTCACCCACATCTGGGCGGTCCGCAACCCGGAGAAGCTGCGCCCGTGGAGCACGAGTCACCTGGCCGCCGACGCCCCCTAGAGGTCCTCCACCACCTCCACCCCGGGGCACTCGCGCGCCAGGTCGCGGAAGAACCGCTCGCCGTCGATCACTGCCTCCGGCGCGTGCACCCCCGCCGGCCCCACCGTTGCGTCCAAGAGCTGCGCCAGCCCCAACCCCGCCGGGACCCCCGTCGCCTCCGCCATGTCCGCCAGCAGCGCCTCCGCCCCGGTCAGACGGGCGAGGGCCGCGGCGGGGCGGCCGTCGCGCGTGCCGGTGGCGGCGGCGAAGAACGGCGGGAGGGTGCCCGGGCCCCGGAGACGAGGGGCGCGGGCGGCGGCGCGCAGGGTGCGGCGCACGGTGGGGTGGTCGAGGTCGGCGGCGGCGCTCTCGTTGGTCAGCCGTCCGGCGTCGAGCTCGTCGCGCAGCACGTCCAGGTAGGCGGCGGTGGCGACGGACACCACCATGAGGTTGGCCGCGTCGCCGGCGGGCCGCAGGTTGCGGTGCAGGGTGACCGGCTCCGGGTGGCCGACGGTGTAGGCGGTGCCGCGGTGGCCGCCGGGCAGGTCGAGGGTGACCGGGCGCAGCGGGGGCCGCCGGACGAGCCGGCCGCCCTCCACCGCCGCGACCGTCCCGCTGATCTGCTGCATCCAGTGCACGGCGGCAGCCGACACCGCGCCGCTCGGGTCGCGCAGCGAGGTGTCCGCCTCGTGACCGGGCGCAGCGGGGGCCGCCGGACGAGCCGGCCGCCCTCCACCGCCGCGACCGTCCCGCTGATCTGCTGCATCCAGTGCACGGCGGCAGCCGACACCGCGCCGCTCGGGTCGCGCAGCGAGGTGTCCGCCTCCGGGCCGACGTCGACCGGCCAGGCGGTGTGGACGTCGGTCAGGGTGTCGAGGCGGGCGGCGGCCCGGGCGGCGAGCAGGTTGCTGACGCCCGGGCCGGCGCCCATGCCGAGCATCGCGCGCACCCCGGCGGCGCGGGCCTCGTCGTCCAGTTCCAACATCGCGACGGTGGGTTCCCAGTCGTCGCAGATGTCCAGGTAGTGGGTGCCGGTGCGGATCGCGGCGCGCAGCACGTCGAGGCCGTAGCGGTAGTACGGGCCGACGGTGTTGACCACGGCGTCGGCGTCCGCGAGGGCCGCGTGCAGCTCCCGCTCGTCGGTGACGTCGACCCGGGTCGCGCGTACGGGCACCGGTGAGCCGGCGGCCAGTGCGGCGGCGGCGCGGCGGGCGGCGTCGACGTCACGGTCGGCGAGGTCCGTCGCCGTGGACGAAGACCACGAGTCCGTACGGTCCGTGGCCGCCGGTGGGGCGGGCCAGCACGCCCTGGAGCGGCTGCTTGCCGCCGGTGACGGTGACCCGCTCCTCCGTGAGGTCGTACTCGTTCTGGTACACGACCCAGCCGCCCACGCCGGCCATCAGCACGGCCACGGCCAGCAGCGATCCCCAGAGCCGCGGGCGCTTGCCGAACATCTTCATATCGTTCACTCACCAATCGATCGTTCTAAAAACGATCGTAACAAATATGAACACACTAGAGTGATCGTCATGCAGGAGATCCCGACCCGCGTGCTGGTGGACGCGATGGTCCGCACCCGGCTGTTCGACGCCTACGCGGAGGTGGTCACGACGGTCACCGGCTGACCGGTGTCGTCCCGGCACCCGCGGGCTCGGAGCCGGCGGACGGCACCACCGGCTCCGGCAGCGTCCGAAACAGTGCCCAGCTCAGCAGCGGCATCAGCACCAGCGGCAGCAGCGCCGTGCGCAGCGAGGTCGCGTCCGCGAGGCTGCCGATCACCGGGCTCGCCAGGCCGCCGATGCTCACCGTCAGCCCGAGGGTGATCCCACTCGCCGTGCCGATCCGCGACGGCAGGTAGTCCTGCCCCAGCGTCACCTGCAGGGAGAACGGCACGTACAGCCCCGCCGAGGTCAGCGCCACGAACAGGTACAGCACCGGGCCCGGCACCAGCAGCATCCCGGCCACCGCGACCGCCGCCACCAGGTACGACCAGCGGGCCACCGCGACCCGCCCCCAGCGGTCCGCCAGCGCGCCGCCCAGCACCGAGCCCACCGCACCGCCCGCGTACAGCACCACCAGCGCCGCGGTGCCCGCCGCCGGACCGCCACCGAGACGCTGGGTGGCGAACAGCGAGAGGAAGGTGCTCAGGCCGACGAAGGCGATCGAGCGGCAGACCACCGCCAGCGACAGCCGCAGGAACGCGGCCCGGTCGTCGGCGGCGGGCACCGGTGCCTGCGCCGCCCCGGCCGCCCGCCGCTCCAGCTCGCGCAGCACCGGCAGGCAGAGCGCGGCGCCCGCCAGCGCGGGCAGGGCGAGCAACGGGGTCAGCCGCAGTCCGCCCGTCCCGACCACGGCGGCGACCAGCAGCGGGGCGGCCGCGAAGCCCAGGTTGCCGCCCAGCGAGAACCAGGCCATCCCCCGATGCGTGCCCGGCCCGCCCTGCGACCCCGCTGCCCCCTGGACCCGCTGGGCCGCCAGCCGGGCCACCCGGGCCGACTCCGGATGGTAGGCCGCCACCCCGACCCCGGACAGCGCCACGAAGGCCAGCGTCAGCCCGTACGAGCCGCTCACCCCGCTGAGCGCGATGCCCGCACCGCCCAGCAGGGTGCTGACCGGCAGCAGCCAGGGCAGCGGCCGACGGTCGGTGAGCGCCCCGAACAGCGGCTGCGCCACCGAGGAGAGCAGCGAGGCCGCGAGCACCACCCCGGACACGGCGGCGTAGCCGTAGTGGCGCTCGGCCGCGAAGAACGGCACCAGGGCCGCCACCGCACCCTGGTAGACGTCCACACAGGAGTGCCCGACGGAGAGCAGCAGGATCGACCGGCGGTCGGAGTTCTTCGGCATGCCGCCAGCCTCGGGCCTGCACGTGCTGTCGAACTTCCGATAACCTGCCATCCGATGCCGAGAATCCGCCATGATCCCGTCGCCTCGACCGAGGCCCGGCTCCTGCCCTCCGGCGGCGCCATCGACGCGCACCGGCACGACGACCACCAGATCGCCTACGCGGCCCGCGGTGTACTGAGCATCACCACCGACGCCGGCTCCTGGGTCGCCCCCGGCAACCGCGCCCTGTGGATCCCGGCCGGTACCGTCCACGCCCACCAGGCCCACGGCGAACTCGAACTCCACCTGGTCGGCCTGCCCGCCGCCGACAACCCGCTCGGCCTCGGCCGCCCGACCGTCCTCGCCGTCGGCCCGCTGCTGCGCGAACTGATCATCGCCTACACCCGAACCGCGGAGCGGGACAGCCCCGAACGCACCCGGCTGCGCGCCGTCCTGCTCGACCAGCTGCGCGCCTCCCCCCAGCAGCCCCTCCACCTGCCCACCCCCGCCACGCCCCTGCTGCGGTCACTGTGCGCGCTGCTGGAGGCCGACCCGGCCGACGGCCGCACGCTCGCCGAACTCGGCCGCACCGTCGGCGCCAGCGACCGCACCCTCTCCCGGCTGTTCCGCGCCGACCTCGGCATGACCTTCCGCCAGTGGCGCACCCAGCTGCGACTGCACCACGCCCTGGTGCTGCTCGCCGAGGGCCTGCCGGTCACCACCGTGGCGCACCGCTGCGGCTGGGCCTCGGCCAGCGCCTTCATCGACGTGTTCCGCCGCACCTTCGGGCACACCCCGGGCGGGCACACGCCGCGCTGAACGCCGTTGTCCGTGCACCGTGGGAGGCTGGGGGCATGTGCGGCCGCTTCGTCTCCACCACCACGCCCCAGGACCTCGTCTCGCTGCTCGGAGAGCTCCGCTGGGACCCGGCCGAGACCTTCGCGCCGAGCTGGAACGTCGCCCCGACCGACCCGGTCCCGGCCGTCCTGGAGCGCGTCGACCGGGAGACCGGCGAACTGCTGCGCCAACTGCGCCCGCTGCGCTGGGGCCTGGTCCCGTCCTGGTCCAAGGACCCGTCCGGCGGCGCCCGCATGATCAACGCCCGCTCGGAGACCGTCGACACCAAGCCCGCCTTCCGCAAGGCCTTCACCGCCCGCCGCTGCGTGATCCCCGCCGACGGCTACTTCGAGTGGCGCGAGGTCCCCGCCGGCGCCGACCACAAGAAGTACAAGCAGCCGTACTTCCTCAGCACCGGCGGCGTCATGCTGATGGCCGGACTCTACGAGTTCTGGCGCGACCGCACCCGCCCCGAGGACGACCCGCTCGCCTGGCTGGCCACCGCCACCGTCATCACCACGGACGCCACCGACTCCGCCGGCCGCGTCCACGACCGGATGCCCCTCGCCATCGCCCCCGACGACCTCTCCACCTGGCTCTCCCCCGCTCACACCGACCCCGCCGAACTCCACCACCTGCTGCGCCGCCCCGCCGACGGCGCCCTGCGCGTCCGCGCCGTCCCCACTGCCGTCAACAGCGTCCGCAACAACGGCCCCGAACTGCTGGCCACCGCCCCGGACCCACTGGGGCTCGCAGACTGATTCCGAACCATGGAGATCGCATGAACGGCACCCCCGCCGGCATCGTCGAGGCGGCGTTCCGCTGCTACCGGTCGCAGGACCGGGAGGCGGCCCTGCCGCTGTACGCCGAGGACTTCACCTTCACCAGCCCCCAGGACGACCGCATCGGCAAGGCCGCGTTCTTCGAGCGCTGCTTCCCCACCGCCGACCGGTTCACGGAGCAACGGCTGCTGCGGGTGACGCCCGCCGACGAGGAACTCGTCCTCGCCTACTACGAGTACGAGCTGACCACCGGCGACCGTTACCGCAACGTCGAGGCGATCACCGTCCGGGACGGGCTGATCCGGGAGGTGCAGGTCTTCTTCGGCGGTCGGGTGCAGGCGGCTCCGTGATGCCGTCTCCCCACCGGCGGTTCGGCACCCGGCCTCACACCGCCCCCGGCCGGCCCAGTGGGAGCAGGTACTGAACGGGCTCGCCGAGGTCGTCCAGGCCGAGGAGTTCGTGGGCCAGGTCGTCCTGGAGGCCGCCGAGGGGGGTGGTGCCGAGACCGAAGGCCGCGGAGGTCAGCAGGAGGTTCTGGGTGAGGTGGCCTGCTTCCAGGAGGCCGAGGCGCAGGGCGCGCAGGCCGTAGCGGCGGCGCAGGTGGGCCAGGTCGAGGTGGACGGCGAGGACGGCGGGCGCCTGGTCGATGCCGATGGCGTCCGGGTCGTCGGCCGGGCGGGAGAGGTAGGAGGAGAGCGCCTTGAGGTCGTCGAGGGCGGGGGCCGGGCCGATCGGTCGCAGGCTGCGGTGTTCGGGAAGGCACTGGTAGGTGCCGGCGGGCAGGCCGTCCACGGCGAGGGCGAGCACCCGCAGTCGGACGGTGTGCAGGGCGCCCGCGCTGGGGTACGGGCGGTGGCCCGTGCCGGGGTTCGGGGCGTAGGCGGACCAGAGCAGTCCGCCGAGGGCGCCGGCGGTGAGCGGGCCGGTCAGCGGGCCCCGGGTGGAGTGGCGGGTGCGCAGGGCGTCGGCGAGGGTGACGGGCGGCAGCGGGTCGGCGGGCAGCGGGAGGTCGCCGGGGCGGGGGCGCGACACCGGGCGGTGCGGCAGATCGCGCAGGGCGGTGTCCTCGCTGCGGCCGATCTGGAACTTGCTGCGCTCCAGGTACTGGTGGTCCGGGGCGTGGTGGTCGGCGGGGAAGAAGGTGAACGGCTGCCCGGTCTCCAGCAGGGTACGGGCGGCGAGGCGGCAGACCGCCCGCTCCTCGTCGGGGCCGACGCCGAGCCGGTTGAACAGCATGTGCAGCTGGGAGGCCCAGATCCAGGAGAGGCGCTCCGCGGATTCCGGGGCCGCCACGGCCCGCATCCGGGCCGCGGTCTCCGCGACCCGCGCCGCCCACTCCCCCAGCCAGGGCTCGGCCGTACCGGCGTCCAGCGCCGCGCGCAGCGCCCGGGCCCGGTGGGCCAGTGCCTCCCGCTGCCGGGCGAACACCGTGTTGACCCGGACGTGGACGGCGGCCCCGGGCAGCGGCCGGAACTCGGTGACCCACCGCCAGGAGGCGGCGTGGCGGCGCAGCCAGCGGGAGGCGGCGAGTTCGTCGAGGCCGAGGGCGTGTGCGGTGGTGTGGGCGAGGTCGAGCGCGAGCGGCAGCCGGTGCTCGGAGGCCGCGCCGAGGGCGCGCAGGGCGCGGACGGCGGTGCGGGTGGAGTGGGTGAACACCTCCTCGGCGACCGGCAGCAGGGCCGCGCCGCCGTAGCGCTCGGTCTCGGGCTCGTACGGGACCGCCGTGACTTCACCGTGCCCGCCCGCGAACGGGCCGTCGATCGGGGTGCGGCGGGCGGCGAGGCGGGTGAGCCCGGCGGCGAGGGAGTCGGGCGCCGGGCCCGGGCCGCGGTAGCGGATGCGCAGGTGGGGGCCGCCCTCGCCGTAGCGGATGAAGAACCACTCGGTGTCGGCGAGCCCGTCCATCAGCGGGGCGAGGTCCTCGGTGAGGAAGGCGTCGGCCTCGCGGGCGGGCAGCGGCAGCGCGAGGTGCAGGCTGTGCCAGGTGGCGACTGGCAGCGCGTGGGTGGTCATCGCGTGCTCTCCGGAAGGCTAGGGGAACGGGTGCGGGTGGAGCGGGAGTTCGTCGTGGCGCAGCGGCGCCGGGGTGCGGCCGAGGCGGAACGGGACCTCCAGCAGGCGGGGCAGGCCCCGGGTGCGACGGTTGGCGTGGCCGAAGGTCATGGGCAGCGTGCCGGGGACGACGACCTTGGCGCAGTGCAGGCCCAGCCGGTCGCGGATGCCGGGCTCGTCCTGGGTGACCGCCAGGACCTCCAGGCCCTCCCCCGCCAGCCGGGCGATCGTCCGCTCCAGCAGTCCGGTGAGGTCGGTGACCGGTTCGGGGGCGCCGGGCCAGCGCTCGGTCCAGGGCACCGGGGGCGGGCCCGCGAAAAGGAAGTCGAGTCGGGGCTGGGCCTCGGGCAGGGCGTTGAGGCCGACGTGGTCGTCCAGGCTGACGACCAGTTCGGGGCGGTCCAGCATCGGGCGCAGCCGCTGCGGGTCGCGCGGACCGCCCGGGGCGGTGGCGCGGTACGGCGCCTCCTGGACGTTGGTGACCACCTCGGCGACGGCGGAGCGGATCGCCGTCCGGGGGTCGTGGTGGGCTCCGGCGGCCAGGAAGGTACGCGGGGCGTCGGGGCTACCGCCGCGGTGGCGGCAGAGGGCGATCACGGCGGGCACGCCGAGGTCGTTGGTGGCGTCGAGCAGGGTGAGCCGGTAGCCGAGCAGCCGGGCGCGGTCGGCGAGTTCGGCGATCTGCGGGTCCTCGGTGGGGAGGGTGACGCCGGGCAGCGGGGTGCGGGCGTACCAGGCCATCAGGAAGGCGTCGCGCTCGGCGACCTCGAACAGGCCGTAGAGCGCGGCCTCCTGGGGGCTGTTGCCGAGTCCGCAGCCGTTCGAGGACTCGTAGACCACCCGGGGACGGTCGCGTCCGGGCACGTCCCAGTAGGCGACGTGCTCCGGGACGGCGACCGGGCGGCGGTGGGTGAGCGACCAGCCGTGCACCCAGTCGAGTACCAGCTCCGGGGTGTACGGGACGGTGGCCACGGCGGGGTGTCCCGGGTCGGCGTCGTCGGGCAGGCCGAGCCGGACCGGGTCGAGGACGGCCCCCGGGCCCACCTCGCCCGCCAGCTCGGCGTAGGAGGCCCGCAGCACGGTTCGGCGCCCGAGCGGTCGCATGCCCGCGTACCGCTCCACCGCCTCGAACAGCGCGACCCGTTCGCTGGAGCGGAAGTCCGCGGCCCGCCCGTACCCGCCGTCGTCGAGCGCCCGGCCGTCGGTCACCCAGGCGGTGGTGAGGGCGAACGCCGAGTCCTCGGTGCGGAACAGCCGGCGGACCGGGCCGAACCGCTCGTCGTACAGCTCGGCCCGCAACTGCCCTGGTTCCGTACGGCCGTTGGACCCGCGCAGGACGGCCGGGTCGGGCAGCGGGCGAGGGGCGGCGGGGAGCCGGGCGGCCTCGGGCGTGTCGGCGGGCAGCGGGCGGCAGACCTCGCAGCCGCCGACCGGGCGGACCCGGTGGGTGGACCAGGTGGCCCGGCCGCCGTGCACCACGTGGACGGTGGCCGCCTCGGCCGCCGGGGGGACGGCGGGCTCCGCGGCCGGCGGGGCGGCGGCCAGGTCGGCGGCGAGCTCGGTCACCGCCTCGGCGAAGGCCGGGGTGCCGGTGCCCCCGAGTGCCAGGTCCGGGCTCTGCCAGGGCACCCGGCCGCCGGCGGTGGCGAGCCGCTGGTACTCGACGCAGGCGAGGCAGGCCGGTGCGCCGGGGGCGAGCACCGGTCCGACCACGGTCAGCGCGCCGTCCTCGCGCACCGGTACCAGGCGTACGGGGTGTGCCAGGGCGTGCCGGCTGAGCCGGGCGGCCAGGCCGAGGGTCCACTCGGTGAGGTGGACGACGGCGGTGCCGCTGGTGGCGGCCAGCGCCTGGGCCGGGGTGAGGACTGGCAGCTCGCTCATGGACGGCCTTCCTCGGCGACGAAAACGGTGAAGCCGCAGCCGTCCAGGGCGTCGGCGTACAGGCGGGCCTCGGGGGTGGCGGGCTGCCAGCGGGTGGTGCGCAGGCCGGTGAGCCGGACCAGCACGGCGTGCAGGTCCGCTTCCCGGGCGGCGACTTCAGTAAGCCAGCGGTCAGTCCAGCCCGGGTCCGCCCAGGCCGCCGGGGTGCGCCCCGCGGCGGCGAGCGGGGCGGCCGCACCGGAGGGGGCTGCGTGGTGGGCGGCGGCGAGGCCGCCGTCCCGGGCCAGCAGGCGGGTGAGGGCGGCCAGGGCTGCGTGGGCCACCGCGTCGGCGGGGGTGGCCTCGACCGCCCGGACCCCCTCGACCCGCGCCAGGTACACCTGCGCGGAGGACAGTTGACGGACCACCGGATCCGGGGTGCGGCCGAGCCGACGGGCCAGGGCGCCACACCAGTGCCCGGCCTGCGGGTGGTCCCGCCAAGCGGACTCCGGCACCACGCGCTCGCCCCGGACCGGCGTGCCGAGGACGGCCCGGCGCAGGGCCCGGCCGAGGGCGTGGCCCGGGTCGGCCCCGACCACCGGCACGGCTCCCCCGCCCAGCGCCGCCAGATGCAGCTCGGCGGACCGGCACGCGGCGGCCAGCCGGGCGAGGTCCGTCCGCGCCGCCCCGGCCGCCAGCAGACCGGACGGGCTGCCGCAGGAGACCAGGGCCACGGGCACCTGTGGGAGGTCGCCCGGGGAGGGTACGTCCAGCACGCCCAGCCGGGGGTCGCCGAGGGCGTTCACCCGGCGCAGCGCCTCGGCCAGGTCCCCGGGCGGCGCGGCCACGGCCCCGGGGGCCGCCGCCCACGGATGGTGCTGGGCGCGCGGCGGGCGGGCCTCGGCGATCAGGACGGCGGGGCGCCCGGCGAGCAGCCGCGGGTCGTCGGCCGGCTCGCCCGGGTCGGGCAGGCCCGCGACGGCGCAGAGCAGCCGCTGGGCGCCGGCGGCGGCGAGCAGTGCGAGGAGAGCGGCGGGCGGTTCCGTGCCCGGGTCGTGGCCCAACCGGGTGGCGACTGCCGTGGCGTCCGTCCGGGCCCGGGCCGGGTCGGCCGGCTCGGTGACGAAGCCGCCGTCCGCGCCGGACTGCACCGCGACCGCCACCGTGCGGGCCGCCGGGTCGTCCGCCGTGGCCACCACCCGACCGGCCGGCAGTCCGAGCTCGGCGACCACCGCCGGAGCCCTTGTCCCGCCCCGGGCGAGGGCGCGCACCACCGCACGGGCGAGCGGGCCGTCCGGGTCCGCGGCGGCCACCACCGGGTGAGCCGCCGCCAGGGCCGCCGCCGCGCCGCCGGGATCGTCCGCCACCGAGCCCGGCCAGGGCGGCAGGCGGGCCCCGTCCGGGTGGTCCACGAGGAGGCCGTGCTCGCGCAGCCGGGCAGTGACGGTGGCCAGCGCCGCCGCCAGTTTCGGCCCGACGGCGGCGTCGGCGTCCGGCCCGGCGTCCGGTTCCCGCCCGGCGTCGGCGTCCGGCCCGGCGTCCGGTTCCCGCCCGGCGTCGGCGTCCGGCCCGAGCCGGGCGGCGAGCACCTGCCACAGCGCCGGGAGCGACCGGCTGCCCTCCAGGGTGAGGCTGGTGTCGCGGCCGCGCAGGTGCAGCCCCTCGCGCAGCGGTGTCACCGCCACGCCGGGGCGCAGCCGGGGCCGGACGGCTTCCGGGTCGGCCGTCATGCCGCCGCCCCCTCCGTGCGCGTCTTCTCCATGCCCGCCCCCTCCGCGCCAGGCTCCTTTGTGCCCGCCTCCGCCTCGGCGCCGAGGACCGCCTGCCACCGGTGGCCGGTCAGCTCGGGCACGCTGCGCACCAGCAGGTGGGCGGCGAGGTAGCGCTCCACCGGGCGGACGTCGCAGATCGCGAGCAGCCGGTACAGGCCGTTGGTGCCGGCCCGGTTGATCAGGTAGTCCGGGCGCTGCCACATCGTTCCCTCGGGGTCGGCGCGGTGCAGCAGGCGGTGGAACTCGCTGTAGCGGGTGCGCAGTTCGGCGTTCCAGCGCTCGGCGGTGGCCCGGTCTCCGAGGGCCTCCGCGCGCTGCCGGTACTCGGCGTGGCGGCCGCCGAGATCGGCCCCGGCTGCCAGCCGCCGCTCGGCCAGGCTCCAGGCGGTCGCCGACCAGTGCGCCCAGTCCCGCTCCCAGCCGCGCGCGCCGCCGTCGGTGATCCGGCCCACCAGCGCGGTGACCGCCCGGCCGTTGCGCTCCCAGCGGCGCTCGAAGCCGGCCCGCAGGCTGCCGTCCGGGTCCTCGTGGACCAGGAAGTCCTCCAGGTGCGAGAGCACCGAGTAGTGCGCGCCGACCAGGCCGTCCGGGTGCGCGGTGGCGTGCGCCGCCAGCGCCGTCAGCACCAGCTGCACCCGCGCCTGCGGCGTGTCGCCGCGTGCGCCGAGGAAGTGGCAGGCCGAGTCGAGGGCGGGCAGGCCGATCCGCAGCAACTCTTCGCGCAGCTCGGCGGATCCGGCGCCGATCAGTGCCCGCAGGGAGCGTTCGGCGGACCGGTCGACGGGCGCCGCCACGACGGTGTTGTCCGGCGCCAGCGGCTCGTACGGCGGCGCGACCAGCTCCGCCCGTCCGGCGATGGCGGCCTCGGCGAGCAGCTGGTCGTCCGACCGGTCGGCGACGGACGGGTGCGCGGCCGCCCACTCCCGCAGCGCCTCGGCGGCCCGCTGCGCCGCCCCGGCCACCCGCACCTCCGGGCCGCGCAGCCGCAGCCGCAGGTGCGGCCCGTACCGCCAGTGCCGCTCGACGTGGGCGGCCAGCCCCTCGGCGGCCGACTGCCGGGCCAGTGGCAGGACGGCTTCGCGCAGCGCGCGGGCCTTGTCGGACTGGTAGTGGTAGAGGACCACGTCCCAGGCGGTCACGGCCTCCTGGCCGTCGGCCGGGTCACTCATCGGGCGCCTCCTCGGCGATGGCGGTACGGACGGAATCGAAGGCACCGGTGCCCGACGCGCTGCCCCGGCCCGGCCGGTACGTCTCCACCACGAGTTCGACGGCCCGCGTCGGCTCCGTCTGTCCCGCGATGGCCGGGAGGGCCTCCTCCAGCACCACGCCGCGCTGGTGCCGGGTGAGCCACTTGGCCAGGTGGCGCAGGTGCAGCGGGTTGCCGAGGTCGACGGGCTGCGGTTTGGGGGCGCGCAGGCGGGCCACGAAGGCATCGGCGGGCGTGCCCGCGGGGTCGGCGGCGGCCGGTACGGGGTGGAGGAAGAGCTGCTCGGGCAGGCCGAGCCGGGCCCGCCAGCCGGCGACGGCCGCGGCCGGGACCCCGTCGGGGCCCTGGTCCGTGGCGAGTTCGGCCCGCAGGGCGTCGAGCACCCCGGCCGGCAGGTGCCAGCGGCGGCGGGCGAGGACGACGTGCCGGTGGCGCAGGCGCGGGGTGCGCAGCACCTTGCCGCCGGGCGCGACGAGGGTGGTGCGCGGCAGCAGCGGCCGGAAGTCGACGACCCCGTTGGGGTGGTCGGCGAGCAGCGGGCCGAGCCGCCGGGGCAGCATGACCGGCGCGAGGAAGCCCAGGTAGAGGACGTCGAGCAGCTCGCCGCTGCTCCTCAGCCGCAGCCGGAGCTGGTCGCCGACCGGGTCGTGCACGAGGTCGAGGTCGGCCTCGGCGAGGCTGGTCCACCGCCGGTCGGGGCCGATCTCGTCGGCGAGCAGCCGCGGGTGCAGGTTGGCGTTGAAGCCGCCGACCGGCCGGACCTGGGCGGCGCGGGCACCGTCCCCGAGGCCGGACCGGAGCTCCCGGGCGACCTCGGCGGCGGCCTGCGGGTCCAGGCCGTCGAGGAATCGGCTGGTGAAGCGCCCCCAGCCGCCGTAGACGTGGTTGACGCACAACAGGCCGTCCACGGGCTCGCGCTGGACGAACCAGGAGTAGCTGAGCGGCCGGGCCGCGGCCCAGTGGGGCAGCCGGGCGGCCAGGGCGCGGACCTGATCGGCGGGGAGCACGACTTCGCCGTCCATCTCCGGCAGGTGGGCGAACTCCTCGCGCAGTACGGCCAGTTCGTCCGGCAGCGCCGGCTGCGCCCAGGCATCCGCCGCCTCGGCGCCGAAGTCCCAGAGCGCGTCGCACACCCCGCCGACGCCGTAGCGGGCGACGAAGCGGTCCCGGGCCGCCCGGCGCATCAGATGGCCGTGGTCGAACAGCTCGGCCAGAGCGGTCAGTTCGGCGAGCGCCGCACGGTCGGCCGCGCCCGGTGGCAGGTGCGGCGGCACCGGCGCGTGGACGTCCTCGCTGAGGACGCTGAGCGGTGCGGCCTCGTCCGGCACCGGCCGTCCGGCGTCGGCCAGCAGCCGCCGCCAGTCCTCGCCGAGGGCGGCCAGCAGCGCGGGGCGGCGTTCGCCCGGAGTCCTGCCCAACTCACCTGTTGACAAGCGGAGTTGATCGATCCGACGGGCCAGCTCGGCGTCCTCCGGCCACTGTCGCAGCCAGTCGGCCAGGCTCCGGAGCGGCTGCGGGTCCTGCGGGTCGACCGGCTCGGCGGGCACCAGCAGCCGGGCCGTCAGGAGCCGGCCCACGAAGCGGTGCGCGGCCGGGTCGTCGCCCGGGCGTCCGAGGGCCTCGGCGAGCCGGGCGGCGAGCTGCTCCGGCGGGTCCGGGACGGCCGCGAGCGAGGCGAGCAGGGCCAGGTCGGGCCGGGCGGCGAGCTCGACCTCCTCCTCCCGGGTGACCAGGTAGCGCCCGCCCGCGAACAGCACCTCGGCGCGGGCGTAGCGGGCCCGCCCGTCGGCGACCCGGGCGGAGCTGGCCATCCGGTGCGGCAGCGTCCGGCTGCGGCGGGGGTCGTCGAGCAGGGCCTGGACGAGCGCGGCGACCAGCGCCCGGTTCTCCCGGACGACCGCACGCGGCTCGCCCGCCGGCTCGCCCGCCCACCCTTCGCAGGCCCAGCCGACGGCGGTGAACCAGGACAGCGGGCTGGTCTTGGCGGTGGCCCGCAGGGCGTGTCGCAGGACGGCCGCCTCCTCCTTGCGGGCCCGGCCGCGCGGCTCCCCGGTCGCGCCCGCCGTGTTGGCCACCGCGCGCAGCAGGTCGGCGCTGGTGAGCGCGACGGCCCGGGTGAAGGCCGGCTCGCGGCAGATGCCGGCCAGGGCGGCCCGTTCGGCGGTCAGGGCGGGCGGGACGGCGTCGGCGAGCGCGGCCAGCAGCCGCGCCCGCAGCCGTCGCAGCTCCAGCCACTCGGCGAGTCGTGGGACGCGGCGCGGCAGGTCGGTGAGCCGGTCGAGCAGGGCCGCCCGCGGCGGGCGCCCGTTGTGCAGGTCGCGGCGGAGCGGCAGCACGACCCGGCGGTGGAAATCCTCGTCGTGTCCGGCCCGGCTGGCGTAGAGGTCGTCGCAGAGGGCCGGCCGCAGGGCCTCGGCCGCGGCCTCGGCGGCGGCGAGTCCGCCCAGCAGCGCCCGGGCGCCCGCCGAGGCGGCTGACTGGGCGGGCCGGGCGAGAACGGTGGAGCGCACCAGGGCGTGGCGCGCGGTGTACGCGGCCGGGGCCGGCACGGGCGCGGGCGCCAGGACGTCCCGGGGCGGGGCGGCGCGGTCGGGCATGGCGGTTTCCTCCGACGGGGGCCTGGGCGTGCCTTGCGGGACCGGGGCGTGTCTTGCCCCGCGTATGCGGGGAACCCGGCGCGTGCGGGTGGACGCGCCGGGTTCCGTGCTGATCGACAGGGCGGCCCCCGGCCGAGGGTCCGGCGTGCGGCCGGACCCCGGTGGCGGGACGTCAGCCGATCGGCACGTCCGTGACCTGCGGCTGCGCGCAGGAGGACGAGCCCTGGCAGGAGCACGAGCCCCAGGACGCGCCGTTCTCCGGCAGGGCGACGGTGTCGCGCAGCGCGGTGACGGTCAGCTCGCTGAGGTCGAGGTCCTGAAGGTCGAGGCCCTCGGTGGCAGCGGTGCGGGACGTGGTGGTGTCGGACATGGCGAACTCCCTCGGATGGGCAGGCGTTTCCGGTCGGACCGGAAGGGTGTGCCTGCGAAGCGGGTGCTGCGGAATGTGCCGGGTCCCCCGTGGGTGCGCCGCACGCGGGTCGCTCGGACCCGGGCTTCGCGCCGCCCGAGGACGACTCTAGGCAGCGGGCGAGGGCCGGCGGTACGGGCGACCGGCACCTTGGCCGGGAGCCCGTACCCCGTCGGCTCAAGACCCATCGGGCTTGAGTGGCACTCCAGCGGCCCCCCACGGGCCCCGATCCGGCCGCGACCGACACCGGTGCCTCACGCCCTCCGGGCCTTCCGGCCAGCGGCCCGGCGGAGGCGCCGAGCAGGTGCGGGCAGGTGTCGGGGGCGTGCCGGAACGCAACCCGGCCCGTGCGGTCCTCCAGGGCTTCTCGACCGGGGCCGGACCCCGCACCGACCGGCGGAGGCGCCGAGCAGGTGCGGGCAGGTGTCGGGAGCGTGCCGGAACGCAACCCGGCCCGTGCGGTCCTCCAGGGCTTCTCGACCGGGGCCGGACCCCGCACCGACCGGCGGAGGCGCCGCGCCCGGGGTGGCCTCGGCTCAGTGACGGTGGGCGCGAGGTGTCACCGCGCGCCCGGTACGCGAAGCTCACGGCGGAACCGGCGCCGGCGCCGGTTCAGGGCAGCGGCAGCAGCCCCGGGACGGGCCCGCCGCGCCGGGCGAGGCGGCGCAGGAAAGTGGCGACGCCGGGGGTGCCGACCGCCCAGGCCCGGGCCTCCGCGTCCGGCCGGCGGCCGGGCAGCAGCGGCCGGGCCGGCGGGCCGCCGGCCCGGGTGAGGATCAGCGCCGCCTGCTCCTCGGCGGCCGCCCAGTGCCGGGCCTCGCCGGTGGCCACCGCGAGGTCGACCAGAAGGTCCCCGACGCCCGCGAGGCCGCAGCAGCGGAAGACCTGCGCGGTCCTCGGGGCGAGCGTCCGGCAGGTGTCGGCCGCCTCGACGGCCATGGCGAGCAGCGCGTCGTCGCCGTACTGCCGGCCGGCCTGGACCAGCAGGGTGCCGATCCCGGCCAGCCCCCGGCACCAGGAGAGGTAGCGGCGGGTCGCCCCGGGCGCGCAGGCGGCGGCCATGATGCCCGGGAGGTCGGACGCGAGGCCGTCCACGATCCGGCGGGCGGCGAGCCGGGACGCCTCGTCGGGCATCGCGAGCAGGAAGTGGGCGACGCCCGCGCGGCCGTGCGCGAAGCCCTCGGCCAGGGCCGCGGTGCCGGCGTTGGGTTCCTCACCGAGGTCGTCCAGCGGCCGGCCGGCCAGCCGGGCGGCGCAGTCGGCCGCCGCTGCGCGGTGCGCTCCGGCCGCCGGGCCGAGGGCGGCCAGCAACAGGTGCCCGGTGCCGATCCCGGCCGTGCCGGCGATCTGGTCCACGCCGGTCCCTTCGTACCGGCGGTGCTCCGGGGGCTCGGTGCCCAGCGCGGCGGCCGCCTCGGCGAGGAACAGGTCGACGCCCGTACGGCCCTGGTACAGCGAGCCGTCCAGGTGGCCGAGGGCCGGGTGGACGGCCGTCCAGGCGGCGAGTTCGGCGGCGGCGGCCCGGGCGTCCGGGCGGTCCGGGTGCTGGAGCAGTTCCAGGCCGAGGCCGGCCGCGCCGTCGTACAGCGAGAGCAGGGTGCGGGGCCGCTCCGCGCCCGGGCCGGCGGCGACCAGCTCGCGGGCCATCCGGACGCAGGTGGTGACGGTGTGGTCGAGCGCCTGGGCCGGCCGGCCCGTGCCCCTTCGGGCGGGGGCGCCCCGTCGGCCCGGCACGGCCCCCTCCCGCAGCCTCGCCGCGGCGGCGGCGCGCCGGGCGGGGTCGAAGCTCAGCAGGCCCGCGACCAGCTCCGCCGCCGGGTGCCCGGGCTCCGGGAGGGCGGCGCGCAGGCAGGCCAGGGTGCGGTCGCGGTTGGTCGCCGGGTCCGGGTCGATCACCACCGGGTCGAGGCCGGTGAGGGCGTGGTGCAGGGTGGCGCCCAGCGCGTAGTGGTCCTCGGTGGGGTCCTCCCCGGTGGCGCCCGGCAGGCCGTACCCGGCGGTGGCGCCCGGCGGGCGGTCGCCGGCCAGGGCGCTCACGCCGAAGTCGACCAGGGTGGGCAGGCCGTCCCGGTCGAGCACCACGTTCGCGGGCTTGAGGTCGCAGAGCACCACGTCGCGCGCGTGCACCGCGTCCAGCACCCGCAGCAGTCGGCGTGCCAGCGTCCACCAGTCCCGCCCGCCCTCGGCACCGGCGTCGGCACCGTACGGGCCGGAGGTGAGGACCTCGCGGCGCAGGTCGATCCGCCCGCAGCCGGTGCTGACCAGGTACTCGTCGGTGCCGTGCCGGAAGTAGTCGACCAGCGCGGGCACGCCGGGCACCCCGGCCAGCGCGTCGAGCACCCGGTGCTCGTGCCGCAGCCGGCCGCGCGCGTCGGTTCCCGCACCGTCCTCGGCGACGAAGGCCCGGGCCTGCTTGACCACCACCTCGCGTCCGGTGGCGAGTTCAACCGCGCGGTAGACGTGGCCGCTCGGCGCGCGGGTGATGCCGGCGGTGATCCGGTAGCGGCCGGCACCGACCCGGGTGGTCGCCGGGGCGGCGGGGGCGCCGGGTGCCTCGAACGGGTCGCCCGCCCAGGGCGGCCGGCGGTAGCGGGCCTCGGCCAGGCCGGGGAACAGCGAGCCGTCCGGACCGGTCATGCCGGCCTGCGCCTCGTCGTCGGTGACCCGGAACGGCCCGTAGCGGTAGTGCACCGGGGCGTCCGGCCGAACGGGCCGGTCGCTCACCACGGTGGGGCCTTCCCAGCCGGCCAGTGCCTGCGCCAACTCCAGCCCCAGGGCGCGGACTTCCTCCGGCCGGGGGTAGACCGTGACGGCCTTGCCCACGGCGGCCGCGCCGTGCCGGCCGCTGTTGAGCTCCCACAGCGCAACCGCGCTCACCGCGAACTTCACGTCGCAGACCCGGCCGAGCAGGATCGGGAGCGCCGTGTCCAGCAGCGCTTCGAAGCCCTCCGGGCGGGCGGACAGGTGCAGCTTCCAGCCGTGGGCGAGCTCCGGCATCCGGGGGTCCCGGAGGTACCACCACTGGCCGTCGGTGCGCAGCGGGCGGTGCGGGCCGGGTGCCCGGGCCGCCAGTTCCTCGACCCGGCAGCGGAGTTGTTCTCGCAGCGCCTCCGGTCGGAGGGCCTCGGCGGAGCCGGGGTCGGGCGGTGCGCTCATGGTTCCGTCCTTCCCCGGTCCGCCGTGGTCCGCCGTCCGTTCGGATCCGGATGGATCAGGAGTTGAACTCACAGGGGAAGCGGGTCGGGACGTACGTCACCCACGGGTCGGCGAGGCAGGCGGCGGGCGCGAGGTCCGCGTCGAACTCGTCCTCGAAGACGATGGCGTCCTCGTCGATCTCCAGCGGGCCGGCGTCGCGGATGTCGGTCACCAGTGCACTCATGTGGTCCTCCCAGTGATTCGGGTCCTTGGGTCCTACGCGCTGAGCGGGCTCATGCTAGCCAGACCGCCCGACCCGGGACAGGGAGCTGACAGAGCTGCCGGATCGGCTACGACAAAGGGAGGTTCCGTTTGTGGACGCCGGCTCCGCCCACCCTCACCTGGGCGGCACACACCGGATCGACACACCTCGGGCGGGTCAGCCGCGCAGGCGGCGGGCCCGGAGGTACTCGCGGGCCAGCAGGCGCAGCGCGGCGGGCTTGGCCGGGCTCGCCGAGCGGCGCAGCAGGGCGCCGAGGTCGGCACGGGCGGCGGCGCTGGTGAGCTCCTCCACGCCGACGATGCCGCGGACCATCGGCCGGTGGGCGGGCGGCACCCGGTCGATGACGGCCCTGCCCTCGGCGAGGCTGCGGTCGGCCCGGTCGAGCAGGGCGCCGAGCAGGGCCCGGACGGCGAGCAGGTCGCGGGCCTGCTCCAGGTCGGTGCGGGTGACGCCGTGCTCCTTGAGGGCCTGCTCGGGGATGGTCAGCCGACCGTCCGCGAGGTCCTCGGCGAGGTCGTTGACGAAGTCGAGCCGCTGGCTGCCGTCGATGAAGGTGCGGCAGGCAGCGCGGTAGTCGCTCTGGTCGCCGTCCGGGCCGAGCAGGGCGGCGACCACCATGAAGCCGGGCAGCGAGTACCCGTCGACGTAGGCCTGGTGGTCCTCCTCGGTGGCGAACCCGGTGAAGTCCAGGTCGGTTCCGGCCGCGGCGAGGAATTCCAGCACCCGGTCCCGCAGGACGGGGTGGGCGTCGACGCTGTGCAGCAGGGGACGCAGCTCGGGGTCGTCGGTACGGCCGGCGGCGAGGCTGTCGGCGACCTGCTGCTGCCAGCGGGCGGACGCCGCCCGGCGTTCGGCGAGCGGGCCGCTGTCGAGCAGGGTGTCGGTGCGGTGCATGAAGGCGGCGGCCGCGATCACGTGCGGGACCATCCGGGCGGGCAGCAGCAGTTCGGTGGCGAGCGCGGCCTCCCGCCGGTACCGGGCCATCTGCTGCCGCTGCCGGCCGTAGTCGGCCCGCAGGCCGGCCTCCCGCACGCCGGCCGCGTCCAGCGCCCGCTCCCACCTGCCCACTCGGTCCACCCCATCGTTCGTTCGACCGGGACCGAGCGTAGCCGGTGGGAGCGGGAGGTCCTATTTCTGGCCCGGGCCGCCGCGCCGCGCCTCAGCGCTGGCGGATGGCGGAGAAGCCGCAGGCCGGGGTGCAGAGGGTGACGATGCCGCTGTAGCGGTAGGTGGTGCGGCCCCGGGTGACGCTGTGCATGGTGTACTTCTCCCGCAGGTTGAGCTCCCGGCAGCGCGGGCAGGCGGCACTGACCGGCTTGCCCCAGGGGCGGTTCGGGTTGAGCTTGGCGATCGAGACGACCATCAGGACGGCGGCCACGCCCGCGCCGCCGAAGCCGACCGCCCGCCACACCCCGTTCGAGGACTCCCGACGGTCGATCATCTCGTCGTAGGAGTAGGTGCCCCCGCCGCCGCGGCTGGACCAGATCCGGCACTCGCTGTGCCGGGTCATGGTCTTGCCGTCGCAGGTCGGCGGGGTGTCCGGGTCCGACTTGCCGACCACGAGCGCGAGGAAGAAGCCGAGCGCGATCAACAGGCCGAACACGACCACGGCGACGGTCCGGCTTCGGCCGGTGTGCAGCCGCTTGCGCTCGTTGTACGCCGTGTCGATCACAGCCTGGGCCATGTTGCCCCCGTCGACCGCCACTGCTCTTCTCCCGTTCGTCCGCGCCGTTCGCCCGGCCCGCGCTCGGGCCCGGCGTCCCCCTCATCCGGGGGCGAGAAGAACCCACCATCAACGATGCGCGCTTGTACGGGACTTGGGAAGAGCTTGACCGTTCAGTTGTCCGCCGTGACCGAAGCGAGGTAGGCGGCCGCCTTGGCCGGGTCGAAGTACCACTCCTCCAGGTCCGCCGGATCGTCGAAGGCGTTGGCGAACCGGTGGGCCACGGCGGGCAGTGCACCCCCGGCGGCGAGGAGTTCGAGGACGTGCGGGGGCGGTGGGCCGAGCAGTGCGTTGCTCCAGGCGGTGGCGGGGGTGGCGGTCCGCCAGAACCCGTCGAAGGCCGCCTGCTGGAAGTCGCGGTCGAAGGGCTTGTCACCGTGGGCGAGGATCGCTTCCAGGTAGCCGGCGGCGCACTTGGCGGCGTTGTTGGAGCCCTGACCGGCGATCGGGTCGTTGAGGACGACCACGTCCGCGACGCCCAGCACCGTGCCACCGCCGGGCAGTTCGCCGATCGGGCGGCGCACCCCCGGGGTGAAGCGCCCGGCCAGTGTCGCACCGGCGTCGGTGAGTTCGATGCCGGACCGGGTGCGTTCGTACTCCCAGGGAGTGAATGTCTTCATCAACTCCAGTGTCACCCGCAGGTGTTCGGCCGGATCGCGGATCCCGTCGAAGGCGTCCGCCGGACCGCCGGGCCGGGCCTCCCAGACCAGGGCGTCGCAGGGCCCGGCCTCGGTCAGCGCCGGCACCAGGAAGAGCTCGCCGACGCCCGGCACCAGGTTGCAGCGGACCGCCGGGAAGTCGTGCTCGGGGCGCGGCCCGAGCCCGTGCACATAGCTGGCGGCCAGTGCGCGCTGCGGCCGCTCGTACGGGGAGCGCTCGTGGTCGCGCTCGAACAGCGAGGCCAGCGCGCCCTTTCCGGAGGCGACCAGCACCAGGTCGTACGAGCCGGCCAGGTTCTGCAGGTCGGTCGCGGTCACCTGGCGCAGCTCGACCCGGCCGCCGCGCTCCGCGAACAGCTCCAGCCACGTGGACATCTTCAGCCGCTGGTCGACGGACTGCGCGTAGGCGCCCAGCCGCCCGACCCAGTCGATCGCCCGCTCCGACTCCGGCCCGGCGACCGACACTCCGAGGCCCTCGATCCGGGGCGCCCGGTCGGCCCACAGGTCCAGGCCGAGGGCGCGCTCGGTGCGCAGCGCGGAGTCGAACATGCACTGGCTGGACAGCACCCGCCCGCCGCGCACCTCCTCCGGGCCGCGGTCGGTCAGCACCGTCACGTCGTATCCGTGGGCCTGCAGTCCCAGGGCCAGTTGGAGTCCGGCCTGCCCGGCGCCGACGATCAGAATTCTGCGCATCGCCCCTGCTCTCCTGGTGATACGTCCCGGACGGCGACCAGGACGGCCCGGCCGCCACCGGTCTGCTTACCAGTCATCGGGGCGCCCGTCCACGGGCCGTGCCGGTGCCCGCCGCCCCGGTTACGGCCCCCAGACCCGCCCGCCGGTCGCCCGACGCACTGCGGCGGTAGGGCACCTGTCGGCCCTGCTCGCCGCGCACGCTCCGGCCCGTCACCCTCCGGCGGTGCGCAGGACCCGGGCGCGGCGCAGGGACGGGTGCCTCACCCCGCGACCAGCCGCCGGCCGTTGACCTCCTCCGGACGGATCCGCACCCAGCGCTGCCGCGCCCCGCCCGCCCAGGGGGTCGCACCGGGCAGGCCCGCCAGGCGGTCGAGCTCGGCCGGGTCGTCCACGTAGTGGGCCGGGCCGAGGGCGAGCACGCTCCAGCCGCGCCCGAGGTACTCGTCGATGTGGTCGACCTGGAAGGAGACCGCGGCCCCCTCCTCCGGGGCGGCGGCGTCGTGCTCGCCGGTGCGGTAGGCGAAGGAGCCCTGGTCCACCACGTAGTTGACCGGCAGCACCACCGGCCCCGGCTCGACCGGCAGGCCGATCCGTCCGATGCCGTGGCTGCCGACCAGCTGCCAGCACTCCGGCTCGGTGAGGTCGAGCAGCCGGGGGCGCGGGCCGGCGCCGCCCTGGCCGGGCGGGGCGTCGGCGCGGCCGGACAGCAGCTCGGCGCGGGTGGTGTCGAGGGCGGCGGCGATCCGGACGAACCCCGCCGGGTCGAAGGCGGGCCCGGCGTCCAGCAGGCACCGCAGGTAGCGGGGGGCCATCGCGGCCCGCGTGGCCAGCGCCTCCTCGCTGAGGCCCAGCTGCTCGCGCCGCTCGGCGATCCGGCGGGCCACGACGGCGGGGTCGGGGGTGTCGTCCACGGTGGTGACTCCTCGGCTTGCCGGGGGCCGTCGGGCCGCGTCCGGGCGTTGACCAGGCCGGATCCATACAAGCGCCCGGCCTGCGGCAAGTCGAGCAACAGCACGGTCCCGTGCGTGTCGGTCCGCGACGGCAACCACCCGGATTTCCGACTCCGTACGCACCGTCCGCGGACCCGGACCCCGACCTTGATCGCCCGGTACCCGGCTGCGATCATCGGCCTGACGTGGAATCAGGTCTGCGTCCGCAACGGGGAGGAGTGCCATCCGTGATCGTCGTGACGGGTGCCACCGGTACGGTCGGGTCCAAGGTGGTCGTGGGGCTGCGGGAGCGCGGCGAAACAGTGCGCGCGCTGGTGCGCGACACCGGTGCGCCGGCGCCGGCGGAGTGGGACACCGGGGTCGAGCGGGTGGCCGCCGACTTCACCGACCCGGGCTCGCTGGAGGCGGCCCTCGCCGGGGCCGACACCGTCTACCTGCTGGTCGCCGTGCACCCCGAGATGGCCACGCACGAGCGGAACGTGATCGACGCCGCCGTCCGCACCGGCCGCCGCCCGCGGATCGTGCTGCACGCGGCCGCCGGCATCGAGCAGCGCCCGGAGGGCGTGCGCTTCATCGGCGCGCACATCAGCGGCCTGGACCACCTGAAGGCCTCCGGCCTGCCGTGGACGGTGATCGCGCCGAACGGCTTCCATCAGAACTTCCTCGGCACCGCCCCGACCGTCAAGGCCGGCTCGCTGGCCCTGCCGGGCGGCGACGGCGCAGTGTCGTACGTCGACGCCCGGGATGTCGCCGCGGCCGCCGTGGCGGTGCTGGCCACCGACGGCCACGAGGGCGCGGTCTACACCCTGACCGGCCCGGCCGCGCTCACCCACGCGGAACTGGCCGAGCAGCTGGCCTCCGTCGCGGGCCGCCCGGTCGTCCACACCGCGCTCACGCCGGAGCAGGCCCTGGACGGCCTGCTCGCCATGGGCTGGGAGGCCTGGCGGGCCGAGGGCATGGTCGAACTGTACGGGCTGTACGCGGCCGGGCTCGCCTCCGCGGTGACCTCGGACGTGGAGAAGCTGACCGGCCGCCGCCCGCGCCCCTTCGCCGAGTTCGCCGCCGAGCACGCGGACGCCTTCCGCGCCTGACGGCGGCCCAGCGCCCGCTCAGGCGGATCTCGCCCCCCGGTCCCGGCGGCGGCCCGCGCGTACATCAGCGCCGGCGTCGCGTTCTGCGCGACGCCGAAGCCCGCGCCGAACACCGCGGCCCCGGCCACCACCGCGACCGCACAACGCTGTCCGTCCCGCGCCCCGGGCGCACACCGGCCTGCGCGGCTGCGCCGCGACGGGGAAGGTCGGAATCGCGGTCGTCGCCGTGGTGCTCCTGCTCTGGCGGCCCCGGACCCATAGATCATCCCTATGACCTCATAGATCATCACCGCCTACCTCCCAGGTCATTCGTAGGGTTTGGTACAAAGATTCAGACCATCTTTGGCCGCGCCCGACCGGAGGACTCCAACCGTCATGCCCCGCCCGATCCGAGTCGCGATCGTCGGAGCCGGCCCTGCCGGCATCTACGCCGCCGATGCCCTGCTGAAGTCCGACGCCGCCCAGACGCCCGGTGTATCGATCGACCTGTTCGAACGGATGCCCGCCCCGTTCGGCCTGATCCGCTACGGGGTCGCGCCGGACCACCCTCGCATCAAGGGCATCGTCACGGCCCTGCACCAGGTGCTCGACAAGCCCCAGGTCCGACTGTTCGGCAACGTCGACTACCCGACCGACCTCGCCCTGGACGACCTGCACCGCTTCTACGACGCCGTGGTCTTCTCCACCGGCGCGATGGCCGACCGCGCCCTGGACATACCCGGCATCCACCTCGACGGTTCCTACGGCGCGGCCGACTTCGTCTCCTGGTACGACGGCCACCCGGACGTGCCCCGGACCTGGCCGCTGGAGGCCGAGAAGGTCGCCGTGCTCGGCGTCGGCAACGTCGCCCTGGACGTCGCCCGGGTCCTCGCCAAGACCGCCGACGAGCTGCTGCCCACCGAGATCCCGCCGAACGTGTACGAGGGCCTCAAGCGCAACCGGGCCGTCGAGGTGCACGTCTTCGGCCGTCGCGGCCCCGCCCAGGCCAAGTTCAGCCCGATGGAACTGCGCGAGCTGGACCACTCCCCCACCATCGAGGTGATCGTCGCCCCCGAGGACATCGAGTACGACGAGGGCTCGATCGCCGAGCGCCGCGCGGTGAAGCACGTCGACCTGGTCGCCTCGACGCTGGAGAACTGGGCGATCCGCGACGTCGGCGACCGCCCGCACCGGGTGTACCTGCACTTCTTCGAGTCCCCGGTGGAGGTGCTCGGCGAGGACGGCCGGGTGGTCGGCCTGCGCACCGAGCGCACCGAGCTGGACGGCACCGGCAACGTGCGCGGCACCGGCAGCTTCACCGACTGGGACGTGCAGTCGGTCTACCGCGCGGTCGGCTACTACTCCGACGAGCTGTCGAAGCTCCCCTTCGACCCGACCTCGGGCACCGTCCCGCACCAGGCCGGGCGGGTGCTGGACGGCGACGGCTCGCACCGCACCGCCACGTACGTCACCGGCTGGATCAAGCGCGGCCCGGTCGGTCTGATCGGCCACACCAAGGGCGACGCCAACGAGACCGTCGCCTGCCTGCTGGACGACCACGCGGCCGACCGCCTGCCCGGCGCCGTCGAGCCGGACCCGGCGGCCATCGAGGAGCACCTGCGCGCGCAGGGCGTCCGCTTCACCACCTGGGCGGGCTGGCAACTGCTGGACGCCCACGAGCGCGCGCTCGGCGAGGCCGAGCAGCGTGAGCGGGTCAAGGTCGTCGAGCGCGAGGACATGCTCCGCCACAGCGGGGCCTGAGACGCGCAGGGCCTGAGACGCAGCAGGGCCCGAGTCACAACAGGCCCCGAGCGCGGGGCGCCGCCGCCGAATCCCGCGGGAATTCCCTCCGGAACACACCCGCGGGATTCCGGCTGGTCACCACCGGGAAATCCGCGGGCCGCTGCCGGACGCCCTGCCGCTCCCCCGGGGTTGCCCCGTCAGGGGCGGACGATCGGCAGCAGTACCTCGTCCACGATCTCCGCCGGATCGAGGTGCACCACGTCCCCGCCGCACATCTTGATCCGGTACAGCATCAGCGCCGGCACCAGGTCGGTGACCAACGGGGTGACCGCCCCGGGGCGGACCTCGCCGCGCATGATGCCGCGGTCCAGCACCTCGGCGATCAGCGCCGTCGTCGGCTCGACCACCCGTTCCAGCACGATCTCCACGAAGGCGTGCGCCCGCTGGTGGTCGAGCTCGCTCATGATGGCCCGCACGGCGGCGCCCAGCTCGCTGAACATCGCGGCACGCAGCCTGGTGACCACCTCCAGCAGGTCCCCGCGCAGACTGCCGGTGTCGGGGGCCGGGCCGGACGGCGGCAGGCTGGCCCGCAGCGCGTCCTTGACCAGTTCCTCCTTGGAGGACCAGCGGCGGTAGAGCGCGGCCTTGCCGGTCTGCGCGGCGGCGGCGACCCCCTCCATGGTCAGCCGGGCGTAGCCGTCGGTGGTGAGCTGCTGGAGGACCGCCTCGTAGATGGCGCTCTCCAGCGCCTCGCCGCGCCGCCGCAGCGGGGCGCCCGTCACCGGCCCGTGCCCGGCATCCGTCTCAGCGGTCATGGTTGCGCACCTTCTTCGTCGCCTTTCCTCGATCCCCTCGTTCCACGCATTCGCCCGGGGTTCTCCGGGAAAGCCCGGGCCGGCCGCGCGAATGGTGAAGCGTTTCCTCTGTCACGGAAATCAGCTGGGTCCCACTGACGATGTTAGTGAACGAACCCGTTCCCGACGCCATCCCGAGCCACGGCAGCGTCGGGCCGGCGGCCGGGGGCGTCAGACCGGCGGGTTGGGGCGGGTCAGGCCGCGGTCGTAGGCGAAGATCACGGCCTGGACGCGATCCCGGGCACCGATCTTCCCCAGCACCCGGCTGACGTGCGTCTTGACGGTCGACTCCGCCAGCACCAGGCGCTGGGCGATCTCGCTGTTGGTCCAGCCGTGGGCGATGGCGACCAGGATCTCCCGCTCACGGTCGGTCAGGGCGTCCAGCCGCGGGTCGGCGGCGGGCGCGCTGCCGGGCGGGCGCACCGGAAGGCGGTGGGCGTAGGCGTCGAGCAGCCGCCGGGTGATGGCGGGGGCGACCACGGCATCGCCCACGGAGACCGCGCGGATGCCGGCCAGCAGCTCCTCCGGACGGGCGTCCTTGAGCAGGAAGCCGCTGGCGCCGGCGCGCAGCGCGGCGTGCGCGTACTCGTCGAGGTCGAAGGTGGTCAGCACCAGGATGCGGGAGCGTCCGCCCGTGGCGACGATCCGGCGGGTGGCCTCGATGCCGTCCATGCCGGGCATCCGGATGTCCATCAGGACGACGTCGGGCCGCAGGTCGGCGGCCAGCCGGACGGCCTCGCCGCCGTGGGCTGCCTCGCCGACGACCTCGGTGTCGGGCTGGCTCTCCAGCAGCATGCGGAAGCCGTAGCGCTGCAAGGGCTGGTCGTCCACGATGAGGACGGTGGTCACGTCGGGCCGCCTGTCGGGTCGAGGGTGAGGTCCGGGCCGGGGGTGAGGTCGAGGCCTGGAGTGAGGTCCGGGTCTGGGGTGAGGTGCAGCACGGCCTCCACGGTCCATCCCGCACCGGGGCCGGGGCCCGCCGTGACCGTCCCCCCGTACAGGGCCGCGCGTTCGCGTATCCCGGCGAGTCCGTGGCCGTGGCCGTGGCCCTGGGTGCGCCCGTGCCAGCGGGAGCCGCCGGGTAGGCCGGTGTCCTCGACGCGCACCCGCAGCCGGTCGGGGCCGACGGTCACGGTCACGTGGGCGCGGGTCTCGGGGCCGGCGTGCTTGAGGGCGTTGGTGAGCGCCTCCTGGACGATGCGGTAGGCCATCAGCTGGACGCCGCGGTCCGGCCGGTCCAGGGCGCCGGCGGCCGTGTAGACGACCTGTGGACCGGCGGCGCGGATCCGGGCGCACAGCCCGTCGAGGTCGGCGATACCGGGCTGCGGGGTGAACTCGGCGGACTGGTCGCCCTGGTCGCGCAGCACGCCGAGCATCCGCCGCAGTTCACCGAGCGCCTGCCGACTGGTGTCGCCGATCAGCAGCAGTGCCTCCCGGCCGCGCTCGGGGGCGGCCTGCGCCGCGTACGCGCCGCCGTCGGCCAGGGTGACGATGACGGACAGGTTGTGGCCGATGATGTCGTGCATCTCCCGGGCCACCCGGGTACGTTCGGTGGCGGCCGCGAGCCTGCTGCGCTGGTCGCGCTCGATCTCCAGCCGGGCGGCGCGTTCGCGCAGCCCGGCGAGCTGGGCGCGCCGGACGCGCACGGCGATGCCCAGTGCCACGGCCGCCGTCGCGGCGCTGAACAGGAAGAACAGCGCGTCCCCGACCGGCAGCCCACCACCGGAGACGGCCACGGCGACCACGGCGACGGCCACCGCCATGGCCGCGCAGGACCACGCCAGGTGTCGCAGCCGGCCGTGCAACGCGAGGCTGTAGAGGGCGACCAGCAGCGCGGCATCGGCGCGCAGACCGACGTCCAGCGACCACTGCAGGACGAACACCGCCATGATCGCGGCGAAGGCCGCCGTGGGCCGACGGCGGCGCCACAGCAGCGGCAGCACCAGGCCGGCCTGCAGGGCCACCGTCTGCGGCAGCGGCAGGCGGGCGAGCACGAACCGGTGCTCGCGCGGGCCGCCCTCGACGTGGCCGGGGACCAGGTCGGGCAGGCAGAACACCAGGAAGACGGCGGCCACCACCGCGGCGTCGAGCACCCAGGGGTGGTCGCGGTCCGCCTGGCGCAGCCGCTGGCCGAGCCGGGCCAGGCGGGCGAACAGGGGGTGGCCGGACAGGGTCTCGGCGGGCGGCGTGCCGACGGAGGGTGTACCGGCGCGGGGTGCGCCGGCGGCCGCGAACGGGCTCGTCGCGGTGGTGTGCTCGCTCACCGGTGGCGCCTCCCTGTCGGCCGGGCTGTCGTGGTCGCGCGTTGCGGCGCCGGTTGTTCCCGGCGCCGCGACGGATGTCCTCCCCATCGAGTCTCTCAGGCGTCGGTGCGCACCAGCCGCACGGCCGCCGCGCCGAGGGCGAGGACCGTCCAGCCGAGGAAGACCGCCAGGCCGACCGTCGGCGAGAGCGTGGTCGAGTCGTGGTGCAGGGCGAACATCGCCTCCCCCGCGTGGCTGGGCAGATAGGGGCTGAGGTGGCTCTGCCAGGAGCTGGGAAGCAGCGCGGTCAGCCCGGGGATCAGCATCAGCGTGGCCACCAGGACCGCGATGCCGCCGGCCACCGAGCGCAGCAGCGCGCCGAGCGCCACGCCGATCACGCCGACCATGGCCAGGTAGAGCCCGGCGCCCAGCAGGCCGCGCACCACCCCGGCGTCGGACAGGGTCATCGCCACGCGGGTGCCGGAGAGGACCCCGCTGTCGGCCACGAAGACCGCGAACACTCCGACGGTGCCGAGGACCAGCGCGATCAGCCAGTACACGGCGGCCTTGGACCAGAGCACCGGCAGCCGGCGCGGCACGGCGGCCAGGGTGGAGCGGATCATGCCCGTCGAGTACTCCCCGGCGGCGACCAGCACACCGAGGACGCCGAGCGCCAGCTGGGCGAAGTTGGTGCCGAACAGGGACAGGCTCAGTGTGCTCGCGCCCGCGAAGTCCCGGTCCATCGGGCGGCCCGAGGTCATCCGCGACTTGAACTGGTAGGCGGCGATCAGGCCGAAGGCGACCAGGAAGAACAGGGCCAGGCCGAGGGTGATCCAGCTGGAGCGCAGCGACCAGAACTTCGCCCACTCGGAGCGCAGCACCCGGGCCGCGGTCACCTTGTACACGGGACGCGCGGGCCGCGGATCGGCGGAAGCGGACGTCGGGCTCGGTGCGATGGCGCTCATGCCGCGCTCCTCGAGGTCTCGGTGCCGACGGTGCCGGCGGGCGCCGTGGCGGTG
Source organism: Kitasatospora sp. NPDC101235 (assembly GCF_044767505.1). Lineage (NCBI taxonomy): Bacteria > Bacillati > Actinomycetota > Actinomycetes > Kitasatosporales > Streptomycetaceae > Kitasatospora > Kitasatospora sp. NPDC101235. The sequence goes on from NZ_JBIWNZ010000019.1 coordinate 85,719, forward strand.
GTGCCGTGGTACTCGACGGCGTCGCGGGTCAGCTCCATGAACGCCTCCTCCAGGGAGACCGTCCGGGGGGTGAGCTCGAAGAGGGCGATGCCCTGCTCGGCGGCGGTCAGGCCGATCTCACGGGCCGTGCGCCCGGTGACCAGCAGTTCCTCCGAGCCCGCCCGGCCGGTGATCTCGACACCGGGGCCGGCCAGCGCGGTGCGCAGCCGGGGCGGGTCGGCACTGACCACCTTGACCACGTCGCCGCCGGCCCGGTGGACCAGCTCCTGCACGGTGGTGTCGGCCAGCAGCCGGCCCCGCCCGACGATGATCAGGTGGTCGGCGACCAGGGCCATCTCGCTCATCAGGTGCGAGGACACGAAGACCGTGCGGCCCTCGGCGGCGAGCGAGGTGAGCAGGTTGCGGATCCACCGGACGCCCTCGGGGTCGAGGCCGTTCACCGGCTCGTCCAGCATCACCGTGGCCGGGTCTCCCAGCAGGGCCGAGGCGATGCCGAGCCGCTGGCCCATGCCGAGCGAGAACGCCCCGGCCCGCTTGCGGGCCACCGAGGACAGCCCGGTCAGCTCGATGACCTCCTCGACCCGGCGGCGCGGGATGCCGTGGGTGTGGGCCTGGGCCATCAGGTGGTTGAAGGCCGAGCGGCCCGGGTGGATCGACTTCGCCTCCAGCAGCGCGCCGACCTCCTGGAGCGGCGCCGCGTGCTCGGCGTACCGGCGGCCGTTCACCCGCACCGAACCGCTGGTGGGCGCGTCCAGCCCGACGATCATCCGCATCGTGGTGGACTTGCCCGCGCCGTTCGGCCCGAGGAAGCCCGTCACCGTCCCCGGCCGGACCGTGAAGTCCAGCCCGTCCACGGCGGTCTTCTCCCCGTACCGCTTCGTCAGCCGGTGCGCCTCGATCATCGCTCACCTCTGTGCTCCGGGGCCGGTCCGTCCCGGCCACCCTCGCCCTCCACGCTACGTGCGGGATCGGCTCCGATCCGTGGTACCGGGGGCCGATCATCGGCGCGCCCGTAGTACCCCGGTACCACCCCGGCACCCACCACGGCTGGTCGACCCGCCGGCCGACACCACGCCGCCGGCACCATGCCGCGGTCCGCTCCGGGAGGCGGCGGGCACGGCGCCCGTCGATACTGGGGCCGCCCGGACTCTTACGGAGGAACCATGGACTACGGTCTCGGTGTACGGCTCGACCGGCCGTTCGCGCAGGCGGTGGAGGCGGTCACCGCCGCACTCAGGGAACAGGGCTTCGGTGTCCTGACCACCATCGACGTCCGGGCGACCCTGCGCGAGAAGATCGGTGTGGAGGTCGAGGACTACCTGATCCTCGGCGCCTGCAGCCCCGCCCTCGCCCACCGCGCGCTCCAGGCCGACCGCCGTATCGGGCTGCTGCTGCCCTGCAACGTGGTGGTCCGGGCGGACGGCGACGCCACGGTGGTGGAGGCCGTCGACCCGCAGACGATGGTCACCCTGGCAGGGCCCGGCGGCGGGCTGGGCGAGGTCGCGGACGAGGCCGCGCAGCGGCTGAACGCCGCTCTGGACGCGCTGCGCGCATGAGGAGCAGACCATGACCGGACCCGTCGTCGTCGGATTCGACGGCTCGCCCGAGAGCCTCGCCGCCACCGAGTGGGCCGCCCGCGAGGCGCGGCGCCGTGCCTGCCCGCTCGACCTCCTGCAGGCCTGGCCGTGGCCGCACCGGGACGTGGTCGGCAGCGAGGAGACCTACCGGAACGCGATGGACCGACTGGCGCGCCGGGCGGAGGAGTTGCGCGCGCTGGCCGGTGACGGGCCGGTCACCTCGGCGATCGTCCCGACCGATCCGGCCGAGGCGCTGCACGCGGCCGCGAACTCGGCCTCGCTGCTCGTCCTGGGCTCACGCGGCCTGGGCGCGGTGCGCGGCTTCCTGGTCGGCTCGGTGAGCCAGGAGGTGCTGCGCCGGGCCGGCTGCCCGGTGGTGCTGGTCCGGGCGGAGCCGGTCGAGTCCGAGGGCCCGGTGCTGGTGGGCCTCGATCTGGCCCATCCGACGGACGACGTGCTGGCCTTCGCCTTCGACGCGGCCTCCCGGCGCCGGACGCCGCTTCGGGTGGTGCACGTCTGGTCGCCACCGGTCACCAACGAGTACATGGCGCTCCAGGCCACCGGCGGGCTGAAGGGCGAGCTCTCCGTGGTCGAGCGGACCCTCTTCGCCGAACGGCTGGACCCCTGGCGGGAGCGCCACCCCGAGGTGCCGGTGACCGCCGACCTGGTCCAGGGCAGCCCCTCCGCCGCCCTGGTGGACGCGGCATCCGAGGCCCGGCTGCTCGTGGTCGGCCGCCGCATCCGCCGCACCCTGCTCGGCGTCCACCTCGGCCCGGTCGCGCACGCCGCGATCCACCACGTGCGCTGCCCGGTCGCCCTCGTCCCGCACGCCTGACCGGGGCGGAGCCCCAGCGCGCTCGCCGCCGGCCGCTACCCGGGGCCGTCGGCGGGCACGTGCGCGGCGTAGAGCCGTCGGAGCAGGCCGTTGAGGTGCTCGCGTTCGGCCGCGGTCAGGGCGTCGAGGAACCGGTCCTGTTCGGCGGCGGCCGCGGCGGCGATCGTCCCGACCAGGGTGCTCCCCCGGTCGGTCAGGTTGACGACGCGGCGGCGGCGGTCGGTGTCGTGCGGACGGCGTTCGAGCAGTTGCCGGTCCGCCAACTGGTCGAGGACCGGGACGAGGTTGCGGGCGTCCACGGCGACGAGTTCGGCCAGCCGCCGCTGGACCACCGGGCCGTGCCGGTCGAGGGCGACGAGCACGGCGTACTGGCTCTGGGTCAGCCGGTGCTCGCCGAGGAAGCCCGCCCAGGAGCGCGCCGTGAGGGAGCCCAGCCGCGCCAGCAGGAAGCCGGTGCCGCGTTCGAAGGCCGGTCGGTCCGGTGCGCCCGGTCGGTCGTTGTCGCCGCTCATGGGGCCAGCCTAGTCAATAGACATGTCACATGTCGTTTGATAGACATGAATCATGTCTATTGAGCTGCGCCACTCGACCGTGGCGATCGGTGACCTCTCGCTCCACGTGGTGGAGTCCGGCCCCACCGGGGGCCGCCCCTACCTGTTCCTGCACGGCTGGCCGGAGTCCTGGCGGACCTGGCTGGGCGTGATGGCGGCCGCCGGCGACGAGGCACGGACCATCGCCGTCGACCTGCCCGGGACCGGCGGTTCCACCGGGGCGGTCGAGGGCGGGTCGAAGCGCCGACTGGCCGAGGTGGTCCACGCGCTGGTCCGGGAGCTCGGCCTCACCGGCACCACCCTGGTCGGCCACGACGCCGGCGGGATGGCTGCCTACGCCTACCTGCGCCGGTTCACCGGCGTCGACCGCGTCGCCGTGCTGAACACCGTGATCCCCGGCGTCGACCCGTGGAACGAGGTCCTGCACAACCCGTACATCTGGCACTTCGGCCTGCACGCGGTCCCCGACCTGCCCGAGACCCTCGTCCAGGGCCGGCAGGCGGCGTACTTCGACTACTTCTACGACGTCCTGTCCGCCGACCCCCGCCGGATCACCGCCGAGTCCCGCGCGGCCCACGCCGCCGCCTACGAGAGCCCCGCCGCGCTCACCGCGGGATTCGACCTGTACCGCGCCTTCCCCCAGGACGCCCGGGACAACGCCGAGGCCGCCGGCGACCCCGTCGACACACCGCTGCTGTACGTCCGGGGCGACCGCGAGGGCGGCGACATCGAGGCCTACGCCCGGGGTTTGCGCGCCGCGGGCGTCCGCAACCTCACCACCGCGGTGATCGCCGACGCCGGGCACTTCGCCCAGGAGGAACAGCCCGCCGCCGTCTGGGCCGTCCTGCGCGACTTCGCCGCGGCACCGGCGGACCAGGTGCGGTGACCCGCGATCAAGGAACACCGCTCCCCGCACCCGCCTCGTCGATCACGGCGGGCCGCAGGCCGGCGCCGCGCGACATGCCGTCCGGTCACGAAAGAGGGCCCGGCCGGGCTCCGACGGCCGGGGGACGGAAGTCCCGGGGCCGCCGGCAGCCTGGCCGGGCCGACTGCTCAGCGGGTGCCGCGCCGGCGGGCGATGCGGGTGAGCACCGAGCCGGACACGAGCGCGGCGGCGGCGGCGACGGCGCCGACCGCGGCGACGGCCTGACCGTGGGAACCGGTCGCCGCGAGCTCGGCCGGGGCCGCGGCGTCACCGATGGTGTCCGCGGCCTCGCGGATCTGGCGGAACACCACGTCGGGGTGGGAGATCATCGACACGTGCGAGGAGTCGATCTCGACGGTGCGCGACCTGGCGCGCTTGGCCCCGAAGCGCTCCAGGTCGGGGGCGAGGGCCCTGTCCTGCCGGGAGACGACGGCCCAGGACGGGATGTCGCGCCAGGCGGCGGCGGTGGCCTTCTCCGCGAACCCGGCCTCGGCGACCGGGCGCTGCTCGGCGGCCATCAGCCGGGTCCGGGACTCGGGCAGGTCCGCGGCGAAGACGGAGCGGAACTTCTCGGCCTTGATGTACAGGTCGGTCCCGCTGCCGCCGCGGCCCGTGTAGGGAACGGCGTTGAGCGCGGCGGCGAGGTCGCTGCCCGTGAACTTCGCCGACAGCTCGGCCGGCGATTCGCCCACGTCGGGCATGAGCGCCGACACGTAGACAAGAGCCTTCACGTTCGGGTTCCCGGCGGCGGCCTGACTGATGACGGCTCCGCCGTAGGAGTGGCCGGCCAGCACGATCGGGCCACTGATGCTCTTGAGCACACTGGCCACGTTGGCGGCGTCGTTGGCCAGGCCACGCAGCTCGTTGGGCGGGGCGACGACCTGGAACCCGTCGTCCAGGAGACGTTCGACGACGTCGCTCCAGCCGGAGGCGTCGGCGAACGCGCCGTGGACCAGGACCACCGTCGGCTTCACCCTGCCGCCCGGCCTTTCACCGGTTTCGGCGGCCAGCGCGGGTGACACCGTGGCGGCGACCAGACAGGTCGCGAACGCCACCGTGGCGGCGGAGGGGATCGAGTGGCGGGACAGCGATATGCCCATGGTTCCTGCCCTTTCAAGGAGGTAAAGGGGCTGAAACCACCCTGCTCACGCCTCCGCCCGGACGGCATATCACGCTAAGCATCCGAGTGAATACGCACCGCCGTTCGAGCCCCTGTGTGCCGGCACCCGGTTTGGCGGCGGACCGGGCCCGGCCCGACGACGGCCGGACGGCGCTCGAAGCGGCCTCCGCTCCGGCCACCGGCAGGGCGCCGCCTCGGAGCCGTCGGCCCCCTCGGGAGCCGACGGCTCCGGGCTCGGCCGGGTCGCGCCGTATCACGTCCGGCTGACGACCGTTAGCATGACGGGTATGGCGCCGGTCATTGGCGCCAGTTCGCACGGATTCCACCGCGGTTTCGAGGAGTTGACGATGAGTCGCGCTTTCTCTCTGTTCCGGACGACCGATCCCGTCCCCGAGGAGGAGCGACGCACCATCCTCGCCGCGCCGGGGTTCGGCAAGTTCTTCACCGACCACATGGCCTCGGCCACCTGGACGCCCGCCGAGGGCTGGCACGACCGCAAGGTCTCCGCGCTGGTGCCGTACTCGCTGCACCCGAGCGCCGCCGTGCTGCACTACGCCCAGGAGATCTTCGAGGGGCTGAAGGCCTACCGCCACGCCGACGGCAGCGTCTGGCTGTTCCGCCCGGAGTTCAACGCCCGCCGCTTCGTCCGCTCCGCGGAGCGGCTCGCCCTGCCGGTGCTGCCGGAGGAGGACTTCCTCACCAGCGTCGAGGAGCTGGTGCGCGCGGACGAGGCGTGGGTGCCGGGCTCCGCCGACGAGAAGAGCCTCTACCTTCGGCCGTTCATGTTCGCCTCGGAGGCCTTCCTCGGCGTCCGGCCCGCGGAGCGGATCACCTACTCGGTCATCGCCGGCCCGGCCGGCCCGTACTTCGCCGGCGGCGTCACCGGCATCACGCTCTGGGTCAGCAGCAACTACACCCGCGCCGGGCGGGGCGGCACCGGCGCCGCCAAGTGCGGCGGCAACTACGCCTCCAGCCTGGCCGCGCAGATCGAGTCCCGGAAGAACGGCTGCGACCAGGTGCTGTTCCTGGACGACACCGGCGGCGAGGGCGACCTGGAGGAGTCCGGCACGATGAACCTGTGCCTGGTCACCTCGGCCGGCGAGCTGGTCACCCCCGCGCTCGGCAACATCCTCGACGGGGTGACCCGGGACTCGATCCTGGCCCTGGCAGGCGAGTTCGGGCTGACCCCGGTGCAGCGTTCGATCACCCTCTCCGAGCTGCGGACCGGTGCCGCCGACGGCACGATCACCGAGGTGTTCGCCGCCGGGACCGCCGCGGTGATCACCCCGATCGTCGGGTTCAAGGGCGAGGGCTACGAGTTCACCATCGGCAACGGCGCGCCCGGCAAGCAGACCCTCGCGATCCGCGAGCACATGCTGGACATCCAGTACGGGCGCGCCGAGGACGTCCACGGCTGGATGCGCCGGGTGCTCTGACACCCCGGGGGCGGCCCGGCCGGGCCGCCCTCCCGCCGGCGCCGGTCAGCCCCGCTCGGGCACGACCACCTCACGCTTGAGGATCTTTCCGGTCGGTCCCTTGGGCAGCGCGTCGACCGTCCAGACCAGCCGCGGGTACTTGTGCGGGGCCACCCGCTCCCGGACGAAGCCGCGGATCTCCTCCACGGTCGCCGACGCGCCCTCGCGCAGGACCACGGCTGCGGCCACCTCCTGGCCGTGGGTGGGGTGGAGGACGCCGATCACCGTGGCCTCGGCCACCGCAGGGTGCTCGTACAGCACGTCCTCCACCTCCCTCGGGTAGACGTTGAACCCGCCGCGGATGATGACGTCCTTGCGGCGGTCGACGATCCGGAAGTCGCCCCGCTCGTCGCGGGTGCCGAGGTCCCCGGTGTGCAGCCAGCCGTCCCGGACGGTCTGCGCGGTGGTGTCCGGCCGGCGCCAGTAGCCCTTCATCACGTTGTGGCCCCGGATCACCACCTCGCCGACCGTGCCGTCCGGCACCTCCTTGCCGGACTCGTCGACGATCCGCATCCGCACCCCCTCGATCGGGATGCCGATGGTGCCCGCGGTCCGCTCCCGGTCGCTCCGGTTGGCACAGGCCAGCGGCGAGGACTCGGACAGCCCGTAGCCCTCCAGCACCACGCAGCCGAAGTCGGCCTCGAAGCCGCGCAGCACCTCCGGCGGCATCGGCGCGCCCCCGCACAGGCACACCCGCAGCGAGGAGACGTCGTGCCCGGCGCGCTGCGGGTGGGTCAGCATCAGGGTGTACATGGTCGGGACGCCGAGGAAGACGCTCACCCGGTCGCGCCGGATCACCGAGAGCGCGGCCGACGGGTCGAAGCGCGGCACGAGGGTCAGGCACGCCCCGACGGCCACCGCGCAGTTCAGGCCGATCACCTGGCCGAAGGAGTGGAACAGCGGCAGCCCGCCGAAGATCACGTCTCCCTCGACCAGCCCCAGCACCTGGACGCCGGCCCGGATGTTGCACACGATGTTGCGGTGGGTCAGCTCGGCGCCCTTGGGGGCCCCGGTGGTGCCGGAGGTGTAGAGGATGACCGCGGTGTCCTCTCCCCCGCGTCCCCCGGTCGCCGGCAGGCCGGCCGGGTGTTGCGCGAGCGTCGCGGCGAGGGCGGCCGGCTCGACGGCGACCAGCCGGGTGCCGGTGCGCTGCGCACCCTCGACCGCCTGCTCGGCACCCGCGTGCCAGGCGAGCAGCAGGGCGGCTCCGGCGTCGGCGAGGCAGTGCTCGATCTCCCGGGCCTTCAGCAGCGGGTTCATCGGTACGACCACCGCCCCGGCGCGCAGGATGCCGTAGTACAGCACCGCGAAGTCCGGCACGTTGGGCAGCAGCACGGCCACCCGGTCGCCGGGCGCGACGCCGAGCGCGGCCAGCCAGTGCGCGGCCCGGGAGCTGCGCGCGTCCAGGTCGGCGAAGCTCAGCACCTCCTGGTCGAGTCGCAGGACGGGGTGCTCCGGACGGCGCGCGGCGGTCGCGGTGAGCAGGTCGGGAATGCCGTGCGGCAGGTCCGGAAGGTCGTGCGGCTGGCCGGAGCTTCTGCCGGACGGGGCGGGGACGGCGGACATGCGGGCGCTCCTCGGGGCGGTGGGGCTCGGTTCGGATCCTCATACGGTCGGGCGGACACCGCCATGCGGAGCAACGCTCTCCCCGGCCCCTGCGGCCGTGGCGAGCATCCAGGGGGCGATCCGCTCCACCAGCCCGCGGTTGTGCCGGATCCAGCGGAAGTGGTCCAGCGCACGGCCGTCCGCCTGCTCGGCGGTGTAGCTCCAGCGCTCCACCCGGGCCGAGCGCAGTTTGGCGCACAGGTGGTCGACGGCCCGCGGCGGCGCGAGCTCGTCGCCCTGCACGTCCACCGCCAGCACCGGCAGGTCGACCCGGGCCAGCGCCCGTTCGTAGTCGGTGGCCGCGCCGCGCACCCGGTAGCGGCCGGTGCGCATCTGCCGCGCCCAGTCCCGCATCAGCCGGGCCGACTCGCGGCCGCCGAAGCCGAACCGCTCGCCCGGCCAGTGGCCGACCGCCGCCGAGGCGACGATCGAGAACTGACTCAGTGCCAGCCGCTTCAGGCCCGCCCGGACGCCGAAGGTCCGGTACCACGCCGATCCGCTGGCCACCAGCACCGCGCCGGCGAGCCGGGGCCGGAAGACGCCGCAGTGCACCAGGCCGAGCTGCCCGCCCAGGCTGTGCCCGAGCAGGAGGCGCGGCGCACCCGGGAACGCCCCGGCCACCGCGTCGAGCACCGCCCCGAAGTCGTGCTCCACCAGCTCGCGGAAGCCGAAGGCGACACCGCGCCGCGGCACCGGGCGGCTCTCGCCGTGGCCGCGCAGGTCGCAGGTGGCCACGCTGAGCCCGGCCGCGTGCAGCGCGCGGACCAGCGGGGTGTAGTGCCGGGCGGCCGTCCCCATCGCCGGCAGGACGATCACCACCGGGGCGGCCGGTTCCGGCCGGGCCAGCGCCCGGACGGTGAGCCGGGCCCCGTCCGACGCGGCGATCTCGGCGATCACGGGGAACCGGGGGGCCTTCACGTCCGTGCCGCCCCGTCGGCGTCGGCACCGGCGCCCGGCCGCCAGCCGATCAGCCCGGCGCCCCAGGTGATGCCCGCGCCGAACGCGGCGAGGCCGAGCAGCTTCGGGCCGTCCAACAGGCCCTCCTCGCGGGCGTGGGTCAGGCCCAGCGGGATCGAGGCCGCCGAGGTGTTGGCGACCCGGTGGACGTTGAGGTAGAGCCGCTCCGGGGGCAGCCCCACCTCCTTGCCGACCGCGCGCACGATCCGGGCGTTGGCCTGGTGGGCGACGAACAGGTCGAGGTCCTCGCAGGTCAGGCCGCGCCGGGCGAGCACCTCCCGGGTGGCGGCGGACATCTTCTCCACTGCGTGGTCGAACACCTCCCGGCCGTCCATCCGCAGCTTGCGGTCCTCCCGGTCGGCGTAGAGCAGCGGGATCTGCTCGCCGTCGCTGCCGAGCGAGAAGCACGGGTCGGGCGCGCCGGGCACGTCGGCGACCACGGCGGCGCCGGCGCCGTCGGCCAGCAGCACCGCGGTGCCGCGGTCCTCGTGGTCGGTGATCCGGGTCAGCGCGTCGGCGCCACAGACCAGCACCACCTCGGCCCGGCCGGTCTCGATCAGTGCGGCGGCGTGGTCCAGGCCGTAGACGAAGCCGGCGCAGGCCGCGTGCAGGTCGAAGGCCGTGGCCTGCGGCATGCCGAGCCGGGCGGCGACCTCCACCGACACCCCGGGGGTGACCCGGTCCGGGGTGATGGTGGCGACCACGACGTGCCGGATGCTCCCGGCGGCGCGCCCGGAGCTGCGCAGCGCCTGCTCGGCGGCGGCCACCGCGAGGTCGGCGAGCCGGCCCTCCGGCGCGAGGAAGCGGCGTTCCTCGATGCCGGTCCGCTTGACGATCCACTCCGGGGAGGCGCCGATCCGCTCGAAGTGCGTGTTGGGGACGACGCGTTCGGGCAGTGCGGCGCCCACGCCGACGATGGCGGCCGTCATGCCGCGCCTCCTTCGGCGAAGGCCGGGCCGGTGCCCATCCGGACGGCGTGCATCCCGCCGTCCGCGTGCAGGATCTCCCCGCTGACGGTCGCGGCGAGGTCGGAGAGCAGGAACAGCACCGGCCCGACCACCACGGCGGGGTCGGTGCGGTCCCAGCCGAGCGGGGCCTCGGCCTGCCAGCGGTCGGCGATCCGGTCGAAGGTGCTGATCGCCTGCCCGGCGACGGTCTCCACCGGGCCGGCCGCCACCAGGTTGACCCGGATGCCGGACGGGCCGAGGTACATCGCCAGGTACCGGCAGACCGCGCCGAGGGCCGCCTTGCTCACCCCCATCCAGTCGTAGCCGGCCCAGGCGCCGGTGGCGTCGAAGTCCAGCCCGACGACGCTGCCGCGCCGCCCGTCCGCGCTGAGCAGCGGGGCGAGTGCGGTGGCCAGCGAGTGCAGTGAGACGGCGGCGGTGCGCAGCGCGAGGCCGGCGGCCTCCGGCGGGGTGGTGAGGAAGTTGCCGCTCAGCGCCGTCTGCTGGGCGGCCGCGACGGCGTGCAGCACGCCGTCGACCCCGCCCCAGCGCTGCTCCAGTTCCTTGACCAGCCGGGCGAAGTCCTCGGGCCTGGTGACGTCCAGCTCCAGCACGTCGGTCGGGCGGGGCAGGACGCTCGCCGCCTTCTCGGTGATCCGCCGGGCCCGGCCGAAGCCGGTGAGCAGGACCTCCGCGCCCGCCTCCTGGAGCGCCCTGGCGGTGTGCCAGGCGATGGAGTCCTCGTTGAGCACCCCGGTGATCAGATAGCGGCGTCCGTCGAAGCCGAGCATCACTCCTGGCCTTTCGTCGTACCGAGGGCGTCGGCCGCCGCCAGCACCAGGGCCGCGTTGTGCCCGCCGAACCCGAAGGAGGTGGAGAGCCCGACCCGGCGGCCGCCGGGCAGGGCGGGGGCGGCGAGCGGGGTGGCGCGGCGGATCAGGTTCAGCGGGCCGAGCTTCTCGTCCGGCTCGCGCAGCCCGACGGTGGGCGGGGCGGTGGCGTGGCGCAGCGCCTGCAGGGTGGCGACGGCCTCCACCGCGCCGGCCGCGCCGAAGAGGTGGCCGGTGCAGGACTTGGTGGAGGACAGCGGGACGGCTTCCACGGCCGGTCCGAGTGCCAGCCGCAGCGCCTCGCACTCCGACTGGTCGTTGAGGACGGTCCCGGTGCCGTGCGCGTTGAGGTAGCCGAGCTGGCCGGGGGTGACGCCGGCCGCGTCGAGCGCCAGGGTGACGGCGCGGGCCGCGGGCTCGCCGGTCGGGTCCGGGGCCGTGAGGTGGTGGGCGTCGCAGGTGGCGCCGTAGCCGAGCACCTCGCCGAGCACGGTGGCGCCCCGGGCGGCCGCGCCGGCCTCGGTCTCCAGCACCAGGATCCCGGCGCCCTCGCCGATCAGCAGGCCGTCCCGGTCGCGGTCGAAGGGCACCGACCGGCCGCTCTCGGACAGCGCCCCGGCGGTCCGGAAGGCAGCCCGTACCAGGTCGGAGGTGGACGCCTCGGCGCCGCCGACCACCACCGCGTCGGCCGCGCCGGCCGCGAGCAGCAGCAGGGCGGTGCCGATCGCCTGGGTCGCGCTGCTGCACGCCGAGGCCAGGCAGAGCGCCTCGCCCCGGAAGCCGTGGCGCTGGGCGATCTGCGAGGCCGCGGCGTTGGCCATCATGGCGGGCACCATGAGCGGGGAGACGAACTCCCCGCCCTGCTGCCGGAGCACCTCGGCCTGGCTCTCGAAGCTCGCCGTCCCGCCGAGTGCGCAGCCCACCACGCAGGCGATCCGCTCGGCGGGGTAGGGCGGCGGGCCGTCCGTCCATCCCGCCTGGGCCAGGGCCTCGGCGGCGGCGACGAGCGCGAGCTGGGTGAAGCGGTCGGTGCGGCGGATCTGCTGGCGCGACAGGTGGTCGGAGGGCCGGAAGTCCCGGCACAGTCCGAGCCCGTCGGCGAGCCCGCTCTCGCCGGCGACGGCGCGCCGGTGCAGCTCGTCGGCGCCCACGCCCAGCGGGGTGACCGCGCCCAGGCCCGTGACGACGGCCCGGGGCCTCACTCCAGACCGGCCTTCTTGCGGCACAGGGCGAGCACCTCGCCGACGGTGTACAGCTGGTCGAAGTCCTTCGGCTTCACCGGGATGCCCAGCTGCTTGCGGATGGACTGGCTGAGCTCGACCATGTCGAGCGAGTCGATCTCCAGCTCGTCCAGGGCGGCGGCGTCGACGATGTCCTCGCGTTCGACGCCGAGGTCGACCAGGGCGTCGACGACGAACGTCTCGATGGCGGTGCGGTCCAGTGTGTCGGGCATGACTCTCCTCGTCCGCGCGGGGCGGCGGTGGCGGTGCGGGGTGGACGTACGGGCGGTGGGCGGCGGCGGGCTCAGGCCGCGGTGCCGGCCTTGGTGGCGTGGTAGGGGGCCCAGTGCCACTGCCGCCAGTAGCTCTCGGCGATGTCCAGCCACTGCTCCAGCCGGGCGGCGTCGTCCAGGAAGCGGTTCGCGCTGACCACCAGCCAGCTGTAGACGGCCTGGCTGTCCCGGCAGCCGCCGCAGTCGCCGGAGGTGCAGCAGAACTGGAGCGACTCGTAATCGGCGCCCCAGACGTTGAAGCCGGGGATGACCGGGTTGCCGTTGGCGACCCGTTCCTCGTGCTCGGGGGCGTCGACGCTGAGGCTGGGGCAGACGTCGTAGCCGAACCGGCCGCCCCAGTGCGTCCGGCCGGTCACCAGGGTCCGGATGAAGTACGGGTGGCTCACCACCGCCTGCGGGTACAGCTCCTTGACCCGCTGCGCCTCGTCCAGCACCCGCTGCTCGTTGGCGATCTTCAGTGGGGTCTCGGTGCCGTGCTCGCTGTAGAAGTTGAAGGTGACGATGTTGCCGTTCTCGGCGATCTTCCGCACGGTGGGCTCGATGTGCTCGACGCCGGCCTCGGAGAGCGCGTAGATGAACAGCACCCGCTGGTCGTCGCGGTAGTGCGAGAGCGCGGTGTCGAACAGGCCGGTGAACTTCGAGCCGTTGACCCGGATCGCGCGCAGGTCGTCGTCGAGCGGGCCGCCGCCGAAGATGCTGACCGCGATGGCGATCTTCTCGAAGCCCTGCTTGGGCATCGGGCGCAGGCCGTTGGTGGAGATGGTGATGTACGGCAGCTGTTCGACGAAGGCCTCGACCCGACGCGGGACCAGGGTGGGCTCGCCGCCGATCAGGGTGGCCTGGTTGACGCCGTCGTCGGCCAGCTTGCGGGCGAACGCCCGGATGCGGTCCAGGTCCGACAGTTCCTTGACGGCCGTGTCGAAGCCGCCCTCGAAGTACCAGCAGCCCTTGCAGCGGATGTTGCAGGCGTTGGTGAGGTGGACCTCGCAGGAGCGGACCTCGCGCCCCAACCGGCGCAGCCGGTGCAGCCGTTCGGCCAGGTCGGGCCGGTCGGCGATGAGTTCGGCGGTGCGCGCCTTCGCCTCGCGTCGGCTCAGCGGGCGCTGTTCGATGGTGACGGGTGTGGCCATGGCGGTGGGCTCCTCGGGGGTCGCGGGATCGGCGTGCTGCTGCTCCTGCTACTCCGGGAGGCGCAGACCCAGGTTCTTGATGCGCGGGGTGACCTTCTCGCGCCACAGGTCGCAGGCCTGGCCGTTGGTGGTCTGCCGCAGGCCGAAGCGGACGGCCAGCTTGGCGCGCTCGGAGCGCGGGCTGCCGAAGATCCGGACGAAGGTCGGCCAGAGCCGGTCCAGGGCCTGCTGGAGCTGTTCGCGGCCGTCGTCGGTGGCGGCGAGGTTGCGGCACACCCGGGCGCCGTGGGCGATGTGCACCTTCTCGTCGAGGATGATCGTGCGCACCGCGTCCGCCCAGGGCCGGTAGCTGCTCTGCGCGAACTCGGAGATCATCACCATCGCGGTCTCCTCCCCGATGTAGGAGAAGATCCCGCGCTCGGCCCAGGTGGTGCAGTTGTGGAACTCCTGGGCGCGGAAGAGGTTCCGCTCGGCCAGCGTCTGCGACTCCATGTAGGTGGTGTCCACGCCGATCTCCGCGAGGACCCGCTTGCCGATCTTGTAGTGGTCGTACTCCTCGGCGGCGCGCTCGGCGCAGACCTGCCGCTCCTCCGCGTCAGGGGCCAGCGGCAGGAAGACCTGCACGTAGTCGTCTCCGCCGGAGAGCTCTCCTTCGGTGTTGACCACCATGCCGCGGATCGCGATCTCCCGGTACTCCTCCGGCATCGCCAGGAACTCGTCGGGAGTGCGGACCACCACCGCCTCGTCGTCCAGAATGGAAATCCCCATGGCACAACACCCCGTTTCTGAATGGAGTCTGAAGCAGGACACGGTCGGGTGTGAGCGGCCGGGGGCCCGCTTCCACCGAGGCCCTCCATGACGACCACAAGGAAAAGACGCCGCCCCCCAGCGGCCGGCGGAGCTCCGCACCGGCTCCGCTGAACTTCCTCGGAGCGTAGGTGCTGCATTTTGGGCCGAACAAGGTCCCTTACGAATCGTGCCGAGCCGATTCGGCCACCCGGCACCACCGGAGCGACCGGCTCCGGCCATGTGGACACCGGCACGACATGCGCAATTCCCTTTCCTGTAACGGATCTTGACGGATGACCACGGCAAACGAAGCTGGCCGGAAGCAGGCCTGGACCACTCCCGGCGTACCGCCGGGCCGACGGTTACGCTGAGCCCCATGACCACCGACTCGAACACGGCGGTCGCCACCGTCGACGTCCTCCTGGGCCCCGGTCAGCTCAATGACCTGATCGCCGGCCAGTTCCCCGACTACGCCGCCTGCCGGGTGACCGAGGTGGACGGCCGCACCCTGACCATGGCGGTGGACGGCGACCGGCTGCGCACCCGACCGGGCGGCACCGTCTCGGGGCCGGAGCAGGCCGGCCTGTGCGACCTGGCCGCGTTCCTCCTGATCAACGCCCGGCTCGGGCCCACCCTGATGGCGCTGACCAGCTCGCTGCAGATCAGCTTCCTCAACCGGCCCCGGCCCGGGGCGCTGCGCGTGCACGCCCGGACGGCCAAGTTCGGGCGTCGGCTGTGCGTGGTGCTGGCCGAGCTGCTGGACGCCGACGACGTCCTGGTCGCCAGCGCCACGCTGACCTACGCGATCCCGTCGGCCCGCCCCGAGACGGCCTGACGGCTTCCCCCTTCCCGCCACACGCCGGTTCGCCCTGCCGCCGCCCCGGCCCCGGCGGCCGGACGAATCCGACATCACGAATACGGGGTGGGGTATATTGGCCAGGTGGCCCCGCCCCTGGGGGCCTCGAGAACGGAGAACGACATGTGCCGACGAGTCGCCTGCCGCACCTGCGGGAAGCCGACCTTTGCCGGGTGCGGGATGCACGTGGAGCAGGTCCTGGCCGGGGTGCCCAAGTCCGCCCGGTGCGACTGCGCCGAGCAGGGTCGCACGGCCAGGGGCTGGCTCGGCAGGCTGTTCGGACGCCGCTGACCCCTCCGGCCACGCGCCGCCAACTGGCCAGGGTGGCGCGAAAGATGACAGCAAGTCGGCCGAACACGCGATCTTTCGGACAGGAAACGATCTCGGCATTGATCTCCCACCCGTTGACCCCTAGGTTGCAGCGCAATGTCACACTGAGCCGCCATACGGCATGCCCGGGGGGAACACGGTGCCGGACACCGCACTGGAAGCGCCGCGCCAGTCCGCGAGCAAGCTGCCCCGGGTCTTCTACCGGCTGGCCGCAGGCGATGCCCTGTCCACGTACGGGAGCCAGCTCGACCTGGTCGCACTGAGCCTGTTCGCGTACGAGGCCGCCGGGAACGCGCTCGGCACCGCCGGGTACCTGGTGCTGCGGCTGGCCGGCGGCCTCGGCGGCGGGCTGGTCGCCGGGCGGCTGGTGGCCCGGCTGGAGCGCAGGCGGCTGATGACGGGCTGCGCCCTGGCCCAGGCGCTGGCGCTGGTCGCGGTCGCCCTCGCCCCGGTGTCGGCGCGCATTCCGGTGCTCTACCCGCTCGCACTGATCCTCGGCGGCGCGGCCGCGGTGTGCGCGGTCGCCCTGCGGACCAGCATTCCCGAGATGGTCGGCGCCGAGCGCCGGGCCCGTGCCAACAGCCTGATGGCGAGCTGCCGTTCGACCGCGATGGTGCTCGGTTTCGCGTCCGCCGGCGTGGTGGTGGCCTGGGCCGGGTTCCGCGCCGCGCTGCTCATCGACGCGGCCAGCTTCGTGCTGTTCGCGGCGCTGGTGCTCCGACTGCCGCTGCCCACCCGGTCCGCACAGGCGGCCGAGCCCGCGGCCCGGCCGGACGAGCCCGCGGCGGAACCGAAGCAGCGCGGGCCCCGGTGGCAGGCACTGGTCGTCCTGCGGGCCGCTCCGGTGGTGGGCGCCATGGCGGGGATCCGGCTGCTGGACGCCTTCGGCTCGGCCGCCCACAACATCAGCCTGCCGGTCTTCGCCAACCAGTCCTCCCCCGGCAACCCGGCCGCGCTGCTCGGCACCTTCTGGGCCACCTGGGCGATCGGCAACCTCTGCGCCCAGCAACTGGTCTCCCGGTTCATGCTGCGGCGGGGAATCGAGCCCGGCGAGCGCGCCTTCGCGCTGGGCACCTGCCTGATGTCCGGCTGCTTCATCCTGGTCTTCACCGGTCTCCCGACCCCGCTCTTCCTGCTGGTCGCGATCGGCGCCGGCCTCGGCGACGGCTTCACCGAGATCTCCTACACCACCCGGATCCAGGCCCTCGCCGACGAGCGGCGCGGCCAGGCCTTCGGCATCCTCGCCTCCGCCGAGAACGTCGGCATGGGCACCGGGATGCTGCTGAGCGGCTCGCTGCTGGCACTGCTCAGCCCGCTGACCGTGGTCGGCGTCTCGCACGCCGTCCCGATCGTGCTGGCGCTCGGCTTCCTGGTGCTGGTCTCCCGCACCCGCCGCCGCTGAACGATCCGCCCCACCCTTCAGCACGCCCCGGCGCCCGCCGCACCGTCCGCGCCGCCGACCTCCGCTCCCCCTCCCTGCCCCGGGGCGGCCCACACCCGCGCCCCGGCACCGAATCCGAGAGGTGCCGAACGTCATGAGCCCCACCGGTCCCGACCACGGCCGGCTGCGCGCCCTGGAAGCCCGGCTGCTACTGCGCCCCGAGATCGCCGACTGCGTGCTGCTGCCCGTCGAGCACGAGAACGGCCGCCCCGGTCTGCTCGCCTACCTGGTGCCCGCCGTCGACGACGATCCCGAGGCCCTGCGCCGCCGGGCCGCCGCCGCACTGCTGGACGCCGACCCGAGCGCCGAAGTGCATCTCCTGGACGGCATCGTCCGCACCCCCGAAGGCGAACCCGACGCCGCCGCCCTGGCCGCGGCGCTCACCCGGCCGCCCGCCGGGCCCGGCCCCGCCCTGCGCCACCTGCGCGAACTCACCGACCGCTGGCGGCCGTTCGGCGAGGCCTCGGCGACGGCCGGCACCGCCACGGCGGAGCCGGCGGCCGTACCCGAGGGCCCCGGGACGGAGGCCGTCGGCGCCCCGCTGCCCGACGCCGCGCCGGACGCGCCCCGGACACTGCCCGAGGCGCTGCTGCGCGCCGCCGAGCTGTACCCCGACCGGGGGCTGCACCTGGTGCGGGCGGGCGGCGAGGCAACCAGGCTGACGTACCGCCACCTCCTCTCCCGGTCCCGCGAGATCCTCGGCACGCTGGCCTCCGCCGGGCTGCGGGCCGGAGACCGGGTGATCCTCCAGGTCCCGGACCCGGAGTTCTACTTCCCCACGCTGTGGGCCTGTCTGCTGGGCGGGGTGCAGCCGGTGACGGTGGCCCGCCCGCCGGACTACCACGAGCACAACCCCGTCCTGGAGAAGCTCTGGCACGCCTGGCAGACCCTGGAGGAGCCGCCGGTGCTCGCCTGCGGGCCTGCGGTGGCGGGCCTGGAGCGGCTCGGGGAGCTGTACCCGGCGCCGGGCCTGCGGGTGATCGCCGTCGACCGGCCCGCCGGGGGCGACCGGCCCGCCGCCCCCGAGCACGCCCCCGCCCCGGGCGACGTCGCGATCCTCCAGCTGTCCTCCGGCAGCACCGGGCGGTCCAAGGCGGTGCAGATCACCCACCGCGGCATCCTGGAGTACGTGGCCGGCGCGGTCGCCCACGGCTGCGACCCGGCCGACACCACGGTCAACTGGCTGCCCCTGGACCACGTCGCCGGACTGCTGATGTTCCACCTGCGCGACGTGGTGCTGGCCGCCGACCAGGTGCAGGTGCCCACCGAACTCGTGCTCGCCGACCCGCTGGTCTGGCTGGACGCGCTGGAGCGCTACCGGGCGGCGCACTCCTGGTCGCCCAACTTCGGCTACCGGCTGGTCGCCGAAGCCGTCCGGGCGGCAGGCCCCGGCCGCCACTGGGACCTGTCCGCGGTCAAGTCACTGATCAACGCCGGGGAGCAGTGCACCGAGGCGGTGCTGGACGAGTTCCTGGCCGCCACCGCCCCGTTCGGCGTCCGCCCGGAGCACCTGCTGCTGGCCTGGGGCATGGCAGAGACCTGTACGGCGATCGCCTACAAGCGCTACCACGAGGACGGCGCCCGCCGACTGGTGCGCACCGACTCGCTGACCGGCCGGCTGGAGCCCGCCGACCCGGCCTCGGCGGAGCGCGGCACCGCCTTCCTCAGCATGGGACGGCCCGCGACCGGCACCCGGATGCGGGTGGCCGACGACGCCGGACGGGCGCTGCCCGAGCTCCGGGTCGGACGGCTCCAGGTCCACTCCGGCCGGGTGACGCCGGGGTACCTGAACAACCCGCCGGCCAACCGGGAGGCCTTCGTCGGCGACGGCTGGTTCGACACCGGGGACCTGGCCTTCCTGGCCGACGGCGAGGTGGTGCTCACCGGCCGCCGCAAGGAGATCATCATCGTCAACGGCGTGCACTACTTCTGCCACGAGCTGGAGGACGTGGTGGCCTCCGTGGCGGGGGTGCGCTCCGGGCACGTCGCGGCCTTCGGGGTGCCGGACGAACGCACCGGCACCGAGCAGCTGGTGATCGCCTACGTCCCGAACGACCCGGACGCCCCCGCGCCGCCCGTCGCCGCGGAGGTGCGGCAGCTGCTGGCGGCCCGCCGGCAGCCGGCCCCCGCCCTGGTGCTGCCGGTACCGGCGGCCGAGTTCCCGCGCACCACCAGCGGCAAGATCCAGCGCACCGCGCTGCGCCGCCGTCTGCTGGACGGCGAACTCGACGACCACATCGTGGCGTTGGACCTGGCCGAGGCCAACTCCCGGACGCTGCCGGACTGCGTGCGGCAGCTCGGCTGGGAGCCCCGCCCGGTTCCGGGGGCCCCGGCGGCTCCATCGGATGACGAAACGATCCTGCTGCTCGGCCCGTCCGGCCCCGGCACCCTGACCGAAGCGCTGGCAGCCGCCCTGCCGAACTCCCTGGTGGTGGACCGGCCGCCGACCACCGACCCCGAGGACTGGCTGCGGGCCCTCGGGGACCAGGCCGCCGACCGGCTGGTCTACCTGTGGGGTGCGACGGCCGACGAATCGGCGCAGCCGCCGGACGAGGCGCTGCTCGCCCTGCTGCGGGCGCTCCCGGCGCGGGCGCCGGTCCGCGAGCTGGTCTCGGTCAGCGCCGGGCTGCACGCCGTACTCCCCGGTGAACTCCCCCGGCCGCGGGCCGCGTTGACCGCCGCGCTGACCGCCGGGGCGCGGGCCGAGCAGCTGGTTCCGGCCGCCCGGCACCTCGACCTGCCGGGCGACGCACCGGCCGCGGAACAGGCGGCCGCACTGCTCGCCCTGCTGGCCGATCCCCGGCCGGAGCCCGAATCCGCCTGGCGCTCCGGCCGCCCCTGGGTCCCCCGGCTGAGACCGGCGGAGACCGCCCCCGGGCCCGCCGGGGCGGGCTGCTCGCTGCTCACCCCCGGCGCCCGCTACCTGGTCACCGGCGGCCTCGGCGGGATCGCCGCCGAGCTGCTGCCCGGGCTGCTGCGCGAGTACGGCTCCCGGCTGCTGATCGTCGGCCGGAGCGACCTGGACGCCCCGACCGCCGAGGCGGCCGAGCGCCGCTCCGCGCTGCGCCGACTGGCCGCCCAGGGCGGTCAGGTCACCTACCGCCAAGCTGATGTGACGGACCGTCAGCACATGGCGGAGGTACTCGCCGAGGCCGAGCGGGAGTGGCAGGCGCCGCTGGACGGCGTGCTCCACCTGGCCGGCGGCTACCGGCTCGCGCTGCTGTCCGACACCGACAGCGAGGGCTGGCGCGAGGCCGTCCGGACCAAGACCGAGGGCACCGACCACCTCATCGAGCTGGTCCGGCAGCGGCCCGGCGCGCAGTTCGTCGCCTTCTCCTCGATGATCGGCCTCCAGGAGGCCGTCGGCTCCACCGGATACGCCGCCGCCAACCGCTACCTGGAGAGCACCGTCGAACGGCTGCGCCGGGAGACCGGCACCCCGGCCTGGACGATCTCCTGGGGCCTGTGGAGCGGCATCGGCATGAACCGCGACACCGACAACGAGCAGGCCGCCGCCGCACGGGGCATCGCCGTACTGAGCGCCGCACACGGCCGCCGGCTGTCCTCCCTGCTGCTCGCCGGCGCCCCGGGCCACCGGTACGCCGGTCCGGACCCGAGCTCCCCCGCCGCCCGACCCCGTCTGCTCGCCACCACGCCCCGCCCGGTGGCCGCCGCCGCGCCGGCGCCGTCCACCGTGGCACCGGGAACCCGGTCCGCCGACCGGTCCGTCCCCGTCGCCGAGCACGCCGCACCGTCCGGCCTGCGCCGGCTGGTCCTGGACGCCTTCGAGTCGGTCCTCGACACCCCGCTGGACCCGGGCCGTCCGCTGGCCGAACTCGGCATCGGCTCCCTCCAGTTGATGCGGGTACACGGTGCGCTCAGCACCGCGCTGCCCACGCCCCCCGCGCCCACCGAGCTGTTCCGCCACCCCACCGTGGACGCCCTGATCGCGCACCTGGCCACCGAGCCGGCCACCGGCCCGCTCGTGCCCACCGCCGCCACCACCGCCTCGACGACCGGGCCCGGCGACGACCGCCGGGTGGCGATCGTCGGCCTGGCGCTGCGCCTCCCGGGCGCCGACACCCCCGAGCAGTACTGGCGGAACATCGTCGAGGGCGTCCGCAGCACCACCCGGTTCACCGAGGAGGAGCTGGCGGCGGCCGGACTGCGCCCGGAGGAGTACCGCCACCCCGACTTCGTCCCGGTCACCGGGGCGCTCACCGACATCGACCACTTCGACGCCGAGGCGTTCGGCATCAGCGGCGCCGAGGCGGCGCTGATGGACCCGCAGCAGCGCCTGCTGCTGGAGATCTGCCGACAGGCCCTGGAGGACGGCGGGTACGGCGCTCCGGACCCGGAGCGCCGGGTCGGGGTCTTCGCCGGCACCGGGATGACCCTGTACGCGCTGCGTAACTACTACCAGCACACCCTGGCCGCCACCGCCGACCCGGCCGAGCCGGTGGCCGCCCTGCAGACGGCGATCGGTAACCAGGCGGACTTCGCCGCCACCCGGGTCGCCTACCGGCTGGGCCTCACCGGTCCGGCGATCGGCGTGCAGACGGCCTGCTCCACCTCGCTGGTCGCGGTGCACCTGGCCGTGCAGTCGCTGCTGGCGGACGACTGCGAGCTGGCCCTGGCCGGGGCTGCCGCCCTGCACATCCCCCAGGCCGCCGGCTACCGCTACCAGGAGGGGTCGATCCTCTCCCCCGACGGCGCCTGCCGGGCCTTCGACGCCCGGGCCGGCGGCACGGTCGGCGGCAACGGCGTCGCCGCCGTGCTGCTCAAGCGCCTGGACCGGGCACTGGCGGACGGCGACACCGTGCACGGGGTGATCCTCGGCTCGGCCGTCAACAACGACGGCGGGCGGAAGGTCGGCTACACCGCGGTCAGCGTGGACGGGCAGGCGGCGGTGGTCGGCCGGGCGCTGGACCTGGCGGGCGTGCCGGCCGAGAGCATCGGTTACATCGAGGCCCACGGCACCGGCACCCCGATCGGCGACCCGATCGAGTTCCAGGCACTGGCCCAGGCGTTCCGCGCCCGGACCGAGGCCACCGGCTTCTGCTCGCTCGGCTCGGTGAAGCCCAACATCGGCCACCTGGACACCTGCGCCGGGATGGCGGGCCTGATCAAGGCGCTGCTGGTGCTGCGGCACGGCACCATCCCGCCGCTGGTGAACTTCACCAGCCCCAACCCCGCGCTGGAGCTGGCCGACAGCCCGTTCCGACTCGCCGCCGAGCGCCGGGAGTGGCCGGACGGCCCCGCCCCACGCCGGGCCGGGGTCAGCGCACTGGGCGTCGGCGGCACCAACGCCCACCTGGTGCTGGAACAGGCCCCGGCCGCCGCCGCGGTGCCCGCACCGCGGCCGGCCCCGACCGTACTGCCGCTGTCGGCCCGCACCGCACAGGGCCTGACCGAGCTGGCAGGCCTGCTCCGCGACCGGCTGGACGCCGAACCCGCCCTCGCGCCCGGCGACCTGCCGCTCACCCTCGGCGCCGGCCGACGCGCGCTGCGCCACCGGCTGGCCGTCACCGGCCCCGACCCCGCCGCACTGCGCAAGGGCCTGGACGCCTTCCTGGCGGGCCGGCCCGGCGCCGGCGCGGCCCACCGCGAGACCGGGCGCGGCGAGATCCGGCCGGTGCTGCTCTTCACCGGCCAGGGCGCCCAGTACCGGGGCATGGCCGCCGAGCTCCACCGCGCCTTCCCGGTCTTCCGCGCCGTCCTGGACGAGTGCGACCGCCTGCACCGCGAGGCCTGGGGGGAACCCCTGCTGCCGCTGCTGCTCGACGCCGTACCGCAGGGCACGGAGGACGGCTGGACCACCGAGGCGGCGCAGCCCGCGCTGTTCGCCCTCCAGGCGGCCTACCTGCGGCTCTGGCAGGAGCTCGGTGTCCGGCCGGCCGCGGTCGCCGGGCACAGCGCCGGGGAGTACGCGGCCTTCCACGCGGCCGGCGCGCTCGACCTGGCCGACGGGATGTTCCTGACCGCGCTGCGCGGCCGGCTGATGCACCGGCTGACCGAACCGGGCGCCATGACGGTGGTCTCGGCCGGCCGGGACCGGCTGGCCGGGCTCGGCGACTGGCTGCCCGGGGTGGACCTGGCCGTGGTCAACGGCAAGGGCCAGTGCGTGCTGGCCGGCCCGCAGCGCGAGATCGCCGCCGCCGAGGCCGTGCTGACCGCCGACGGGGTGTCCACCGAACGGCTGGCCACCGACCGGGCGTTCCACTCCCGCCTGCTCGACCCGATGCTCGCCCCCTTCCGCGACCAGCTGGCCCGGCTGCGCCTGCGGCCGCTGGCCGTACCGCTGGTCAGCAACCTCGGCGGCGAGGTGCTGGCCCCCGGGACCGTCCCGACGCCCGAGTACTTCGTCCGGCAGACCCGGGAGACCGCCCGGTTCGACCAGGTCCTCGCCGCGCTGGACGGGCAGGACCACGAGCTGTTCCTGGAGATCGGCCCGCACCCGACGCTGACCGGCATGGGCCGCCGGGAGCTGCCGCAGCGCCACTTCGTCGCCGGCGGTCGGCGCGGCGCCCCGCCGGAGCAGCAGTTCGACGCCGCCGCGGCCGCGCTGTGGTCGCACGGCGTCCCGCTCGACTGGGCCCGCTTCGCCGCCGCCCGGGACTGGCCGGACGGACCGGCCCGCCGCGTCCCGCTGCCCACCACCGTCTTCCAGCGCCGCCGCCACTGGTTCACCGCCCCTGCCCGGCCCACCACCGAGGACCCCGCCATGCACCAGGACCCACCCCAGCAGACCGCGCCGGCCGTGGCGTCGGCCGCCGTACCGATGCCGAGCCCCGAGGATCTCGCCGAGCAGGCCGTACTGCGGCAGGTCGTCGAGCAGACGGCCCGCCAGCTCGGTTACGACGAGGCCTCGGTCGGCACGGACGAGCCCTTCTTCGACCTGGGCGCCGACTCGCTCTCGATGATCAACATGATCCGGGACCTGGAGCGCGAGTTCCGGGTGCGGGTGTCGATGCGCGAGCTGTTCGAGGCGGCGGACACCCCGGCCCGGCTGGCCGGGCTGATCGCCTCCCGGCTGGAGCCGGCGGTGCTGGCCACGCTGCTGCCGGCCGCCGAGCCGGAGCCGGTGGCGGTGGCGGAACCCGAGCCCGCGCCCGCCCAGGCGACGGCTCCGGTTCCCGTCCCGACCGCCCCGATCGTCCAGGCCACCCCGGCCACCCCGGCCGCCCCGGCCGTCCAGGCGCCGGCCCCGGCGCCCCAGCCCGCGCTCGCCGCGCCCACCGCCCCGCAGGCCCCCGTCGCGCTTCCCGCGGTGACCGACGGCACCGGCCTGATCGAGCGCCAGCTCGCGCTGCTCGGCCAGTTCTCCGACCTGATGCGTGACCAGCTCGGCGTGCTGGCCGGCGGCGCGCCCGCACTCCCCCCGGCCACCGCCCCCGCCGCCTTGACCTTGACCCCGACCGCCGTGCCGGCCACCGCCCCGGTCCCGACACCCACCGCCGTCCCCGCGCCCGCCGCCGAGGCCCCCGCCGCTCCGCAGGCCCCGGCCGCCCCCCAGGTGCACGGCCCCCGGGTGACGGTCTCCCGCGAGTCCGGCATGGCCTCCGGCGGCCTGACCGAGCAGCAGCGCGCCCACGTGGACGAGCTGGTCGCCCGCTTCACCGCCCGCACCACCGCTTCCAAGGCGATCACCCGCCGCCACCGCCGCACCCTGGCGGACAGCCGCGCCGTGGTCGGCTTCCGCTCCGGCACCAAGGAGATGCTCTACCCGCTCGCCGCCCGCCGGGCCAACGGGTCCCGGCTGGAGGACGTCGACGGCAACCCGTACGTCGACATCACCATGGGCTTCGGCGTCCTGCTCTTCGGCCACGACCCGGAGTTCGTCTCCGAGGCCGTCCGCGAGCACCTGTCCTCGGGGCTGCGGCTGGGCCCGCGTGGCCCGGAGACCGGCGAGGCCGCCGAGCTGCTGGCCGAGCTGACCGGCACCGAGCGGGTCGCCTTCGCCAACTCCGGCACCGAGGCGAACGCCGGGGCGATCCGGCTGGCCCGCGCGTACACCGGCCGGGACAAGATCGTCATGTTCGAGGGTTCGTACCACGGCCACTTCGACCACACCCTGGGCCGGACGCTGGGCCACGGCGCCGGCCGGGAGACCGTCCCGGTGTCCATCGGCATCCCGGGCAGCGCGGTCGCGGACCTGCTGGTGCTGCGGTACGGCGACCCGGAGAGCCTCAAGGTCATCGAGGAGCACGGCGACCGGATCGCCGCCGTCCTGGTCGAGCCGGTGCAGAGCCGCCACCCGGGCCGCCAGCCCGTCGACTTCGTCCGCTCGCT
Source organism: Kitasatospora sp. NPDC101235 (assembly GCF_044767505.1). NCBI lineage: Bacteria > Bacillati > Actinomycetota > Actinomycetes > Kitasatosporales > Streptomycetaceae > Kitasatospora > Kitasatospora sp. NPDC101235. The sequence continues at coordinate 110,892 of NZ_JBIWNZ010000019.1, forward strand.
GCGCGACCTGACCGCCCGGCTCGGCATCGTGCTGGTCTTCGACCAGATGCTCACCGGCTTCCGGCCCCACCTGCGCGGCGCCGAGGGCTTCTGGGGCGTCACCCCGGACGTGTCCACCTACGGCAAGGTGCTGGGCGGCGGCTACCCGATCGGCGCGATCGCCGGGCGGGCGGACATCCTGGACGGCATCGACGGCGGGCACTGGGACTACGGGGACGACAGCTACCCGCCCAAGGACACCACCTTCTTCGGCGGCACCTACATCCAGCACCCGCTGGCGATGACCGCCGCGGGCGCGGTGCTGCGCCACCTGAAGGCGGCCGGCCCCGGCCTCCAGGAGCGGCTGAACGCCCGCACCGACGAGCTGGCCGCGACCCTGAACGGCTTCTTCGAGGAGGAGGAGTTCCCGCTGCGCCTGGCCCACTTCGGCTCGCTCTTCCGGTTCGAGCCCCGGGCCGACATGGAGCTGCTCTTCCCGCACCTGCTGACCCGCGGGGTCTACGTGTGGGAGTGGCGCAACTTCTTCCTCTCCACCGCCCACACCGACGGCGACCTGGAGTTCGTGATCGACGCGGTCCGCGAGTCGCTGCGCGACCTGCGGCGCGGCGGCTTCTTCCCGGCCTCGCCCGGCGTCCGGCTGCCCGCCCCGCGGCCGGCCGCCGAACTCCCGGTGCCCGCCGAGACCGTGGGCCGCGCGCCCGCCCCGGCCGTCGCGTACCAGCCGGTCAGCGACCCGCAGCGGCCGGTGGACTTCAGCCTCTACTTCTTCGGCGACTACCCGCTGGACTCCCCGGAGGACGAGAAGTACCGCATCGTCCTGGAGAGCGCCCGCTTCGCCGACCGGCACGACTTCCACTCCGTCTGGCTGCCCGAGCGCCATTTCCACTCCTTCGGCGGCATCTTCCCCAACCCCTCGGTGCTGGCCGCCGCCCTGGCCCGGGAGACCACCCGGATCCGGCTGAACGCGGGCTGCGCCGTCCTGCCGCTGCACCACCCGGTGCGGGTCGCCGAGGAGTGGTCGGTGGTCGACAACCTCTCCGGCGGCCGGGTCGGCCTGGGCTGCGCCAGCGGCTGGCACCCCAACGACTTCCTGTTCTTCCCCGAGCGTTACGGCAGCCACAAGGAGCTGATGCACCGGCAGATCGACACCGTCCGGGCGCTGTGGCGCGGCGAGCCGTACCAGGGCCGCAACGGCAACGGTGAGCCGATCGAGGTGACCCTGCACCCGCGCCCCCTGCAGGACCTGCCGCCCATGTTCACCGCGATCGTCGGCAACCCGGACAGCTTCCGCGAGGCGGCCCGGCACGACCTCGGCGTCATCACCAACCTGATGACCCAGGACGTCGCGCAGCTGGCCGAGAACATCGCGGTCTACCGGCGCGCCCGGGCCGAGCACGGGCTCGACCCGGAGGCCGGCCGGGTGGTCGTGCTGGTCCACACCTACCTGGGCACCGACCCGGCCACCGCGCGCGAGCAGGCCTACCGGCCGTTCTGCCACTACCTGCGGTCCTCGCTCTCGCTGTTCGGGCAGATGGCCAACAGCCTGGGCCTGACCCTGGACTACGAGAACGCCCGCGAGGAGGACCTGGAGTACGTGCTGGAGCGCGCGTACGAGCGGTACTGCGCCTCCCGCGCGCTGATCGGCACGCCGGAGAGCGTCCAGGGGGTGCTGTCCGAGCTGCGGGCGGCCGGCGCGGACGAGATCGCCGCCTTCGTGGACTTCGGGCTCTCCCCCGACCTGGTGGCGGCCGGCCTGCCGCAGCTCGACGCCCTGCGCCGGGACACCCTGCGCGGCGCCCCGCTGTCGTACGCCCAGCAGCGGATGTGGTTCCTGCACCGGATGCTGCCCGACGGCGGGCAGTACAACGAGGTCAAGGCGATCGCCCTGGACGGCCCGCTCGACCCGCAGGCCCTGGACACCGCGCTGCGCCGGCTGGTCGAACGCCACGTCGCGCTGCGCTCCGTCTTCCGGGAGCAGGACGGCGAACCGTTCCAGCAGGTGCTGGCACCGCCCGCCGGCCCGGTGCTGCAGCGGATGGCGTCCGACGGGACCGGGCAGGACGAGGTGACCCGGCTGGTCGCCGCCGAGGGTGCGCACCGCTTCGACCTGGCCGAGGGCCCGCTGTTCCGTGCCCTGCTGCTGGAGCAGGCGGCCGACCGGCACGTCCTGGTCCTGTCGATGCACCACATCGTGATCGACACCCTGTCGACCGTGGTGATCACCCGGGAGCTGGGCGAGCTGTACCTGGCCGCACAGGAGGACCGCGCCGCCCGGCTGCCGGTGCTCACCATCGGTCCGGCCGCCGAGGCCGCCCGGGAGCGGGCCCGGGTGGCCGCCGGCGAGTACGACGAGAGCCTCGCCCACTGGCGCAAGGTGTTCGGCGGCGGCGACCTGCCGGTGCTGGCCCTGCCCACCGACCGGCCGCGACCGGCCGTACCGGACGGCCTCGGCCGCGCCTTCGTCCACCACCTTCCCGCCGAACTCTCCGACAGCCTGCGGGAGTTGGCCCGGTCTCGGCGCTCGACCCTGTTCATGGTGCTGCTGACCGGCTTCGCCGGCGTCCTGCAGCGGTACGCCGGCCAGGACGAGATCGTGCTGGGCACCCCGGTGGCCAACCGGGCCGAGGGCACCGAGGACCTGGTCGGGTTCTTCGTCAACACCCTGGCACTGCGCCTGGACCTCTCCGGCGATCCGGCCTTCGCCGAGGCGCTGGGCCGGGTCCGCTCCACCGCGCTGGACGCCTACGAGCACCAGCAGCTGCCCTTCGAGGTGCTGGTGCAGGAGCTGAACCCGCAGCGCGACACCAGCCGCAACCCGCTGTTCCAGGTCATGGTCGAGTTCGAGAACCACATGGTCTTCGAACTGGACCTGCCCGGCGTGACGGCCCGTCCGCTGGACCACGTGGCGGACCGCTCCGCCTTCGACCTCACCCTCTTCCTGACCAGCCTGCCCGACGGCATCCGCTGCCACGTGGAGTACGCCGAGACCCTGTTCGACCGGGCCACCGTCGACCGGCTGCTCGGCGCCTTCGAGCGGCTGCTCGCCGCCGCGGTCGCCGACCCGGAGCGCCCGCTCGCCGAGCTCACCGCCGTACCCGCGGCCGAGGCCGACGCGGCCCTGGAGTGCGGGCCCGAAGCCGCCCGGGACCCCGAGCACCCGCTGGCCACCATCGCCGCCACCGCGGCCGAGCGGGCCGGGCAGACCGCGGTCGTCGCCTCCGACGGCACCGAGACGGACTACCGGACGCTCATGGCCCGGGCGGAGGACCTGGCCGGCCGGCTGCTGGCGGCCGGCGTCCACGAGGGCAGCCGGGTGGGCGTGCTGCTGCCCCGCTCGGTGGACCTGGTGGCCGCGCTGCTGGCCATCCTGCGCCTGGGCGCCGTCCACGTGCCGGTCGACGTGCTGCAGGGCCCCGAGCGCTGCCGCCTGATCGTCGAGGACAGCGCGCCGCTCGTCCTGCTCACCACCACGGACGACGCCCCGGCGCAGCTCGGCCTGAGCGTGCCGACGGTGCTCACCGGCACCGCCCCGGCCGACACCGTTCCCGCCGAGCTGCCCCCGCTGCCCGCCCCCTCGGCGCAGGCACCGGCGTACCTGCTGTACACCTCCGGCTCCACCGGCCGCCCCAAGGGCGTGCTGATGCACTCCCTCGCCCTGGCCCACTTCGTGGCCTGGAACGTCGCCGACCACCCAGCGGCCCGTACGCTCCAGTACGCCTCCTGCGGGTTCGACGTCAGCGTCCAGGAGATCCTGACCACGCTGGCCGGCGGCGGCACCCTGCTGCTGATCGAAGAGGAGACCCGCTACGACGTGACGGCGCTGGCCGCCGTGGTCCGGGCCACCCGGGCCGAGCGGGTCCACCTGCCGTACACGCCGCTGGCGGCCCTGACCGACGCGCTCGGCGAGGAGCCGGTGCCGCACCTGCGGGAGCTGATCTCGGGCGGCGAGCAGGTGCTGCTCACCCCCACGCTGCGGGCCTTCCTGCGCCGCAACCCCGGCTGTCGGCTGGTCAACCACTACGGCCCGACCGAGACCCACGGCATGACGGCCTGCGTGATCGATCCGGACGGTCCGGAGCACGCACCGATCGGCCGTCCGACCCCGGGCAGCCGGGTCGTGCTGCTGGACGCCTCCGGACGCCGGGTGCCGCCCGGCGCGGTCGGCGAGATCCACGCCCTCGGCGTCCAGGTCGGCATCGGCTACGTCGGCCTTGAGCAGGAGAGCGCCGCCCGCTTCACCGACACCCCCGACGGCCGCAGCTACCGCACCGGCGACCTCGGCCGGTGGCGGCCGGACGGCCTGCTGGAGTACCTCGGCCGGGCCGACCGCCAGGTCAAGGTGCGCGGCTACCGGGTCGAGCCGGGCGAGATCGAGACCGTGCTGCGGGGTGTGCCCGGCGTCCACGCCGCCGCCGTGACGGCGCGTCGCACCGCGGCGGGCACCGTACTCGCCGGGTACGTCGGGTGCGCGGCCGCCGACCTGCCCCGGGTCGCCGACCGGCTGGCCGACCTGCTGCCCGACTACATGGTGCCCGGGCTCTGGGCCACCGTCGACACCCTGCCGTTCACCGTGCACGGCAAGCTGGACACCGCCGCGCTGCCGGAGCCGCGACCGCTGGGCGCGGACGAGCCGCAGGCCGCACCGGCCACCGAGCTGGAGCGCACCGTGCAACGCCTCTGGGAGGAGGAGCTCGGCCGCCCCGCCGGGGTGGAGACCTCCTTCTTCGACCTGGGCGGACACTCGCTGGCCGCCACCCGGCTGCTGAACCGGGTCCGCGAGGCGACCGGCCTGCGGATCGGCGTGCTGGACTTCTTCCGCCGCCCGACCATCCGCGCGATGGCCGCCCACCGGCCGGCCGTCGGGCACCAGCCGGCCCCGGCCTTCGAGGAGGGGACGCTGTGAGCACGGCACAGGACGACTGGGCACGGCTGCTGCGCCTGCTCGACGAACGCGAGATCGCACTGCGCACCACCGGCGAGCGGCTCGGCTACCTGGCCCCCGCCGGGGCGATGGACGAGGAGGTCACCGGCCTCGTCCGGGCCCACCGCGACCGGCTGCTGACGATCCTGACCGGCGACGGAACCGCCCTGGCCGCCGCACCCGCCGGGGTGGCGCAGTGGCGGCTGCACAAGGCCCACGGCCTGTCGGCCGATCGGGCGGTGTGGAACATCGTCGAACGTATCGCCCTGCGCGGGCCGCTGGAGCCCGAGCGGCTGGCCGCCGCGCTGACGGCGGTGACCGAGCGGCACGAGAGCCTGCGGACCCGGTTCCTGGAGACCGAGCTCGGCGTACTCCAGCAGGTGCTGCCGAACACCCCACCGGACCTCCCGGTCGAGGACCTGCGCGGGCTCACGCCCGCCGGGAGGGAAGCGGCGCTCGCCGGGGCCCTCGAAGCCGAGATCGGCCGCCCGTTCGACCTGCTCGCACCCCCGCTGCTGCGCGCCCGGCTGCTGCGCCCGGCGGCGGAGGAATGGGTGCTGCTGCTGACCATCCACCACATCGCGGTGGACGGCTGGTCGCTGGCCACCGTGCTGGCCGACCTGGGCGCGCTCTACCGTACGGGCGGGCCGCTGCCGGAGGAGCCCGGCCGGATGACCGACCATGCCTGCTGGGAGCGGACGGTGGTCACCCGGACCGCCATCACGGAGGCCGCCGACCACTGGGCGTCAGCCCTCGGCGGGGCCTCGCTCTCGGTGGACCTGCCCACCGACCGGCCGCGTCCCGAGCAGCGCTCCGGGCGCGGCGAGACGGCAGAGTTCCGGATCCCGGCGACCGTGGCCGACGCGGTCGGGCGGTACGCCGCCTCGCGCTCGACCACAGCCTCCGCCGTCATCGTGGCCGCGTTCGCCCGGCTGCTCGGCTCGCTCAGCGGTGCGCCGGAAACCCTGATCATGCTCTCCAACGCCAACCGCATCCGGCCGGCCGACGAGAAGGTGGTCGGCCTGATCACCAACGGTCTGCCGATCCTGGTGCCCACCCCGGGCGCGGGCGGGTTCGGGGAGCTGGTCGACCACGCGGCCGAAGCGATCGCCTCGGCCCTCGACCGCTGCCACACGCCCTTCGGTCTCTTGGTTGAACCCCTGCGCGAGCGCGGCGTCTCGCTGCCCGCCTCGTTCCCGCAGGTCCTGCTCGCCGTCCAGAGCACCCCGCCCATCGTGCTCGACCTGCCCGGCGTGACCAGCGAGGTCGTGGACGTCCCCGGCCACTCCACCCGCGCCGACTGCTCGTTCTCCGTCACCCCGGACGCCGACGGCTACGCGGGCCAGGTCGAGTACGACGCCGACCTGTTCGACCCGGGCACGATCCGGGGCTGGCTGGACGCCCTGGTGGCCGACCTGGCGAAGCAACTGGCCGTCCCGCTCGCGTGACACCGGACGGGCCCCGGTGGGCGGCATGCCGCCCACCGGGGCCTACAGCGCTGCGCGGATCAACCGCGGCCTACCCAGCGCGACGCGAACGGCCTCGTGGACGACCTTGCTGGCGATGCCCTGCTGGACGGGTTTTCGAGCATGAGCAGCCCCGGGTAGAGGAAGTCACCACCCGGGTCGTTGGAGAGGAGAAGCAGGGATCGGCTGTGGGCGAGGAGAAGGAGCACCTGGAACGGGTCTCCCATCGGTTGGAGAAGGCTGGCGCCCCGGCCGCGGCATGGTCACGCGGAGGCCGGGGCCGTGTGCGACGGCTGAGGTATCAGTACCTCGGGTTCAGTGGCCAGTGCGGTCCGTCGGACTGGTCGAGCCACACGCGCTGCCCGGTGCCGGTGATGGTGAGGCCGTAGCGGTCGCGGGCCGGGCAACCGTTGGCGACGTACAGGCGGTGGGCGGCTTCGAGCTCGGACCACCGGGAGCGTGGCCCCGCCCTTCGGGCACCAGGGCGAGCGCGCCCGGCATCTCGGACCGGAACCCGTTGGGCACGTCAGTCCCACCAGTGTTAAATATGTGACATGTTACAAGGCATTCACATCACCCTCCGGGCCCGTCACGACGCCGACCTCCCGGTGCTCCTGGCCGAGCTGTACGACGACGTGGCGACCCGCTCGCGGGCCGACTCCCGGCCCTGGCGGCCCATCCCGCCGGGCTCGGCGCACTCCCCGTACGTGGTCTCCGGCCCGTCCGACGAGGCCGCGTGCTTCTCCGTGGTCGAGACGGCCACCGGGGAGCTGGCCGGCGAGGCCCTCCTGTGGGGCATCGATGCCCACAACCGCAGCGCCCACGTGGGCCTCGCCCTGCGGCCGGGCCACCGGGGGCGCGGGTTCGCACCGGACGTCCTGCGGGTGCTCTGCCACTACGCCTTCCCGGTGCTCGGCCTGCGCCGCCTGCAACTGGAGACGCTCGCGGACAACACCCCGATGCTCCGGGCCGCCACAGGTGCCGGCTTCACCGTCGAGGGGCGGCTGCGCCAAGCCGCCTGGGCGTACGGGGAGTTCGTGGACCAGGTCGTGCTCGGGCTTCTGGCCGAGGAGTGGCAGCGATGACCGACGGGCCGTCCGGGCTACTACCCCTCCCGCACGGCTACACCAACCGCACCGCCGGCGACGGCACGGTGGTGGTCAACCGCACCGCCGGCGACGGCACGGTGGTGGTGAAGCGCTACCAAGGGCCGGACGCCGAGGAGCGCAGGCAGCGCGAGCACCGGCTGCTGACCCTGCTGCACGGACTGCTGCCGGTTCCCCCGGTGCTCGGCACCGAGCCGGGCGCCGTCACGCTCGGCCACCTGCCCGGCGTGCCTGCGCAGGATCTGCTGGACGCCGGGCACGGCGCGCAGGTCCTGGCCGCCTGCGGGCGGCTGCTGCGGCGGATCCAAGCCGTCGACCCCAGCGTGACCGGGGACGTTCCGGCACCTCCGGGGTCGGTGCTGGTGCACGGGGACTTCGGGCCCAACAACCTGCTGCTGGATCCGGCGACCTTCGCCGTCACCGGCCTGCTGGACTGGGAGTTCGCCCATCCGGGCAAGCCGGTGGAGGACCTGGCCTGGTGCGAGTGGATCGTCCGCACGCACCACCCGGCCCGGGCGGGCGACCTGCACCACCTCTTCGACGCGTACGGGCAGCCGGTGCCGCCCTGGCCGCGGCGCCGGGCCGCGATGTTCGCCCAGTGCGCCCGGTTGGAGGACTTCTGCCGTCGGCGCGACCCGGACGGGCCAGGGGTGCGGCAGTGGCAGGAACGCGGGCGGCTGACGGCGGGCTGGCCGGAGCAGCCGGGACCGCTCTCCTGACCCCGAGCGGGCCGGTCCCCAGGCGGGCTGTTTCCCGACGGCGCCGGGGCGGGGGCGGCGCCTCCGGGCCCACGCGCCAAGGGTCATGACGATATGTGAACGGATCTGGCGCCCGCCTTCACCGTTCCGATACGGTCTGGACCAATCAGCGGCCGATCTTCGTCCGGCATCGGTCCGCCGCGCTCCGAAAGCCTCCCGGGAGTCGTCATCAGCGCCCAGCCCGTCCCCGTTCCGCTCACGCTCCCGGCACTCCTGGACCACCGGGCCGCGCTCCATCCCGATCGCACCGCGCTGCTGGTGCCCGGCGGCGGGAGTCTCACCTACGGCCGCTGGCGCGAGCGGGCGGTGCGGGCCGCGCACGGGCTGGCCCGGGCAGGCGTGCGGCCCGGGGACACGGTGGCGCTGCTGTTCACCAACCGGGAGTGGGACGAGTACGCCGTGGCGTTCCTGGCCGCCCACTACGCGGGCGCGGCCGGACTGGTGATCCGCGAGGACCTGGCCCCGGCCGATGTGGAGCGGCTGGTCGAGGCCGCCGGGGCACGCTGGGCGGTCGCCGGGAACGGCCCCGGCACCACGCTGCCCACCTTCGGGCTCGACGATCTCGACGCCCCGCTCGACGAGCCGCTCGACACTCCGGACGGAAACGGGCCGCCGCACCGGGTCGATCCCGGGGACCTGGCCCAGATCATCGGGACCTCCGGCACCACCGGCACCCCGAAGGGCGTCCGGGCCGCGCACGCGAGCCTGACCGCCGGTCTGGTCCTCGACCCCCGGCCCCGCCCGTACGCGCACTCGCGGCACGCGGTGCACGCCTTCCCGATCGGCACCAACGCCGCCCAGGCGGTGCTGGTGAACGCGCTGACCGCGCAGCCCACGACGATCTGTCTGCCGCGCTTCGACGCGGAGGAATTCGGCCGGGTGGTCGAGGAGTTCGGCGCGGGCACGGTCTTCCTGGTGCCGTCGATGGCGGTGGAACTGCTGAACTCCCGGATAGCCGACCGCCGGGACCTCGGCAGCGTCCTGCTGGTCGGTTCCACCGCCGCCGCGCTCCCGCCGGCCGTCGCCGCCGGGCTGACCGCCGCGCTGCCGAAGGCCGTGGTCGTCAACACCTACACCTCGGCCGAGGCCTCCCCCGCCCAGATCTCCGCGATCGTGGACCCCGGCCGTCCGGGCTCGCTGGGCCGTCCGACCGACCCCGCCGACCTGCGGATCCTGGACGAGGACGGGGAGCCGGCGCCGCCCGGTGGGACCGGCGAGATCTGGCTGCGCCAGCCCGGCCCGCCGCGCGGCTACGCCGGAGCGGACTCCGACACCGTCTTCCGCGACGGCTGGGTGCGCATGGGCGACCTCGGCAGACTGGACGAGGACGGCTTCCTCCACCTGGTCGACCGGGAGAGCGACATCGTCAAGTCCGGTGCGCTGAAGGTCTCGACGCTGCGGATCGAGGCCGTGCTGCACGAGCACCCGCAGGTCGCCGACGCCGCCGCGCTCGGCCTGCCGCATCCGGTGATGGGCCAGATGCCGGTCGCCGCCGTGGTCCCGATGCCGGGCGGAATCGATCCCGACGGGCTGCGGCTCTTCCTGAGCGAGCGGCTCGCCAGGCCCGAACTGCCCGTGCGCATCCTGGTGTTGGACTCCCTGCCGCGCAACCCGAGCGGCAAGGTGGTCAAGCACGAACTGCGGACCGCGTTCGAGGAGCCCGCCCCGGTGACCGGAAGGGCCCCGGAGACGGAGCGGGAGCTCGCCCTGGCCGGCCTGTGGCGGGCGGTGCTGGGACGGCCGGTCCGGGCGGTGGAGGACGAGTTCTTCGCCCTCGGCGGTGACTCCTTCCGTGCCGTCCAGCTGGCCGCCGCGATCTCCGCCGAGTTCGGTGTGGCGGCGCGCACGGCGCTCGTCTTCGAGCGCCCCTCGCTCCGTGCCCAGGCGGCCTGGCTGGAGCGGGCCGAAGCCTCTCCGGCCGTGACGGGTGAGCGGTCCGGGGCCGAGGTGTCCGACTTCCTCCGCTCGCTGCGCGCCCAGCCGCACGACCTGCCGCTCACCTCCCAGCAGGAGAACTTCCTGCGCTGGATGGCCGAGGCCCCGGGCCGCAATGTCGGCTCGGTGGCGGTGATGTTCCGGGTGACGGAGGGCCTGCGGACGGACGTCCTGGCCGAGGCCCTGTACGAGACGATCCGCCGCCACCCCGCGCTGCGGACCGGGTTCGTCCCGGTACCCGGTGCCGAACCGGGGGTGCTGCGGGCCGTCCTGGACGACGACCCGCACGCCGACCTGGTGCTGGTGGAGGCGCCCGGGGCGAGCGACGACGAGGTGTCGGCTCGGCTGGTCGCCGTGCGCGACCGGCTGACGGACGTCGCGACGGCGCCGATGACCAGACTGGCCGTGGTGAGCCGCGGACCGGAGGACCACGTCGTCCTGCTGGCCGTCCACCACCTCGTCAGCGACGGCTGGTCGCTGGGCCTGCTCCTGCGCGACCTGGGGGTGGCCTACTCGGCGCTGTGCCACGGCCGCCGGCCGCCGGCGGCCCGGCCCGGCCCGGAGTACCGCGAGCTGGTGGAGTGGTCGAACGCCCACTGGCCGGTGTCCCGGACGCACTTCGCGGCGGCGCTCGCGGACGCGCCCGCGGCGATCGATCCCTTCCCCGGGCGCCGGCACACCGAGGTGGTGCTGAGCGCCGCCCACGCGTTCACGGTGCCCCCGGAGGCGGCGGACGCGCTGCGGGCCAGGGCGGCGGAGCTGGGGGCCACGCCGTTCCTCGCGGTGGCGGCGGTCTGGAGCGGCCTGCTGGCCGCCCGCAGCGGACAGCCGGACCTCGTCCTCATGACGCCGGTACCCGGCCGGACCCGGCCGGAGGCGGAGCGGGCGGTCGGCTGCTTCGTGCAGTCGCTCCTGGTGCGGGTGGACGTGTCGGGTACGCCGGGGTTCGCGGAACTGCTCGACCGGGTCCGGTCCGCCGCCACCGCCGCGCTCGACCACCAGCTGTACCCGTTCGCGGAGTTCAGCCCGCTGGTGCCGTTCGCGGCCTGGCTGCGGTACGAGAGCTGGAGCGCGCCGGCCCAGCTGCCGGGGGTGGCCTGCGCCGCGTGGGAGCTGCCGCGCAACGCCACCGTGCCGTACCCGCTGCCGGGCGGTGACCGGCACGTCCCGGAGCTCGCGGTCACCGAGCAGCCGGACGGCGCGCTGCGGTGCTGGCTGCGGTACAACGAGCACGCCTTCGAGGCGGGGACGGTGACCGCGCTGGCCGACGACCTCGCCGCCGCGCTGGCCGGAGCGGCCGGCATCTGACACGAGGACAGCGGGGGTGCGGCCGCCACCGGCCGCACCCCCGGATCGCATTCCCGCCCGCCCGGCCGAACCGACCGGCCGAGCCGCGCTGAGCTGAGCTGAGCTGAGCTGATCAGCCCAACCGCCCCGGTCCACCCGCCGGCACGCCCTCGGGGCCCGGCTCCGCCTCGCGCGGAAGCCGGGCCCCGACCGCTCAGCCGGAGAGGCGCCCGGCCGCCTCCTCCTCGGTGAGCGCGTCGATCTCGGCGATCAGCAGCGCCTCGATCCGGGCCGCGAGCGCGGCCGGCGTGCTGCTCTCGAACACGTCGCGGATGGGCATGTCGAGTCCGAGGCCGGCCCGGATCCGCGCGGCGACCCGGGTGACCAGGAGGGAGTCCCCGCCGAGCGCGAGGAAGTCGTCGAACACCCCGACCCGGGGCACTCCGAGGACCTCCTGCCACAGGTCGGTGACCAGCTGCTCGGCGTCGGTGCGCGGCGCGACATAGACCGCCCCGGCGGCCGGCCCGGGGACGGGCAGGGCCGCGAGGTCGGGTTTGCCGTTCGGGGTCAGCGGCAGCCGGGCCAGGGTGAGTACGGTGTCCGGGACCATGTAGGCGGGCAGCCGCAGGGCGAGGTGCTCGCGCAGCTCGGCCGGTCCGGGCTCGGCGCCCGGGCACGGGACGGCGTACGCCAGCAGTCGCCGGCCGTCGCGGACCAGCACGGCGGCCTGCGCGACGGCCGGGTGCGCGGTCAGCGCCGACTCGATCTCCGCGGGCTCGATCCGGTAGCCGCGCAGCTTCAGCTGTGCGTCGCCGCGCCCCAGGAACTCCAGCCGGCCGTCCGCCCGCCACCGTGCGCGGTCCCCGGTGCGGTACATCACGCCGCCGAGGAACGGATCGGGCACGAAGGCGCTCGCGGTCAGGTCGGGCCGGCCCAGGTAGCCCCGGGCCAGGCCGCTGCCGCCGATGTACAGCTCGCCCTCGGCTCCCCGGGGCAGCAGCCCGCCGCACTCGTCCAGCACGTGCAGCCCGACCCCGGGCAGCGGGCGGCCCAGCGAGGGCCGGCGGTCGGTGTCGGCGGCCGTCAGCTCCGCCGCGGTGACGATCACGGTGGCCTCGGTGGGGCCGTAGGTGTTGACCAGCCGGACCGCGTCCCCGTGCCGTCGGCGCCACCGGGCGACCGTGTCTGCGCGCGCCTCGGAGCCGCCGATGACCACCAGGCGCAGTGCCTCCGGCCAGCGGGTCTGCTCGCCGAGGCCGACGAGCTCCTCCCAGTAGGCGGTCGGCAGGTCGAGCACGGTGACGGACCGGCCGGACGGGCCGTCGAGCAGGTCGGGCAGGGTCCGGCCGCCGCCGGGCAGCAGCACGACGCAGGCCCCGGCCGCCAGTGCCGGCCAGAGCTCCTCCACGTGGGTGTCGAACCCGAGCGAGGCGAACTGGACGATCCGGTCGGCCGGGCCCAGCGCGTAGCCGTCCGGGCCCGCCATCCAGTCGACCCGGGCGGCCACCGCTGCGTGGTCGACCGCGACGGCCTTCGGCGTACCGGTGGAGCCGGAGGTGTAGAGGACGTAGGCCAGGCCCTGCGGGTCGGGCGGGGCGAGGTCGGCGGTCCCGGCGCCCGGCAGGTCCGCGCCGGTGAGGGTGAGGACGGCGTCGGCCTCGCGGACCATCAGGGCGCGGCGGTCCTCGGGGTGGGCCGGATCGAGCGGGAGGTAGGCGGCGCCGGCCTTCCAGACCGCCGTCAGGGCGACGACCAGGTCGAAGGAGGGTGCCATCGACACCGCGACCACCCGTCCGGCCACCGGGCCGAGCCGGCGCGCCAGTTCGGTGGACCGCCGGTCGAGTTCGGCGTAGGACAGCGTCCGGCCGTCGCAGTCCACGGCGGGCGCGTCCGGTCGCGCGGCGGCCTGGTCGGCGAACCGCTCCAGCACGGTTCGCACGGTGGCGGGAGCCGCCGGCCCCGCGCCCAGGGCGAGCAGCGCCGCCCGCTCCTGCGCTCCGACGAACCAGTCGCCGTGCAGGGGGAGTTCCGGGTCCTCGACGATCCGCGCGTACAGCTCGCGGCACCGGCCGCCGAGCGCCTCGACGGTCTCCCGGTCGAAGAGCTCGCGGTCGTAGCAGAAGGAGAGCGTGATGCCGCCGTCGGCGGTGCGCCAGCTGTCGAGCAGCAGGTCGGTCTTGGCCTGCTCGAAGCCGGAGTCCATGCTCGTGGTGCGGACGCCCGCGGGCAGCGCGGGCTCGCCGGAGCCGACCGCGAGCTCGTTCTGGCTCTGGTGGACGAAGACGGCCTGGTAGAGCGGTCCGGCTCCGGTGTCCGCGGGCAGGCCGAGGTGGGCGGCGAGCCGCTCGGCCGGGGCGTCGGGGTGGCTCAGGGCGGCGAGCGCGGCGGACCTGGTCCGCTTCAGCACGCCGCGGAAGTCGGGGTCCCCGGTCAGGTCCGACCTGATCACCGCGGTGCGGTTGAAGTAGCCGAGCAGCGCCTCGTGCGCCGCCTCGGTGCGGCCCGCCAGCGGGGTGCCGACCACGAAGTCCCGGCAGCCGGTCCAGCGCGCGAGCACGCACTGGTAGCCGGTGAGCAGCACCATGAACGGGGTGCACCGCTCCTGCCGGGCCAGCCGGTCGACGGCGGCCGTCAGTTCGGGGCCGAGGTCGACGGTGACGAAGCCGGCGGGTCTGGTGGGCTCCGCCGGTCTCGGCCGTTCGAAGGGGAGGCGCAGCGCGCCGGTACCGGCGAGCCGCTCCGCCCAGAACCGGAACGCCTCCTCGCCCGCCTCCCCGCCCGTCCTGGCCTGTTCGGCACGGGCGAAGTCGCCGTACTGCAGCGCGAGTTCCGGCAGGCCGGCGGGTGCCTCACCGATCGCCTCGCGGTAGAGGGCCAGCAGTTCGCGCCACATCGTGCGGAAGGACCAGCCGTCGGCGACGATGTGGTGGACGACGACGCTGACCGCGTGTTCCCGCTCCCCCGCGCTGATCAGGGTGGCGCGCAGGGGCGGCGCGGCGGCGAGGTCGAACGGCGCGTTGACGTACGGGCGGCAGGCGTCGGTGAAGTCCGCCTCGGTGGCGCCCTCGGGCAGTCGGAGGGTGACCAGGTCGACCCCGGCGGGGGGCTGGACCAGTTGGACGGGCTCCGCGGCCTCGGGGCCGTCGTACACGAAGCGGGTGCGGAGGATCTCGTGCCGCTCGGTCAGCCGGCCGAGGGCGGTGCGCAGGGCCTGCTCGTCGATCGGGCCGGTCCAGCGCCGGTTGAGGTACATGTTGAAACCGGCGTCGTCCGGGTGGAGCTGCTGGAGGAACCAGAGCCGGCGCTGTTCGGCGGTCAGTGGGTGGGTGGTGGTGGTCACCGGACGGTCACCTCGGTCTCGGAGCGGTGCGGGAGGGTGGGCGCGGCGGTACCGGCGGCCCGGTCCTGGATGGCCTTCAGGCCGACCAGGTCGTCGGGCTCGGCGTCGGGGACGTCCCGGTCGAAGTGGCGCAGCACCGGGACGGCCAGGCAGACCAGTGCGAGGGCGGCCATGGCGAGGCCGAACAACAGGTAGAGCAGTCCGATGCCGCGGCCGTCGCCGGTGCCGATGAGCCGGCCGACGGTGGAGGCGAGGGCGCCGCCGCGGTCCATCAGCGGCTGGAGGAGTCCGGGACCGAAGGGGGCGACCACGGCGAACCCGACCGGCAGGGTCGACCAGGCGACCATGGTGTTGACCGCGATCACCCGGCCGTGGAAGCGCAGCGGCACCTTGGTCTGCACGATGGTCGCGTAGGAGCCGTTGAGCAGGGCGAGCGCGAAGGTCATGCCGAACGCGCCGAGGGCGACCGTCCAGATCGACGGGCGCAGCCCGGTGAGCAGGCAGGCCCCGGCGACCGCCAGGGTGGCGAGCAGCACCCCGCGCAGCTTCCGGCGGCGCGGTCCGCCCCAGGCCACCAGGGTGATCCCGCCGAGCACGGCGCCGAGGCCGGCCGCCGTGGACACCCAGCCGGCCGCCGAGAGCGGGGCGAAGGAGAGCACGAGCGGGGTGGTGAGCAGGAACAGCGGGGAGAGGAAGACGTTCAGGACCGCGAAGTACAGCAGCATCGCCCGGAAGTGGCTGCTGCCGAGGGCCCGTCGGAAGCCTTCGCGGATCTCGGCGGGAATGCTCTCCCGCCGGGTGGAGCCCATCACGTCCGGGAACCGCACGGCCAGGGTGACGGCGATGGCGACCGCGTAGCCGGCCACGTCGAGGGCGAGGATGCCGCCGAGCCCGATGGCGGCGAGCAGGCCCACGGCGAACAGCGGGACGAGGAACTGGGCGAGGCCGAAGGCCATCTGGACCACGCCGTTGGCGCGGCCGAGGTAGCGCTTGGGGACGAGCTGCGGCACGGCCGCGTTCCAGGCGAGCCGTTGGAAGGAGAGGGCGGCGGACAGCACGGCGACGAGCGCGTAGGCGTGCCAGACCTCCAGGCCGCCGGTGGCGTACAGCAGGAGCAGGACGGCCTGGGTGAGACCGGCGGCGACGTCGCCGAGGAGCATGGTCCGGCGCCGGTCGCCCCGGTCGACGATCGCGCCGGCGACCGGGGCGGCGAGGATGCCGGGCACCAGGCCGCAGGCGGCCAGCAGCCCGAACTGGGCGAGGGAGCCGGTGCGCAGGTAGATCCAGACCGGGAGGGCGAACTCGGTGAGCGCCGATCCGATCATCGACACCTGCTGCCCGGAGGCGACGGTGAGGAAGCGGCGCATGGTCGGACGGACCGGTGCCTGCGCGTCCTCCGTGACCGGCCGTTCGGCGTCCCGGGAGAGCCCGGCCAACCACCAGGTGGCGCCGTCCGTCCTGCGGTGGCGGTCCTCCTCCCCCGCGGCGATCGAGCGATGGACGCCGGTGACGATGGCCGCGAGTTCGGCGGCCCGGTACTTGAGGTAGAAGTGGCCGGCCTCGTCGAGGACCACCACGGCGGTGGTGTCGGCGATCCGGTGCCACTCGCGGAAGCGTTCCTGGTAGAACTCGGTGGCCGGGTCGCGGTCGCCGCAGACCGCGATCACGGGGGCCTTGATCCGTCCGCCCTCGGTTCCGAACATCCGGGTGAAGTACCGTTCGACGTCCTTGGTGCCGGTGCGGCGGTTGCGGACGATCAGCCGCAGCTGCTCCGGGTCCAGGTCGTCGGTGTCCATCCCGGCGGCGGCCAGACCGTTGATCATGTCCTGGTCGCTGCGCATCCGGTCGAGGAGCTCCGCCCACCGTTCCCCGACCGCCGCGCCGCGTCCCTTGGGGCGGGCGAAGGGGAAGATGCCGCCGAGGTGGACGGCGTCGATCTCCCGGCCGGCGGCCTCGACCCGGCGGGCGATCTCGACGGCGAGGCGCACGCCGACCCCGCAGTGCCCGTACAGCACGATCCGGCCCTCGACGCCCTCGACGATCTCGCGCGCGCACCGGTCGGCGACCTCGTCGACGTCCATCGGCTCCTCGCCGAGTTCGTGTCCGGGGACGGCGATGGAGTGCAGCGCCCAGTCCTCGGGCAGGGCGTCGGCGAGCGGTTTGTAGATCAGCGCGCTGCCGCCGCCGTAGGGGGCGCAGACCACGCTCGCGGTGGTGCGGCGGCGTTCGGGGGTGAGCCGGTGCAGCAGCCCCCGCGGCCCCCGGTCGGCGCCCGGGTCGGCGACGAGCCCGGCGAGCTGCCGGACGGTCGGGAAGCGGAAGAGGTCCATCACGCCGACCGGGGTCGGCAGGTCGGGGAAGGCGCGGCGCAGCCGGGCGACGACCTGGGTGGCGAGCAGCGAGTGCCCGCCGATCTCGAAGAAGTCGTCCAGGGCGCCGACCTTCGCGACGTCGAGCACCTCGGCCCAGATCGCGGCGATCAGCGTCTCGGTCTCGCCCTCGGGTTCGACGTGTCCGCCGGCCGGGGCGGCGTCCTCGGGTTCGGGCAGCGCCTTGCGGTCGACCTTGCCGTGGGCGAGCAGCGGCAGGCGGTCCAGGACGACGAACCGGGCGGGGACCATGTAGTCCGGCAGGACCTCGCCGAGCGTCACCCGCAGCTCGACCGCGGCGGGGACGGCTGCGTCGGCCGCGCGTTCGAGGTAGGCGACGAGGTTCTGCCGGATCCCCTCGCCCCGGACGGTCACGAAGGCCTGGGTGACGCCGGGCAGCGCGGTGAGCGCGGCCTCGATCTCGCCGGGCTCGACCCGGTAGCCGCGGACCTTGATCTGGTCGTCGGCGCGGCCCAGGTACTCCAGGCGCCCGTCGGCGGTCCAGCGGGCCAGGTCGCCGGTGCGGTACATCCGGCCGCCGGTGAACGGGTCCTCGACGAAACGTTCCGCCGTCAGCTCGGGGCGGCCCAGGTAGCCTCGGGCCAGCCGGTGTCCGCCGAGGTACAGCTCCCCGGTCACGCCGGGCGGCACCGGCCGCCGGGCGCCGTCCAGGACGTAGCAGCGCGCGCCGGCGAGCGGGGTGCCGATCGGGGTGCTCCCCGGGCCGTGCTCCCCCGGCAGGACCTCGTGGACGGTGACGCCGACCGTCGCCTCGGTCGGGCCGTAGTGGTTGAACACCGCGCAGCCGCCCCGGCCGGCCAGGTCGGCGGCCCAGGCCCAGGACGAGGCCTCCCCGCCGAGCACCAGGGCACGGCGCGGCAGCAGGCGTTCGAGCGGGGCGTCGGCGGACAGCGCGGCCAGGTGGGAGGGCGTCATCTTGAGGTAGTCGAGGGCCGAGGCCTCGATGTGGTCGGCGAGTTCGGCGCCGGCGATGCGGCGCGGCAGCAGGTGCACCTGGCCGCCGGTGGTGAGCGCCAGGTAGAGCATCGTGATGCTGAAGTCGAAGGACAGGGACTGCAGCAGCCCGTAGCGGGCGCAGGGCTCGATCCGCAGCCTCTCCCGCACGCCGGCCAGGTAGTTGAGGATCTCGCGGTGCTGTACCGCGACGCCCTTGGGCTGCCCGGTGGAGCCGGAGGTGTAGATGACGTACGCGAGGTCGTCCGGTCCGGACGCCTCCGCGAGTGGCGCGTCCTGCGGCGTCCCGTCCGGCGCTTCGTCCGAGGAGGCGTCGGCGCGGTCCACCAGCAGTTCCGCGCCCCCGTAGGCGGGGAACCGCTCCCGCAGCTCCGAGTCCGTCACCAGCACGCGCACGTCCGCGTCGGCCACCAGGTGGGAGAGCCGCGCGGGCGGCTGCTCCGGGTCCAGCGGCAGGTAGCAGCCGCCGGCCTTCAGCACGGCGACCAGGGCGACCGCCAGGTCCGGGGACTGCTCCAGGCACACCGCCACCCGGTCGTCCCGGCCGACGCCCAGCGCCCGCAACCGCCGGGCCAGGACGGTCGCCCGCGCGTCGAGTTCGCGGTGGGTGACGGTGGCGTCCTCGAAGACCAGCGCGGGGCGGTCGACCGCCTGCCGGGCCGCCGCCGCGAGCAGCGCGGTCAGCGTTCCGGGGCCGTCCTCGGGGAGCTCCGGGCCGGCCGCCCACCCTTCGACCAGGTCACGGCGCTCGGTGCCGGTCGTCACCGGCAGGTCCTCGACGGCCCGGTCCGGATCGGCCGTCGCCGCCGTCATCAGGACCTCGAAGCGCTCGGTGAGGCGGCGCACGGTGTCGGCGTCGAAGAGGTCGGTCCGGTAGGTGATCAGGCCGAAGAGCCCGCCGTCCTTCTTCTCCCTCAGGTAGAACGCGAGGTCGGAGTGGCTCGTGGTGGCGGCGTGCCCGAATCCCTCCGCGGTGGCGGCGGGTGCGGTGGGGGCCGTGCGGTCGCCGTAGTTCTGGAACGCGAAGGTCACCTGGAACACCGCCGAGCGGCTGACGTCCCGCTCGATGTCCAGGTCGGCGACCATCTGCTCGAAGGGCACCTCCTGGTGGGTGTAGGCGTTCAGCGTGGTCTCCCGCACCCGGCCGACCAGCTGTCCGAAGGTGAGTCCCTCCTCCAGCCGGGCGCGGATCGGCAGCATGTTGACGAAGGCGCCGACCACCGCCTCCAGTTCCCGGTGGAGCCGTCCGGCCACGGCCGAGCCGATCGCGAAGTCGCGCTGGCCGGTGTGCCGGCCGAGCAGCACCTGGAGCCCGGCCATCAGCACCATGTACGTCGACGCCCCACGGGCGCGGGCGCACTCGGCGACGGCGCGGGCGAGTTCCGGGCTCCAGTGCAGTTCCACGGCGGCGCCGTCGAAGGTGAGCAGCGGCGGCCTGGGGCGGTCGACGGGCAGTTCCAGGGCGGGGACGTCGGCGAGTTCGGTGCGCCAGTAGTCCCGGGAGGCAGCCAGGGCGCCGCTGTCCAGCCGGTCCCGCTGCCAGCGCGCGTAGTCCCCGAACTGCACCGGGACGGGCGGGAGTTCGTTCTGCGCGCCGTGGGCGTACCGGGCGTAGAGCAGGTCCAGTTCCCGGTTGAGGATGTCGATCGACCAGCCGTCGCTGACGATGTGGTGCATGACCAGGGCGAGGACGTGGTCCTCGTCGGAGAGCCGGACCAGCAGGGCCCTCAGCAGCGGCCCGCTCGCGAGGTCGAAGGGTCTCGCGACCAGCGCCCCGATCTCCTCCGCGGCTCTTCGGCCGGGGTCGGGATCGCCGGAGGCGTCCACGAACGCGGCGGCGAAGGGGCCCGGTTCGGCGACCAGGACCTCGGCCCTGCCGTCCTCCGTGACCGGGAAGGTCATCCGCAGGCCCTCGTGCCGCGCCACCAGGGCGGCCAGGGCGGTGTCCAGCGCCGAGCGGTCCAGCGGCCCGCGCAGCCGCCGGGCCGGGGCGAGCGTGTACGCGGTCCCGCCGGGCGAGAACTGGTCCATGAACCAGAGCCGTTCCTGTCCGCTGGACAGGGGCGGCGCGCCGCCCTCCGGGCGGGGCTCGACCACCCGCACCGGGGCCGCGGCGCCGCGCAGGCGCTGGGCGAGGAGGGATCGTTTGGTGGCGGACCAGTCTGCGGGCAGGTCCTGGGTGTCGGTCATCGGCAGTCCGTTCGGGCGTGGAGCGGGGAGGACGCGAAGGGGCGGTCGGCGGCGGTCAACGCCGCTCTCGCACGACGGCGGCCAGCGCGGCCGGGGTGGAGGCGTCGAAGAACAGGTCGAAGGCGAGCTCGACCCCGAAGGAGGCGCGGATCCGGGCGGTGATCTGGATGATCGTCAGCGAGTGTCCGCCGTGGTCGAAGAGGTCGTCCTCGGGACCGAGGCCGGACACGCCCAGGACCTCCTCCCAGATCGCCAGGATGCCCGCCGTGACGTCGTCGGCCTCCGCCGGCCCCGCGGCCTGAGCGCGCGGCGGGGCGGGCAGGGCGCGCCGGTCGAGCTTGCCGCTCGGGGTGAGCGGCAGCCGGTCGAGGGTGACGAACTGCCGGGGCACCATGACTGCGGGGAGGGTGCGCAGCAGGTGGTCCCGCAGGTCCGCGTCGGACAGCGGCGCGCTGCCGGGCGCGGGCACCCGGTAGCCGACGAGGGCGGGCTCCCCCTCGGTCTGCTCGCGGACGGCGACGGCCGCCGCGGCGACGGCCGGGTGGTCGAGCAGCGCGGCCTCGATCTCGCCGAGTTCGATCCGGTGGCCGCGGACCTTCACCTGGTCGTCGATCCGGCCGTGGAACTCCAGTTCGCCGTCCTGCGTCCATGCCACGAGGTCGCCGGTGCGGTACATCCGGCCGCCGGCGAACGGGTCCTCGACGAAACGTTCCGCCGTCAGCTCGGGGCGCCCCCGGTAGCCCTCGGCGAGGCCGTCGCCGCCCAGGTGGAGCTCGCCGGGGATCCCGACCGGCACCGGGAGGCCGTTCGCGTCCAGGACGTACGCCCTGGTGTTGGCGACCGGTCGGCCGATCACCACGGCGTCCGGTCCTGCCAGGACGTCGGCGCAGGTGGCGTAGATGGTCGCCTCGGTCGGGCCGTAGCCGTTGATCAGCCGGCCGAGGGCGGCCCGGAGCTCGCGGGCCAGCGGGAACGGCAGCGCCTCCCCGCCCACGATCCCGGTCAGCCCGGCCGGCAAGGGTCCGGCGCTGAGCAGTACGCGCCAGCCCGAGGGGGTCGCCTGCAGATGGGTCACGCCCTCCCGTCGGATCAGCCCGACGGTGCCGGGCGCGTCCAGGGCGGCGCCGTCCGGTGCGAGGACCAGTCGGCCGCCGGTGGTCAGCGGCAGCAGGATCTCCAGCCCGGATATGTCGAAGGAGAGCGACGTCAGGCCGAGCCAGACGTCCTGCGGTCCCGAGCCCAGCCGGTCCGCGAACGAGGTCAGGAGGTTCACCAGGGCCCGGTGCCCGATCTCCACGCCCTTGGACCGCCCGGTCGAGCCGGAGGTGTACAGCACGTAGGCGAGGTCGCCGTGCGGGGCCGGCGCGGCCTGCGTGGGCCTCGGTTCCGTGCGGCCGCTCCCGAGGCGCAGGACGGCCGGTGCCGCCGCCACCACGTCGGGCGCGGGCTCCCGGTCGGCGACCAGCAGGGCGGCGCCCGAGTCGGCGAGCAGGAACGCGAGCCGCTCGGCGGGGTGGCCCGGGTCGAGCGGCAGGTAGCCGGCCCCGGCGGCGTGCACCGCGAGCAGGACGGCGGGCAGGTCGGCGGAGCGCTCCAGGTGCAGGGCGACGACGTCACCGCGGCGGACCCCGGCCCCGCCCAGGACGGCGGCCAGTTCGTCGATCCGCTCCACCAGCGTGCGGTAGGTCAGCCGCTCGGTGCCCGCGCTGACGGCGACGGCGTCCGGCGTCTCGGCGGCCCGCTCCCGCACCAGGTCCAGGGCGGTGCGCTCGTGCGGGTAGGCGCGGGTGGTGGCGTTCCACTCCTCGGTCACCAGGTGCCGCTCGGCCTCGCCCAGCAGCGGCAGGGCGCCCAGCGGAGTCTCGGGCGCGGCCGTCGCGGCCTCCAGCAGGGCCGTGTAGTGCCCGGCGATCCGCTCCGCGGCGTCCGGGGACAGGACCGCCGGAGCGTACTGGAGCGAGAACGCGAGCCCGTCGGCGGTGTCGACCGCCTGGAGGTGCAGGGTGTTGCGGGCGGCGCCGTTGAACAGCGCACGGTCCACCCGGACGGTGCTTCCCGGGAACACCGGGTCCGCGTCCCTGCCGCGCCGGTAGCCGAACGACACGGGGGCCAGCCCGGCGCGCGGTGTGAGACCGCCGACCGCCTCGCCGAAGGGCACCGAGCGGAACGGGTACCCGTCACGGGCCTCGGCCCGGACGGCCTGGGCGTATGCGGCGAAGGGCGTTCGGGCGGTCGCCCCGGCCGGAGCGTGCACCGGCAGCTCGTTGACGAACAGCCCGATCTCCCCGGCCTGTTCGGCCGTCCGGACGGACAGCGGCACGGAGACCGGGACGGCCTCGCCGCCGTAGCGGAGCAGCAGTGCGTGCAGTGCGGCGAGCAGGAACTCGAAGACGGTGACGCCGCAGCGCTCCGCGGCCTCGGCCAGTTCCGCCCGGCCCGGCGCGTCCGTCCGCCACCCGTCGCACGCTCCGGACGCCGGGGCCGTGACGGCACGCGGCAGTCCCGGGAGGACGGGCTCGGTCGCCGCGGCCCACCGCGGGCCGTACCGGTCCGCCGCCCGGCGGACGAGGTCGGGGTCGGGCGGGGCGAGGGGCACGGACGGGCTCCGGTCGGCGGCCGGAGCGGCCTCGCCCAGGGCCTGCGCGTAGGCCGCGGCGAGTTCCGCCACCAGGACGTCCTTCGACTCCCCGTCGAAGACAGCGTGGTGGACGACGGCCAGCAGCTCCGCCGCCTCGCCTCGGCCGCGGTGGAGGGTGAACCGCGCCAACGGGCCCGCCTGGAGGTCGAACGGGCGTGCCGCGTCCTCGGCCAGCCGCTTCTCCCGGCTCCGCGCGCAGTCCTCGGAGGCGTCGACCACGTCGAGGACCGGAGCGGTGCCGGCCTCCAGTACGAGGCTCCCCTCGCGTTCCACGAACACCTGGGACAGGGCGGGGTGACGTGTCGCCACCGTCGAGACGGCCCGGGAGAGAGCCTCGGCGTCGACCCGGTCGAAGGAGAGCAGGACGGGCATGTGGAACACCCCGTGCACCTGGCCGAGGCGCTCGGTGAACCAGATGCCCCGCTGGAAGGGCGACGCGTGCAGGGGAGGGGTGTGTGGCATGTGCGGCTCGATTCAGCAGTCGGTGAATGGCGCGTTCCCCGTGGCCGGGCGCCGACGTGGCCGGCACCGCGGACTTCTCTCGCGACCCGGCCGCCGGGTGGCGTCCGACCGGCCCCCGCCGGCCGACGGGCCGCTCCGGCCTCGACCCTCCCGGCCCGCAGATCCCCCCTGCGCACAACCGGGTCGGAGCCGGTCCTCTCCCCCGGTGAAAGACCGATCTTGGTCCAGACCTGCCGAGAGGTTGGCAGAGAAGCCCAGCGCCGTCAAGGGTCGTCCACCCTGCCGACAAAGGCGTCATGAACGCGTTCAACCTGCGGGAATGCCCTCCCGGCGCGGCTTTCTGATCGTTCGTCATCGTCTCAACGGCCGCCGACTGCGCCGTCAGGCACCGGCGGGACCGGCCCCCGGTGCCACCCCGACGCGTCGACGGGGCGCCGTAGCGCCCCGGGCCGACGCCGGATCAGGCGAGCGGGCGGCAGAGCAGGGCGGCCGGGGCCCCGTACTGGAGGCGCTGCCAGGTGGACGCGACGCCGGCCAGGTACTCGCCGTCCGCGCACTGGCCCTTGTAGCGGCCCGGTGCCCAGTCGCTCGCCACCGAGCCGCCGGTGGCGGGCCGGTTGTCGCCCCGGTCGAACCAGAGGGTGCGGCCGTTCAGCGGCAGCGGGGCGGCTGCGGGTGCGCACAGCAGCGCGGCCATGCCGTTGTTGTGCACGCTGTAGCCGACCGCGAAGGTGCGGTCGGGGCACTGGAGCTTGTCGTAGCCGTACGCCCAGTCGCCCCCGGTGACATGGCGCTCGTCGGTGACGGTGATCCAGTCGCCGCTGCCGGCGGCCGGCTCGCCCGCGTCGGTGCACAGGGCCCGGCTGTCACCACGGGCGAGGGCGGTCAGGCGCTGGCCGTCCGGGCAGTTGCCCTTGCGGTTGCCGGTGCTCCAGTCCGCACGTGCGAGCATCTGCCGGGAGAGGTTCTGGTCGGCGTGGTCGAGGTCGAGCATGTTCCAGCGGCTCACCGCGGGCACCGGGCCGCTCGCCCCCGGCGCGGCGACCAGCCTCGTCCAGTCGGCGGCCCGCCAGTCGCCGGAGTCGGTGAGGCCGGTACGCCTGCCGTCGGGGCCGTAGGAGAGCAGCGCCCAGGTGTCCAGCGGCCGGCCGGCGGAGTCGGCCCATCCGACCAGCGGCCAGACGGCGAAGTCGGTGTCGTTGCGTACCAGGATGTCGGTGAAGGAGTGCAGCCAGGCCTGCTCCTTGGCGTCGGTCGAGCCGCGGCCGCCCGCACCGAACTCGCTGATCCACACCGGGGCGGTGAAGTGCTGCCCGGCCCTCGTGACGAACAGGGCCTCGTCGTCCACCACCTGGGCGAGCTGCTCGGGGGTGAAGTCCTGGTAGCGCGGGTCGTTCGTCGATCCCGGGCCGCTGCCCGCGCCGGTGTTGGCCGGGCCGGTGTAGGCGTAGAAGTGCGCGGAGTAGACCAGCTTGCCGGAGTCGATCAGGGTGTTGGAGAGGTTGCGCACCGGGGTGAGCATCGGGCGGCCGTGGCTGAACCCCGCGGCGGGGATGCCGTACCAGTTGATGCCCTCCATGACGACCAGCATGTCCGGGTCGGCCTGGAGGATGCGGTTGCCCGCCTCCTCGAAGGCGGCGTACTCGTCGTGGCTGTCGCCCCAGCCCCAGTTGGGATCGTCCCAGACGTCCCGGCGGACCTCGTTGCGCAGGTCTGCGCCGACCACCCGCTTGTCGTCCTTGTAGCGGTTCACCATGAACAGCCAGTCGTCCACCCACTGGGCGGTCAACTGGCCGCTGTTCCAGCGCTCGTTGCCGTCCAGGCCGCAGCAGAACCGGTAGCTGGTGGTGTGGTTGTTGAGGATCACCGCGAAGCCGTCGGCGGTGAGCGCGGCCACCACGGCGTCGAAGACCTGGAGCGGGGTGCGGCCGCGCAGCTGCGGGTTGGCGGCGACGGCGGAGTCCGGGACGGGCGCGGTGTCGTGGATCACCGCGTTGGCGAACGGCAGCCGGATGCTGTTGATGCCGAGCCCGTGGAAGTCGGCCAGCAGCCGGGCCACCGGCACCCGGTCCAGGCCCAGCGGGATGTTGTGCGACACCTGTCCGGCCTGGTTGTTCGCCGGATCGTCGACGTTCCCGCTGCCCTGCCAGGTACCCTGCGCGCCGGCCCAGTTGGCGGACTTCAGCTTGAAGCGCTCGCCGTTGGCGTCCACCACGTAGCGCCCGCGGGTGCTCAGCGGCCCGGTCCAGGAGACGGCCGGCCGGACCCCGGTACCGTCGTCCGGCGCCGCGACCCCGGGGCCCGCCGCCAGGACGGCGAGCACCGGCAGGGCCGCGGCCAGGGCGAGCAGGCGCGCCGCAAGACTCTTCATGATCGTCCCCGCTGTGGTGAGGTGGCTCGGGCCGTGACCGGGCGCACCGGCGCCGTCGACGGGGACCGACGATATGACGGAACCTCAGGCGCGGGAAGGGTGTGTGCCGTCCTCCGGGGGAAATCCGGGTGAACGTCAGCGGACGCGCCGTAGGAGGCGGCGCACCCGGGGCCATCGCGAGGCGGCGACCAGGAAGCCGACCGCTGTCAGCAGCCAGGCACCCGCCGCGATCCACAGCAGCACCCGGCCGAACGGGCGCAGCCAGTCCACCTTCGTCGCCGTCGCGGCGATCAGGGTGGCGACGGCCGTCATGCCGAGCGGGAAGACGGTGGCCCAGCGACGGACGTCGTAGGCCGGGCGCGGGCTGCGCAACTCCGCCGCCAGGAGGACGGCGTAGCCGGTGAGCGCCAGGCCGAGCAGCACCCAGGTGGTGATGCGCAGGACGCCGTGGAGGCCGGGCGTCCAGTCCGGCAGGGCGGTGAGTTTGCCGGCGGCGAGGGCCGAGATGGACAGCGCCCCGGCAATCACCCACTGGTCGCCGGTCAGGGCGAAGGCCGCGGCGAGCAGCACCCAGAGGCCGGCGGCCAGGGCCAGCAGGAGGTACGAGAGCACCTCCTGCCCGGTGAGGTGAAGGCCGACGGAGACGATTCCGGTCGCTATCACCGCCGACCCGGCCGCGGGCGGCACGGCGATCCACCACCCGTTCGGGGCGTCCGGCCGCGCGGCCCGGGGGGCTGGTCGCAGAGTTCATGTGCCCATTCGAGCGGAACTCCCGGTGGGGAATCCAGGGCCGCCACGCCGGTGCCGCCGTTGTGGCGATCCGTCCCGTTCGTCCGCATACCTTGGTCCCCGGTCGATCCGCGGTCAGCAGTGGTCAGGAGTACGTCATGGCTGAGTCGACGTCGGAACCCGGCGAGCTCCTGTTGTGGGCCGGGCGGTTCTTCCACCCGGGGAAGGCCTCTGCCGACCTGCACCGGGTCGTGGTCGAGGGCGGACGGGAGGGCGACGTCTTCTACCGCGACCGGTGGAGCCACGACAAGGTCGTGCACTCCACCCACGGCGTCAACTGCACCGGTTCGTGCCGCTGGAAGGTGTACGTCAAGGACGGCATCATCACCTGGGAGACCCAGGCTACGGACTACCCGTCGGTGGGGCCGGACCGCCCGGAGTACGAGCCGCGCGGCTGTCCGCGCGGGGCGGCGTTCTCCTGGTACACCTACTCGCCGACCCGGGTGCGCTACCCGTACGTCCGCGGTGTGCTGCTGGAGCTGTTCCGTGAGGCGAAGGCCCGGCTCGGGGACCCGGTGCTGGCCTGGGCGGACCTCCAGGCCGATCCGGAGCGCCGCCGCCGCTACCAGCGGGCGCGCGGCAAGGGCGGCCTGGTGCGGGCGGGTTGGGACGAGGCGGTGGAACGCCGTGCCCACCGCCGTGCCGTGGTCCGCCAGGCCGCCGCGCTCTGCCTGGTCCACCCGGACGCCGAGCTGTACCGGCGGCTGCCGCTGCTGCGCGGGCTGTGGGCCACCGTCCCCGCCACCTACCAGGCCCACGCCGTGCTCGGCATGCTGGTGATCGCCGTCGTCCCGTACACCCGGCTGGTGCACATGTTCAGCGCGCCGTGGTTCTACCTGTTCCGCCCGCACCTCGTCTACCGCAGTAGGCCCGCCGGGCAGCGGGCCGAACGCCCGCCGCGCCGCGGCTGGGAGAGCATCGACACCTGACCGGGCGTCCGGCGGCCCCGACCGGCCCCTTCCTCCACGCCGCTTCGCGCAGCAGCCGCAGGCCGTGGCCTCATCCGGGCGTCCCATCGGGCGCGCCGGGAGCCGGCCGCCGTGAGACGGCGGGGTTGACCCGGGCCTGTCGGGCCAGGAGATCGGCGAAGGCCACGGTGAGCGGGTCGGGACGGGTGCGGGTGTAGGCGGTGAGGGTGCGCAGGATCGGGGGGTCCGGGCGCAGCAGGGCGCCCTCGAAGTGCGCCGGGACGATGTCGGCGGGCACCAGGGCGGGGCCGAGCCCGGCCGCGGCCAACAGCGGCGCGGCCGAGGTCTGTTCGGCGCGGATCGCCGCCCGGGGGTGGAAGCCCGCCCGGGCGCAGACCTGGTCGAGCAGGTCGGCGAGGCCGTTGTCGGGGGCGTAGTGGACCCAGTCGCGGTCGGCGAGTTCGGCCAGGGCGACCGTGCCGGCGGGGCGGTCGGCCAGCGGGTCCTCGGCGGGCAGGACGATCGTGAACTCCTCGACGCCCAGCTCCCGGATCGGCCCCTCCCAGCCGGTCGGCGCGGGGCCGATGGCGAGGTCGGCGCGGCCCGCGGCCATGGCGTCCTGGAGCCGGTCGGTGTGGGAGTACTCGCGCAGCCGGATCCGGACTCCGGGGTGCCGGCGGTGCCAGTCCCGCAGCACGGGCGGCAGGATGCCGAGACTGACCGAGTAGACGACGGCGACCTCCAGTTCGCCCTCCTCCAGCCCGGCCGTGCGACGGGCCGCCGCGTGCAGGCGCTCGGCCTCGGCCAACGCGGCACGGGCGTGCGGCAGGACCGCCCGGCCCATCGGGGTGAGCCGTACCGAGCGCGGCAGGCGCTCCAGCAGCGGGCCGCCGAGCGCACCCTCCAGGGCCCTGATCTGGTGGGAGAGCGCGGGCTGGGTGACGTGCAGGTGCTCGGCCGCACGGGTGAACGATCCGGTGTCGACCACGGTGGCCAGGTATTCGAGTTGCCTGAGGGTCGGCGCTGCCATGAACAGATGTTATCGCTGAGGTAGAAAACAAGCCTTGGACTCATCAGTGCTGGTCGGGAGAGGGTCGTGGTGTGGCCGCCGCGGGACGCAGCGGGCGGCCGATTCCCTGATGATTCGAAGGAGGTCCGCCATGTCCGACACCACCTCCCTCCGGGGGCAGCGGCTCGTCGTGGTCGGCGCGGGTTCGCGCACCGGCCGGGCCCTCGCCAAGGCCGCCTCGGCGGCCGGCGCCTCCCTGGTGCTGGCCGGCCCGGACCCGCGCAAGCTGGAATGGACGGCCGGGGAGCTGTCCGGGCCGTCCGAGGTGATCGCCCTGGACATCGCCGACGAGCGGTCGATCGCCGACTTCGCCGCCCGGGCCGGCCGCTTCGACCACCTGGTCTCGACCGCCGCGATGCCGGCCAACGGCCCGCTGCGGGAGCTCGAAGCGGCCGATGTGCAGCGGGCGTTCGCGGCGAAGGTGATCGGTCCGCTGCTGCTGGCCAAGCACCTGGCCGGGCAGGTCTCCGAGAGCGGCTCGTTCACCTTCTTCTCCGGCGTGGCGGCGTGGCGTCCGGCGCCCGCGCGCACGGTGATGGCCACCACCAACGGTGCGCTGGCCTTCCTGGTCCAGGCGCTGGCGGTGGAGATCGCGCCGGTCCGGGTCAACGCGGTCTCCCCCGGCATCGTCGACACCGGCTCCTGGGACGGCCTGGGCGCCGACAAGGAGGCGTTCCTGCGCGGGGTGGCCGAGCGCAACCCGGCCCGCCGCGTCGGCACCCCGGAGGACCTGGTCAAGGCCGTGCTCTACGCCATCGACAACCCGTACGTCACGGGCACGGTGCTGCACGTCGACGGCGGCGGCCGGCTCGCCTGACCTCCGGCCCGTGGGCCGCGGCGCCGCCCCGCCGCGGCCGACCCGGCGCCCCCTCTCCGGCCGGCCGGAACGACCGACCGGCCGTCCACCCCCGCACGCCCGCACCCGCGGGCGTGTCCACCCGATCCTAGGAGCTGTCCCCATGCGTTCGCGCACCCTGACCCGTACCGCCGCCGCCATCGCGACGGTGGCCGCCCTGGCGGCCGGCACCGTGGCGGCCGCGCCCGCCCACGACAGCGGCCGCCACGACTCCGCGCGCGACTGGCCGCAGCGCCTGGTCGACCGTTCGCCCGGCCTCGTCCAGCCGAAGGCCCTCACCGTGGACCGTTCGATCGGTGCCCGGCGCGCCGTCCAGGAGGTCCACCTGGCGCAGCAGTTGTACACCTTCTGGAACACCGGGCAGCAGCAGTACCTTGACGCGGCGATCAGCCCGCAGTTCCGGGACAACACGCTGCCGCCGGGCCGTCCGCAGGGCCCCGCCGGGCCGGTCTTCGCCTCGCGGAACTTCCGTGCCGCGGTGCCGGACCTGACCTGCGAGTTGTCCGACGTCCTGATCGCCGGCGACAGGATCACCGCCCGGCTGGTCTTCCGCGGCCACTTCACCGGCACCTTCGACGGTGTGCGCGGCCAGGGCCAGAGCATCGAGTTCAACGCCATCGACATCCAGCACGTCGGCACCGACCGGATCACCGAGGACTGGCACATCGAGGACAACGCGACCCTGATGGCCCAGATGGGCGTCCACTCCTGACACACCCGGACGCGGCCCGGGGGCGGGTGCCTCGCGAACGGCACCCGGAGGGCCGGGCCCGCGTCCGCTCCCCGGGAACAGCACTGCCGGACGCCGGCGCGACGCCCGAAGCCACGATGGTCCCCCGGCGGCCGACCCCGTGCTCCAGCGAGGGCAGCGCGCCACAGGCTCCGGGGATCACCGGGCGAAGGCGGTCACCACCTCGGAGAACTCGACCTGCGGTTCGCCCGCCAGGAGTTCCGGGAAGCGCGCCAGCAGGCCGGTCACGTGGGAGGAGGCGAAGTGGGCCTCACGCGCCCGGCGGTCGGCGTACCGCTCCGCGACCAGGAACCGGCCGCCCTCCTGGCGGCCCACCGTGTAGCCGAGTGCCCCCGGCTCCGCCCGGGTGCGCTCCGCGACTTCGCGCAGGGCTTCCGCGAGGGCCTCCTCCCGTCCGGGCCTGGCCTGCAGGATCGCCACCACCATGGTCATCGCACTGCCCCTTTCCCTCGGTCAGGGCCCAGCCTGGCGGGGAGCAAGCAACCGCTCATAGTAGAAATGCGACAGGCCCTGCCCCAGCAGCGCCGTCGGGGGCCGGCCGGTGAAGCGCCGGAACTCCCGGACGAAGTGGGCCTGGTCGTAGTAGCCCGCCTCCATCGCGCCCGGCAGGTAGCGGCGTTCGTCGGACAGCAGCAACGCGCGGGTGAGCTTCTGGAAGCGGGCCACGCGCTGGAACGCCTTCGGGCCGGTGCCCACCGCCGCCGGGAACGCCCGCTGCAACCGGCGGGAGCTGACGCCGAGCCGCTCGGCCAGGGTGTCCACCCGTACGTCCCCCGGGCGCCGGTAGACGAGCCGCACCGCGGCGTCCAGCCACGGGTCGGGCCGGTGGTGGCCGGCGAGCAGTTCGGCGAGCACCCGGTCGAGGACCGCCGCCTGCTCCGCCGGACCGGGGGCCAGCCGCACCTCCTCGGCCATCCGCCGCGCCACCGGCCCCCACACGTCGGTGGCGCCCACCACCCGGTCGGCCACCTCGTCGACCCCCGCCGCCAGGAAGTGCCGCAGGGCGCCGGCCCGGAAGCGTACGGCCACGAAGCCGGCCGCCTCCCGCGCCACCGGTGACCAGCGGGCCTCGCGGAGGCAGACCAGGTGCGCGGCGGGCAGCGGCGTCGGCCCGGCCTCGCCGTGCAGGTGGACCTCGCCGGCCCAGTGGATCCACAGCTCGGCGCCCGTTCCGGGCAGCAGCCGGGGAAGCTCGCCGGGGCCTGCCCGGTACCACCAGTAGCGGTCGATCCAGGGCCGCAGCGCCGGCTGCGGCAACGCGTGTTCGACTCGCATCGTTCCCCCCACCCCGTGACGGCCGTGCCCCGGCTGTGGGCGCCCGCGTCCTGCGACCGTACCCGCCGGGCGGGCGGGTGCGTACGGCCGCCGGCTTCGGCCACCCGGCGGGCGGCCGTCACCCGGGTGCCGGGCCGTGGTGGCGGCACCGCCCGGCGGCCAGCACCGTGGTCGGGGAGCGACGATCCACAGGACGGTGCAGATGAACGCGAACGACTCCCTGCCCCGCGTCGTGGTCGGCGTCGACGGCTCGCCGTCGTCGTACGCCGCACTGCGCTGGGCGGCCCGGCACGCCACGCTGATCGGCGGGGTGGTGGACGCGGTCGGCGCATGGGAACCGCCGAGCCACTTCGGCTGGTCGGCGCCGGTGGTCGACAGCACCTTCGACCGGGAGCTGGCCGAGCGGCGTTTCGCCGACGAACTGCACACGGTGCTCGGCGAGGACTGCCGGACGGAAGTCCGCCAGACGATGGTCATGGGCGACCCCTCCGACGTCCTCCTGGAGGCGTCCCGGGGCGCCGAGCTGCTGGTGGTCGGCAGCCACGGCCACGGCGGCTTCACCCGCTCCCTGCTCGGCTCCGTGAGCACGCGCTGTGCGCAGCACGCGGCCTGCCCGGTCGTCATCGTCCGGGCCCAGTGACGGAAGGAAGTGGGACACCCGGATCACGGCCGGGGCCCGTGCTCCCGGTACGCGTCCACCGCCCGGCGGACCTCCGCGACGACGCCGGGCAGGGCGCCGGTGACGGCCGGGCTCAGACCCTCGCCGATCGAGAAGTCGGCGCCCTCCACCGCGATGATCCGCAGTTCGCGCGGCAGCCGGCCCAGGGCGGCGGCCAGCGCGATACCGTGCCCGAGGCCGAGGCCGTGGGTGCCCACCGCCGCCTCCTCGTCCACGAGGGGGTCGGCGAGCAGGTGGTCGGCGTCGACGGTCACCGAGTGGATCCTGCCCGGCTCGCCGGGGTGGCCGTGCACCGCGTCGACGACGACGGCCAGGTCAGCGCCCTCCCACAGCCCCATCAGCCGGGTGGGCTCGCCGTCGCACAGGGTGAGCCGGTCGGCAGCCAGGCCCGCGGTCGCGAGTTCGGCGAGGACGGCCACCGCGGCGCCGTCGTCGTGGCGGTACTCGTTGCCGACGCCGATGACGACGACCCGCCCGCTGTCCATGTCCGTCAACTCCGCTCCACGGTGAGGGTGAGGAAGTGCGCCGCGCAGGAGATGCACGGGTCGTAGCTGCGGATCGCCTGCTCGCACTGCCGGGTCAGCTCGGTGTCGTCCAGGTGCAGTCGAGGCCGGATGAACGCCCGGAGGTCGGCTTCGATCGCGGTCTGGTTCTGTGCGGTGGGCGGGACGATGACGGCCAGCCGGACGAGCCCCGCCTCGTCGATGTCGTACCGGTGGTAGAGCAGCCCTCGGGGCGCCTCGGTCGCGCCGTACCCGGAGCCCGCCCGGGGTGGGACCGGAACGGCCGCAGCGGGCGGCGGTGCGTACTGCTCGATGATCCGCTGCGCCTCGGTGACGGCCCACAGCACCTCGACCGCGCGGATCACGATGGTGCGGAAGGGGTTGTCGCAGTGCGGGCCGAGCCCGGCCTCGGCGGCCAGGTCGCGGATTCCGGCGGGCAGGCGTCCGCTGCCGAGGTTCCAGCGGGCGAGCGGCCCGGTGAGGTGGGGCCGGCCGTCGAGCGTGGCGTGCAGGGCGGTGGAGTGCCGCACCTGGTGCTCGCGGACGTGCTGTTCGAACTCCGCCACGCCGAACGGGCCGGCGAGGGCGCCGGTGGGCGTCCCGGAGTCGATGGCGTAGCCGTCCGGGTCGCTGAGCGCGAGCAGCTCGTTCCGGACCGTCAGCGGCGGGAAGTCGAACCCGGCCACCCAGCCGAGGGTGTCCTCGGCGTCGACCCGCGCCTGGCGCAGGACCGCTGACAGGTGGTCGAGTTCGGCGCGCGTCGGGAGCCGGTGGAAGCCGCCGAGCCGGACGTTGACCGGGTGGATCGCCCGCCCGCCGAGGACCTCGACGATCTCGTTGCCGGCCTTCTTCAGCCGCAGGCCGCGTTGCAGCAGCGCAGGATCGCTGCGGGCCAGCGCGAGCGCGTCGGGCAGGCCCAGGAAGTCGGGGGCGTGCAGCAGGTGGATGTGCAGGGCGTGGCTCTCGATCCACTCCCCGCAGTACAAGAGCCTGCGCAGCCTTGCGAGTTGGCCGCCCACCTCGACCCCGCAGGCGTCCTCCACGGCGCGGCAGGCGGTCATCTGGTACGCCACCGGGCAGATCCCGCAGATGCGCGAGGTGAGGTCGGGCGGCTCGGTGTACCGGCGGCCGCGGAGCAGCGCCTCGAAGTAGCGCGGGGGTTCGTAGATCGCCAGCCGGACGCTCTCCACCTCGTCGCCGCGGACCGAGACGTGCAACGC
This sequence comes from Kitasatospora sp. NPDC101235, assembly GCF_044767505.1. Taxonomy (NCBI): domain Bacteria; kingdom Bacillati; phylum Actinomycetota; class Actinomycetes; order Kitasatosporales; family Streptomycetaceae; genus Kitasatospora; species Kitasatospora sp. NPDC101235. Next base: position 144,760 of record NZ_JBIWNZ010000019.1, read on the forward strand.
GCCCTCGCCCTCGACGCGGGCCAACGCACCGACAGTCAGCAGACGTTGGGTACGGTGGGTCATCCGGTGTCCTCCGTCGCCTGTCGGGCCGCTTCCGCGAAGCCGGGGGCCTCGGCGTTGAAGGTACGGTAGAGCCGGGCGGCGTCCGCCTCCGCCACGCCGTCGCGCCGCAGCAGCGGCAGCAGGGCGTGGGTGTTCGGTGTCTCCATGGGCCCGAAGCAGCCGTAGCAGCCGCGCCCGTACGCCGGGCACAGCGCTCCGCAGCCGGCCTGGGTGACCGGGCCCAGGCACGGGGTGCCGTGGGCGACGGTGACGCAGGTGGTGCCGCGCAGCTTGCACTCGAAGCAGACGCTGTGGGTGGGGACGTCGGGCTTGCGGTCGGCCAGGTAGGCGGTGACGACCTCCAGCAGTTGACGCTTGTCGATCGGGCAGCCGCGCAGTTCCAGGTCGACCGGCACGTGGGCGGAGACCGGGGTGGAGTCTTCGAGGCTGTCGACGTACTCGGGGCGGGCGTAGACGACGGCCTGGTACTCGGGCAGGCTCACCAGGTTGCGCAGCGCCTGGACACCGCCGGCGGTGGCGCAGGCGCCGATGGTCACCAGGTACCGGGACTGCTCGCGCACCCGCCGGATGCGTTCCAGGTCCGCGGCGGTGGCGATGGAGCCCTCGACCAGGGAGAGGTCGTAGGGCGGCGGCAGCTCACGGCTGGAGGCCTCCAGGAAGTACCCGATCTCGATCCTCCCGGCGAGTGCGAGGAGTTCGTCCTCGCAGTCGAGGAGGGTGAGCTGGCAGCCGTCGCAGGAGGAGAACTTCCACACCGCCAGGCGCGGGGTGCCCATGGTGCTCACCTCTCCGGCGTGGCCAGCAGGCCCTCGGCGTGGTCCCAGCCGAAGACCGGACCGTCCCGGCAGACGAGGACGGGGCCGAGCTGGCAGTGGCCGCACCAGACCGTGGCGCAGCGCATGTCGCGTTCCAGCGAGACCCGGATCCGGTCGGCGGGGATGCCCCGGCGCAACAGCTCCCGGGCGGTGGCGCGCATCATCACCTCCGGGCCGCAGAGGTAGGCCGCGCAGCGCTCGGGCCGGAGCGCGACGCGGTCGAGCAGGCCGGTGACCAGGCCGGTTCCACCGCGCCAGCCGGGCTCGGGGCGGTCCACGGTGACCAGGACGTCCACGGCCGAGCGCCAGCGCGGCAGGTCGTCGAGGAACAGTTGCTCACCCGGGTTGCGGAATCCGGTGAGCACCGAGACCCTGCCGAGCTGCCCGGCCCGGGCGACGGTCTCCTCGATCAGCGGGCGCAGCGGGGCGAGCCCGATGCCGCCGGACACGACCAGCACGTCGCTGTCCGGCGGCGGACTCCCCCAGACCCTGCCGTACGGACCGCGGGCACCGATCCAGTCACCTGCTTCCGCCCGGCAGAGTGCCTCGCTGACCTTGCCGACCGCGCGCACGGTGTGGCTCAGCACGGCGCCGTCGATCCGGCTGGTGGACAGCGGGATCTCACTGGTACCGAAGGCGTACAGCATCGCGTACTGCCCGGGGCGGAGCGGGCGCAGGGGTTCGGCGGCCGGTACCAGGTCGAGGGTGGCGGTGTCGGCGGTCTCGCGGTGGCGGGCCCGTACCCGGTACGGAACGGGGGTGGTCGCGTGCGTCATGGTGCTCCCTCGGTGGTCGCTCCCCCGGTCGTCGCCGCCTCGGCCCGTAGGGCGGCGACCTCCTCGGTCAGGTCGATCCCGACCGGGCACCAGGCGATGCAGCGCCCGCAGCCGACGCACCCGGAGGAGCCGAACTGGTCGTGCCAGGTGCCGAGTTTGTGAGTGAGCCACTGGCGGTAGCGGCTGCGGGCGGAGGCGCGGACCGGGCCGGTGCCGTGCACGTAGGAGAAGTCGAGGTCGAAGCAGGAGTCCCAGCGCCGCCACCGCTCGGCGTGGTCGCCGGTGAGGTCGGTGACCTCCTCGGTGGTGGTGCAGAAACAGGTGGGGCAGACCATGGTGCAGTTGCCGCAGGTCAGGCAGCGGTTCGCGACCTGGTCCCAGCGCTCGGCCGTCATCGTCCCGGCCATCAGCGCGCGCAGGTCGGTGGGATCCATGCTCCGGCCCATCCGTCCGGCAGCCTCGGCGACGGCGGCCCGGGCGTGCTCGCCGTCGGTGGGGTGGCCGGGCAGCCCCGCCAGGACCTCCTCGCCGTCCGCGCTGCCGGCCCGGACCACGTAGCGCGGACCGCCCGCCTCGACGGTCTCGGTGAGCGCCAGGTCGTACGACGACCCCTCCGGCAGCCCTGGGCCGGTGCCCATCGAGACGCAGAAGCAGACCGCACTGGGCTCGGTGCACTCGGCCACGACGATGAAGGCGGAGGCACGCCGCGGCGCGTACACCGGGTCGGCGTACGCGCCGCCCGTCAGCACCCGGTCCTGGACGGCGATCGCGCGCAGGTCGCAGGGGCGCACGCCGAGGAAGGCGTAGCGGGGCGGCGGGTCGTCCTCCTCCCGGACCGTGACCGTCCCGTCCTCGGACCGGTCGGCCTGCCAGAGCCGGGCCCGGGGCGGGTGCAGGAAGGTCTTCCAGGACTGCGGCCCGGCGGAGTGGGCGAACGCCGCCCGGTCGTTGCGCCGGCGCAGCCGGTAGGTGCCGGCGTCGGCCTCGACGCCCCAGCCGTACGGCAGCTCGCCGGCCGAGGCCAGTTCGGCGAGAACGATCGCGCCGTCCCGCACGGTGGGCCCGATCACGGTGAAGCCCCGCTGCCGCAGGGCCGCGACCAGCTCGGCGAGACCACGTTCGTCCAGTTCCACGAGCGGTGCTGCCGTGGTGTCCATCGGCCCTACCTCCGGTTCACCGTCGGTGCCGGCCCGGCGCGCGCTTTCCGTCATCCCACTGTCCGCCGGTCCCCGCGTTCGTGCACGGGGTCTGCCGTCCCCGCCGACGGCCGACGGCCGGCAGCGCTCACCCTCCGTCGATGCGGCGTCCGGTGATGCCGGCCGGGCGGATACGCACCCACAGGGGACGGGATCCACCGGCCCACGGGGTGGAGCCCGGGAGGGTGGAGAGGTGCTGCTCCTCGTCCGGGGTGCCGGCGTGATGGGCCTCGCCGAGGACGAGGACGCTCCAGCCCTGGCGGCGGTGTTCGTCGATGCGGTCGACCTCGAAGGAGACGGGTGAGCCCTCGTCGGGGGCGGCGGCGTCTCCGGGGGCCGTGCGGTAGGCGATCGTCCGGTCGTCCACCACGTAGTTGACCGGGAGCACGACGGGCGCCGACGAGCCGGGCAGGCCCACCCGGCCGATGCCGTGGGTGCCGAGCAGTTCCCAGCACTGCGGCTCGGTGAGACACAGGAGCCGGGCGTGCGGGCCGGCCTCGGTCTGCCCCGGTGGGGCGTCCTCGCGTCGGCCGGACAGCAGCTCCGGCCAGGTCAGTCCGAGCACGGCGGCGATCCGGACGAACCCCGGCGGGTCGAACTCCGGCCCGGAGCACAGGACCTGCCGCAGGTAGGCGGGCGACATGGCGGCCCGGTGGGCCAGCATCCCTTCGGTCAGGCCGAGTTGCTCGCGCCGTCGGACGATCCGGTGGGTGATGTCGGCCGGATCGGGATGGATGGTCATGGTGGCTGCTCCTCCGAGTCCCGGAGGGTCGGATCGGGGACATCGCGCCAGGTGCGGCGGCCGGGTCCGTGGCAGGTGAGCGCCCTCATGCCGCGATCACTCCTCTCGGAGGGCGGAGCCGGGGCGGTTCCGCCCGCACCTCCAGCGTTCCCCCCGGACACGCCCCTCGCCAGGGGGCCGCTGGGGTGCTCCCGGTGGGCCGATGGACCCCCTTGCGTCCGCCGGGTCGTGGCCTGCGCGCCTACGCTGGTCAGGGGGCATCGGGGGCGAGCCAGGGAGGACCCCTTGGGCAGCGCATCGGAGAGTTCCGCCCCCGTGCCCGACCTGCGGCTGGACGAACTCCTGGCGGAGCTCCAGGCCCGGCTGGACGCCGCCCGTGGCACCCGGGACCGGGTGCACAGCCTGCTGGAGGCGGTGCTGGCGGTCGGCCGCGACCTGGAACTGACCCAGGCGCTCCAGCACATCGTGGAGGCCGCGGTCACCCTGGTGGACGCCGAGTACGGCGCGCTCGGCGTGATCGGCGAGGACCAGCGGCTGTCCCAGTTCATCCCGGTCGGCGTCACGGACGAGCAGGTCAAGCTGATCGGCGACCTGCCCTCCGGGCACGGCATCCTCGGCGAGCTGATCCGCCACCCCGAACCGCTGCGGCTCGGCCGGCTCTCCGACCATCCGGCCTCCTACGGCTTCCCGGCCAACCATCCCCCGATGCGCAGCTTCCTGGGGGTGCCGATCCGGATCCGGGACAAGGTGTTCGGCAACCTCTACCTGACCGAGAAACGCGGCGGAGGCGACTTCGACGCGGAGGACGAGTCGGTGCTCGCCACCCTCGCCGTGGCCGCCGGGGTGGCGATCGACAACGCCCGCCTCTACGCGCGGGCCCGCCAGCGGCAGCGCTGGCTGGAGGCGAGCGCCGAGGTGACCAGCAGCCTGCTGTCCGGCAGCGGCGAGCAGGAGGTGCTGGACCTGCTGGTGGCCCGGGCGAGCGGGATCGCCGGCGCGGACCTCGCCGTCGTCGCCGTGCCACTGCCGGGGACCGGCGAGCTCGAGGTGCGGATCGCGGTCGGCCTCGGCGAGGAGGAGCACCGTGGCCTGGTCCTGCCGGTCGAGGGCTCGTTCATGGGTGCGGCCTTCCGCACCGGCGGGCTCGTGGTGAGCCCCGACGTCCGGAGGGACCCCCGGATCACGGCGGGGCCGCCGCGCTGGAAAGGTCTCGGCCCGGCGGTCGCGGTGCCCGTCGGCACCGCCGAGCGCGGCATCCGGGGCGTGCTGCTGCTGGCCCGGTCGGCCGGTGCGCCGCTGTTCGAGGAGGACGGGTCCAGTCCTCTGCTCGGCTTCGCGGGCCAGGCGGCGGTGGCGATGGAACTCGCCGAGCGCCGCCGCGACTCCGAGCAGGTCGCGCTGCTGCGGGAGCGCGACCGGATCGCCCGTGACCTGCACGACCTGGCCATCCAGCGGCTCTTCGCCACCGGCATGACCCTCCAGGGAGCCACCCGTTTCATCGAGCACCCCGAGGCGACGGACCGCGTCCTGCGGGCGATCGACGACCTGGACGAGACTGCCAGGACCATCCGCGCGACCATCTTCGGCCTGCGCCTGCGCGAGCGCGGCCCGGCGGCGGGCGGCCTGCGCGCCCGGATCGTCGGGGTGGTCGAACGGGCCGCCCGTGCACTCGGCTTCGCCCCGGCTCTGCGGATGACCGGCCTGCTGGACGTCACGGTGCCCGCCGAGGTCGCGGACGCGGCGGTCGCCGTCCTGGAGGAGTCCCTGTCCAACGCCGCCCGCCACGCCAGGGCCCACACGGTCACGGCCACCGTCACCGCCGAGACCGACCTGACCCTCACCGTCACCGACGACGGGGTCGGCCTCCCCGAGGGCGGCCATCGCAGCGGACTCGCCAACCTCGCCGACCGGGCCGCCGCCCTGGGCGGCACCTTCACCGCCGGCCGGCGCCCCGGGGGCGGCACCGAGCTGGTCTGGCGGGTGCCCCTGGAGTAGGCGTCAGCCGTCGTCCAGTACCTCGCCGGGTGCCAGGCGGGGCGTCCGGGCGCCCTCGGGGCCGTAACCGAGGCGGATCAGCATCTGGACGTGGCCGGGGCGCTGGTGCGGGTCGCGTGCCTCCCAGCGCAGGTAGGGCCACTCCATGGCCTGGTGCAGCAGGGAGGCGCGCACGCCGTGGACGGTGGCGGCGAGCAGGACGTGTTCCAGCGCGAGGCCGGCGCGCAGCCAGTCCTCGGGGGTGTCGTGGTCGGTGGTGAGGACGGCGATGCGGGGCTCGCGCTCGAAGAGGGCCGGAGCCCGGTGCTCGGCCGCGCGGATGGCGGAGAAGTCGCGCATCGGCAGGCGGCCGGCCAGGTCCTGGGGGCCGAGCGCGCGGGCCGGGATGCCGTACGGCGGTGCGTCGCCGGTGCGGATCCAGCTGCGGCTCTCGGCGCGCTGGGCCTCGTCGGTGGTGCTGCGGCGCTCGGCCTCGGCGGTGAGGTGGAGCAGCCGGGCGGTCTCCGCGTGGTCGGGCAGGTGGAGCGCGGCGTCCTCCGCGCGGGCGGCGTCGGCCAGTTCGTCGAGGACGGCCCGCGGGACCGGCACGTCGGTGAACGGCGTGCGGATGGAGTGCCGGCGCCAGATCGCCTCGTAGAGCTTCTCCGTACCGGGGGCCGGCGCGGGGGCCTGGGTGTCGAGCCGGACCGCGGCGAACAGGTCGGGCTCGGCCGGGTCGGGCAGCAGGCGGACGTCGGGCGCCCAGCCGAGGTGGCGGGCCGCGACCCTCAGGTTGAGGACGGCCGCGCCGACGGAGATGTGCAGGGCCTGCCCCTGGGGGTCGGCGGCCGTCACGGCCCGGCTGCGGTCGGCCCGGACCTCCAGGGTCGAGGTGTCCGGCTGGAGACGGAAGCGCCAGGGCTGGCTGTTGTGGATCGAGGGTGCCGCGACCGCCGCGGAGACGAGCTTCTCCAGCGTGGGCGCGTCGAGGGCGAGGGTGGGCATGGCCGCCTCCCGGGGTTCGTCGTCAGCCGGAGTCTGCCGGGCCGTGCGGGGCCGTCCGGCCGAGGTACCGGACCAGGGCGATCACACCGAGGACCGCCAGTGCCCAGAGGAGCAGCGTGCCCACGGTCATCAGACCGATGCCCCAGCCGTTCATGCCCCCGTCGTTCCAGTACGTCATCGCCGTCTCCTCGGGCCGTGACGGGAGGGTGGATCACCTCCACGGTGCGGCCTGGGCGCGGTGTGCCGCTTGGGCCGTTCGGCTCCTTCTGCGGGCCCGCCCGGCCCCCGCCGGGGCTCAGTGCGGGCGCTGGTGGTGCTGTTCGGGGTCGGCGTGGGCGGCGATGACGGCGGCCTGGAGGCGGCGTTCGACGCCCAGTTTGGCGAGCAGGCGCGACACGTGGTTCTTCACGGTCTTCTCGGCGAGGTAGAGCTCCTGGCCGATCTGGCGGTTCGTCCTGCCCTCCCCCACCAGGGCGAGGATCTCCCGCTCGCGCGGGGTGAGCCCGGCGAGCGCGGCGTCGGTCTCGCTCTGCTCGTGGTGGCGCAGGCTCTCCATCAGCTTGCGGGTGGTGGCCGGATCGAGCATCGACTGGCCGGAGGCCACCGTGCGGACCGCGCCGACCAGTTCGGCACCCTTGACCTGCTTGAGGACGTAGCCGGCCGCACCGGCCATGATCGCGTCGAGCAGGGCGTCGTCGTCGTCGAAGGAGGTCAGCATCAGGCAGGCCAGCCCGGGCATCCGGTCGCGCAGTTCCCGGCAGACGGTCACTCCGTCTCCGTCCGGGAGCCGTACGTCGAGCACCGCGACGTCCGGGCGCAGCGCGGGCACCCGGGCGAGCGCCTGGGCGCAGGTGCCCGCCTCGCCGACGACCTCGATGTCGGGTTCGCTCTCCAGGAGGTCGCGGACGCCCCGGCGGACCACCTCGTGGTCGTCCAGCAGGAACACCCGTACGGGCTGGGGCGTGTCCATGGCCTGCTCCCTGGGGCGCGCGGGGCGTTGACACCACCGATTCTCCGTGCCCGCCCCTCTCCACGCAGCGCGTCAGCCGCGCGGCGCGACGGCGACCGGGTACCAGGCACCGCGGAGCACCGCCCGGGCGACCGGGCCCGGACGGTGCCCGCGGCGGCCGAGCACGAGCCCCCCACCCTGCGGCCGGCCCCGCCGCCGAGCGCGGTCCACCGCGTCCACGGCGGGCCCGAGGCAGGCCCCCGCGCGACCGGATCGACCGCGAACTCGGCTTGGCGGCCGTGATCCCCCGCTCGGGCGAGCGGGTCCTGCTCCGGTGGCCTCAGACGGTCGGCACCGGCCCGGTGTCGTCGAGGTCCCAGGTGAGGTGGTCGGTCAGGGCGGTGAGGCCGTCGAGCTGGGCGAGTCGGAGGCAGAGGGCGGCGGCGTCACGGCGGGTGCGGGTGCGGCCGGTGACCGAGACCAGGCCGCGTTCGCAGCGGACGTGGAGCGAGCCGGGGACGACGCCGCTGCCGGGGGTGAGGGCGAGGGCGAGGGCCTCGGAGCGGATGGCCTCGTCCTCGCGGCGCAGGGCGTCGAGCAGGTCGTGCGAGGTGAGCAGGCCGACGAGGCGGCCTTCGGCGTCCACCACGGGCAGGTGGTGCAGTCCTTCGCGGGTCAGCAGGGCGAGGGCGTCGGAGAGGGGCGTCGCCTCGGTTACGGTGACCGCCGGGGCGGCCATCAGGTCCCGGGCGAGCAGCTCCTGCTGCGGGTCCTCCTCCGCATAGGCGGTGAGGAGGTCGGAGACGGTGACCACCCCGATGACGGTGCCGTCCGGGGAGACCACGGGCACGATGCCGCGTCGGGAGGCGCCCAGCACGGCTGTGACGGTGGCGAAGTCGGTGCCGGAGGTGACGGCGATGCCGGGGTGGCTCATGCAGTCGCCGACCCGGGTCGGGCCGCCGGCCGGCCGCGCGGGGCCGCACGACGGGAAGGTGTCGGCCGCCGTGCCGTCGAGGATGCTGTGATTCACGGGGCTCACTCCCCTTCGGCGGCCGCTGGGCGGCGCAGCCGCCGCAGGTAGGGGTCGAAGGACGGGCGGCGTTCCAGCCGTACCCGGGCGTCCACGCAGACCGCACCGTCGGGGCGCAGGATGACGGGGTTGAGGTCGGCCTCGACGAGCTCCGGGAAGTCGTCGGCCAGGCGGGAGAGCCGGGCCAGTACGGACCGGAGCGCCGCGAGCTCCACGGCGGGCGCCCCGGCGCTGCCCGACAGCAGTGGCGCGCTGCGGAGTTCGGCGACCATGGTGGTCAGATCGCGCTCGCTCAGCGGGGCGAGCCGGGCCGACCGGTCGGCCAGCACGTCGGCGGCCGTGCCGCCCGCCCCGACCACCACGAGCGGCCCGAAGACCCGGTCCTGGACGACACCCACGAGCAGCTCGACACCCGGCTCCGCCATCGGCTGGACCACCGCGCCGACCAGCTCGGCACCGAACCCGTCCGTGAACTCCCGGTAGGCGGAGCGCACTTCGGCCTCGGTGCCGAGGCCCGTACGGACGGCGCCCAGCACGCTCTTGTGCACCTGCCCGGGCCAGTAGGCCTTCAGCGCCACCTTCCGCTCGTGCCCGAGGAGGCGCAGCCCGTTCGCGGCGGCGACCGCCGCCTCCTCGTCGCGGGCCCACACCGAGCTGGTCAGCGGCAGCCCGTAGGCCTCCAGCAGGTCGGCGGTGGACAGCGGGTCGAGCCAGCCTCCGTCGGGGTGGGCGGTGAGGTGGCCGTCGATCAGGCTGCGCGCGGTGCGACGGTCGCAGTCCGGCGCGCCGGCGGGGACGGAGGGGGCCTCGGCGAGCCGGCGGGCGCGGTCCCGGGCGTGGGCGAGTGCGCGGGCGGCGGCGAGGGTGTCGGAGTAGGCGGGCAGCACACCGCCGTCCGCGCAGGTGCGGTAGCGCACGGGCACCTGCTGGTCGAGCAGCACGGCGGCGATGGGCACGCGGCGCCGGGCCGGGCCCTCCAGCAGGGCGCGCACCGGGTCCTGGGCGGGGGTGGTTCCCAGCGCCGTCGGCACCAGGCACACCAGGATCGCGTCGACGGCCTCCTCGCGTTCCAACGCCCGGAGGAAGAGGGTGAGTTCGGTCGGCCCCACCGCCGCCGTGGTGTCCACCGGGTTGCGGACGGACGCGCCGGGCGGCAGCAGCTTGCCGAGTTCCGCCGGGAGTTCCGGCAGTTCCAGTCCGGCCTCGGCGCAGGCGTCGGCGGCGAGGACACCGATGCCGCCGGCGTTGGACACCACGGCGACCGCGCCTCGCGGGCCGGGCAGCGGCTGGGCGTGCAACAGGGCGGCGGCCTCGACGAGTTCGTCGATGCTGCGGGTGGCCGTGATGCCCGCCTGCCGGAACAGCGCCTCCCGGGTGACGGTGGGGGTGGCGGCGGCCGCGGTGTGCGAGGCGGCGCCCCGGCGGCCGGCTGTCGAGCGGCCGGCGTCGACGGTGAGCACCGGGATGCTCCTGGTCACCCGGCGTGCGGTGCGGGCGAAGGCGCGCGGGTTGCCGAAGGACTCCAGGTGGAGCAGCGCGAGGTCGGTCCGGTCGTCCGCCTCCCACCACTGGAGCAGGTCGTTGCCGCTGACGTCGTACTTGTCGCCGAGCGAGACGAAGCTCGACACCCCGATGCCCAGCCAGGCCAGCCGCGACAGCAGCGCGATCCCCACCCCGCCGCTCTGTACCGCCACCCCGGCGGTGCCGGGCCGGGGGAAGGCGCCGCCGAACTCGGCGTCCAGCCGGACGGCCGGATCGGTCTGTGCCGTGCCGAGGCTGTTCGGCCCGACCACGCGCATGCTGTGCCGACGGCAGGCCCGCATCAGCCGGCGGGCCTCCTGTGCGCCGAGCCCGGAGGAAAGCACCACCAGTGCCCGCACTCCGGCGGTGCCGCACTCCTCGGCCACTGCGGGGACGGCGCCGGCGGGCACGGCCAGCACGGCGAGGTCCGGTACGGCGGGCAGCGCGGAGACGGACGGGTAGGCGGGCGCGCCGCCGATCTCGTCGGCGTGCGGGTTGACCGCCCAGAGCGGACCGGCGAAGCCGCCCTGCCGGATCTTCGTCAGGACGGTCCGTCCGACCGAGCCCTCCCGCCGGGACGCCCCGACCACCGCGACCGAGGCCGGGCGCAGCAGTGCGGCGAGGCTGGCCACGTCGGCGCGCCGCCCGCGTTCGTCCACCGCCGAGCGGTAGCGCTCGTCGCCCTCGTCCAGGGGCACCCGGACCCTGACCTCGCCGTGGGCGTAGCGGCGCTCGACGGGCAGGCCGAGGTCGGCGAAGACCTGGTGGACGGCGTGGTTGCCGCCCAGGGTGTCGGCTTCGAAGAACCGGATGCCGGCGGCCCGGCCGGCGTGCACGAGGTGTTCCAGCAGCAGGGTGGCGACGCCCCGGTGGTGCCAGTGGTCGGCCACCGCGAGGGCCAGTTCGGCCGTTTCCGGCGGCTCGTCCAGCAGCTCGCAGTCCGCCTCGCCGATCAGCTCCTCCCCCGCCCACGCGCCGAGCACCAGAAGACCGGTGCGCGGCGGACCGCACAGCCGGTCGGCGGCCTGCTGCGGCGCGTTGCGGCTGACCCCGAAGAACCGCATCCGACGGCTCTCCTCGGACATCCCGGCGGCGTGCAGGTCGAGCACCGCGCGGTGGTCGTCCGGCCCGATCGGCCGGAGCTCCACGGTCGTGCCGTCGGCCAGCAGGGCCTCGGCGGTGGCGAGCGGCGGGTGGACGGTCGACATGGCGCACCTCCTGTCTCCGTCTCCAGCGTCCGTGCCCGCCCGGAGCGGTGGAAGGGCCGACCGGCCCCGCCCGGTCCGGCGGACGGCGCTGTGGCGGCCGGGCGGACGCCCTGCGGCGGCCCTGCGGACCGCGGTGAGGCGGCCCGGCGCCGCCGTGCGCAGACTGGAGGCAGACCGCTCGGCACGGAGGTCACGTCGTGGCAGCAGACCCACCCGCGGGGTATCCCGACATGCCCGACCCGTGGACCCTCCGCTACCAGGGCTTCGACCCGGCCGAGGAAGGACTGCGGGAGGTGCTGTGCGCGGTCGGCAACGGCTACCTGGTCAGCCGGGGCGCCGCACCGGAGTCCGTCGCCGACGGGGTGCACTACCCGGGGACGTACCTGGCCGGCTGCTACGACCGCGCGGAGTCGACGGTCGCGGGGCGCGCGGTCACCAACGAGGACCTGGTCAACTGCCCGAACTGGCTGCCGCTGACCTTCCGCCCGGCCGGCGGCGCGTGGTTCTCCGGACCGCCCGCCGAGCAGACGCTGGAACTGGACCTGCGCCGGGGGCTGCTGACCCGCACCGCCCTCGTGGTCGACGGGCAGGGGCGGCGGACCCGGCTGGCGCAGCGCCGGCTCGCCAGCCAGGCCCGGCCGCACCTGCTCGCGCTGGAGAGCACCTTCACCCCGGAGAACTGGTCCGGCTCGTTGGAGGTCCGCTCCGGGCTGGACGGCCGCGTCGCCAACACCGGGGTCGCCCGCTACCGGGGACTGGCCGAGCGCCACCTCGTCCCGGCCGGTCAGGGGGCGGACGGGACCGGACTGCTCCGGCTCGAAGCCGACGCGGTCAACTCGCCCCTGCGGATCGCGCTCTGCGCCCGCACCGCCACCGACCGGGAGCACACGGCGAGGACCGAGTGCCGCGAGGGCTGGGTGGCCCGCGTCCTCACCCTGGAGGCCGCGGCGGGCCGGCCCGTCACGGTGACGAAGACCGTCGCCGTGCACACGTCCCGCGACCGGGCGGTCGAGACCCCGCTGCTCGCCTCCCGGCTGCTCGCCGCCGAGGCCGGGGACTTCGACCGGCTGCTCGCCGAACACGCTCTGCGCTGGGCGGAGTTGTGGCGCCGCTGCCGGATCGAGGCCGAGTTCGATGGGGTCGGCCCGCTGCACCTGAACCTGTTCCACCTGCTCCAGAGCCACTCCGAGCACTCCGTCGACCTGGATGTCGGCATCCCGGCCCGGGGGCTGCACGGGGAGGCCTACCGGGGACACGTCTTCTGGGACGAGCTGTTCGTCCTGCGGCTGCTCAACCTCCGCTTCCCGGAGCTGGCCCGCGCCGTACTCCGCTACCGCCACCGCCGCCTGGACGCCGCCCGCCGCCAGGCCCGGGCACTCGGGCTGCACGGTGCGGCCTACCCGTGGCAGAGCGCCCAGGACGGCCGCGAGGAGTCCCAGCAGCTGCACCTCAACCCGCTGTCCGGCCGCTGGCTGCCCGACCACAGCCACCTCCAGCGGCACGTCGGCTCGGCCGTCGCGTACAACATCTGGCAGTACTACCAGTCCACCGGGGACCGGGAGTTCCTCGCCACCGCCGGCGCCGAGATGCTCCTGGAGATCGCCCGGTTCTGGTCCTCCGCGGCTGTCCACGACCCGGCCCGCGGACGCTGGTCCATCCGCGGGGTGCTGGGCCCCGACGAGTACCACGACGGCTACCCCGGGCAGACCCGGCCGGGGCTGGACGACAACGCGTACACCAACGTGCTGGCGTCCTGGGTGCTGGCCCGCGCCCAGGACGCCCTGGACGTCCTGCCCGGCTACCGCCGCGACGAGCTGCGCGAGCGCCTGGCGCTCGACACCGGGGAGCTGGACCGCTGGCAGGAGGTCGGCCGGCACCTGCACGTCCCGTTCCACGACGGCGTCCTGAGCCAGTTCGACGGCTACGAACGCCTCGCCGAACTCGACTGGCCGGGCTACCGGCGCCGCTACCCGGACCTGCGCCGGCTCGACCGGATCCTGGAGGCCGAGGGCGACACCGTCAACCGCTACAAGGCGTCCAAGCAGGCCGACGCGCTGATGCTCTGGTTCCTGTTCTCCGCCCGGGAGGTCCGCGACCTGCTGCGCCGCCTCGGCCACCCGGCCGGCCACGAGCTGCTGCGCCGGACCACCGACTACTACCTGCGGCGCACCGTCCACGGCTCGACGCTCAGCTCGGTGGTGCACGCCTGGGTGCTCACCCGCTGCGACCGCCGCGCCTCCTGGCACCACTTCCGCGACGCCCTGGTGGCCGACCTCCGGGACAGCCAGCACGGCACCACGGCCGAGGGCGTCCACCTGGGCGCCATGGCGGGCGCGGTGGACCTGCTGCAGCGCTGCTACACCGGCCTGGAGGTCCGCGAGGACGCCCTCTGGCTGGACCCGCACCTGCCGTCCGCCCTCGGCCGGCTGGAGCTGGACCTGCGCTACCGGGGCCACTGGGGCCTCACCGTCGCCGTCGACCGCCGCACCGTCACGGTCAGCCTGCACCGGGACCGCCAGGAGCCGGTCCGCATCCGCCTGCGCGGCACCGCGGCGACGATCCGGCCCGGCGAGAGCCGGTGCTTCCACCTCTGAACGCCAGGCCCTCACCGGTGTCCGGAGCCTCAGCGGCACCCGGGCCCTTGCCGGCGCCCGGACCAGCGCGGCTCCACCTGCTCCCAGGCGCACTCCCAGCTCCGCTCGGCCCACCGGTCCAGCCGGCGGCGCCGTAGCGCGAACCAGCCCTCCGTACCGAACCCGAGCACGAGGACCACGCCGAGGCCGACCAGGACGGCGTCGGCGACGACCAGTTCGTTCGACTTGGGCGCACCGGCCGGCTGCCCGGCGTCGTCCAGCCTGGCCGAAACGGCCGTCCCGGTGACGGTGCCGTCCGGTACCGGGACGTAGCCGAGCCCTGGCCCCACCGGGTACGTCCACCGCGCCGGGGCGCGCTCGCCCACGCTGCCCGCCCGGGGGTCGTCCGACTGCGCCGGGCCCGTGGTCACGGCGGTGACGACGTGCCGATGGCGGGCGACCTCCTGCGCGTCCTGTGTCTCCGCGCGGTACGTCAGCACGGCCGCGACCGCCGCCAGGACGAAGCCGGCGAGCACCATCAGGACCGTCCCGGCCACCAGGCGGCTGTACGCGCGGTCGAGCGGACGGCAGAGCGGGTTGTGGTCCCGGCCGGTGGCGCGGCGGACGTGCCCGCGCAGGGACGTGTGCGAGGCGATGTGCCTGTGCGTGGTGACTGCGGCGGACACGGTGCGCCTCCTCGGTGCCGGGACAAGCTCCTGCTCGCACGGACCAGTCTTCCGAGCCGACAGCAGTCCTCCGAGGGTCTGACGGCCCCGGTCCCGGGCCCTCCGGGCCTCGATCCGCGGGTCGCTCGTCCCGGGCCGGGCCGGCCGGGCCCGGTGCCGGGGGCCGTCCGGCCCCTGCCGGAGCCCGCGTTCGGTGGTGCCATGGAAGTACGGACGGCCGGGGCCTTGCCTCCCGGTCCCGCACCGAGCCAGGGAGGACGGCATGAAAGCCGCCGTCGGAGACCACATCATCGTCCAGGGCACCCGACCGGGTGCGGCCCGCAGGGACGGCGAGATCGTCGGCCTGCACCACCCTGACGGCAGCCCGCCGTACGACGTGCGCTGGTCGGACGACGACCGGGTCACCGAGTACTTCCCCGGGCCGGACGCCCGGATCCACCACTTCGGCCACGATCCCTCGGCCCCGCGGCCCGTCCCGCCCAACCCGCACCTCTTCGCCGACTGACGGGCCGCCCCCGTGACCGTCCCCACCGACGCCTCACCCCGTGGGCCGACCGGCACCGAGGCCGCGCGGCTGCCCGCCGAACGCGGCCGCAGCGAGGCCGCCGCCGACCGGCGGGTGCCGCGGTGGGCCCGGGTCGCCGCCCAGCTGCGCGACCCCCTGATCACGGTGCTGCCCACGGCCGTCCCGGCGGACGCCCGCGGGCCGCTCCGGCCGGCGAACCAAGGAGGACCGCCATGACATCCGCGAGTTCCGACGACCCCGGCCGTCCCGTCGTGCTCGGCGTCGACGCCCACGACACCGGCTCGATGCCCACCGTCTGGGCCGCCGACGAGGCCGCCCGCAGGGGTCTGCCGCTGCGGCTGGTGCACGCCGTCCCGTCGCTGTACCGCGAGTTCCGGCCCTCCGACGAGGGCCACTACCACAAGATGCTGCGCGAGCGGGCCGACCAGGCGCTCGACCGGGCCGCGGCCACGGCCCGGGAGCGCCACCCCGAACTGAGCGTGGCCACCTTCGTGGCGGAGGACGTCCCGGCGCCCGCGCTGTGCCGGGAGTCCCGCCGCGCCACGCTCGTCGTCCTCGGCTCCCGACGGCTGAGCCGGGCCGCGGAGGCACTGAGCGCCTACTCGGTGATCGTCCCGGTCAGCGCCCAGGCACACTGTCCGGTGGTCGTGGTCCGCGATCCCGAGCACACCACCCAGGACCCGCCGTACGTCGTGCTCGGCGTGGACGGCAGCCCGTCCTCCGAGCCCGCCGTCGACTTCGCCTTCGCGTTCGCGGACGAGCGCCGGGCCGCGCTGCGCGTCGTGTGGGCCTGGCAGCGCCCACTGGTCGGCAACCTGGACGAGCCCGCCACCGAGCAGCTGCTGCGCCGGATGCTCTTCGAGTCCACCACGGGCCGCCACGAACACCACCCCGACGTGACCGTGACCCACGAACTCGTGCACGGCCACCCGGTCGAGGAGCTGGCCCGGGCCGCCGAGCACGCCCTCGCCGTGGTCGTCGGCCGCCGCGGCAACGGCGGCTTCACCGGCATGCGCCTCGGCTCCGTACCCCACGGCCTGCTGCGCCGTGCCCACTGCCCGATCGTGACGGTGCCCGCTCACCCGCAGTGAACCGACCGCCCCGGCGCGACCGGCCGCGGCGCACCGGCGGACGTACCCGTCCGGCGCCCCGGTCCGGGCCGAACGGCCCACCTCCGCACGGGAGTTCCGGGGCGATCCTGGAGGAGACGAAAGGTGGAGACCATGCACACCGTGATCGTGTACGAGAGCATGTACGGCAACACCCGGGAGATCGCCGAGGCGATCGCCGAAGGCGTCCACGACGCCGACCCCGGTGCGTCCGTCGACTGCCTCCCGGTGGCCGAGGCCGATGCGGAGGTCACCCGGTCCGCGGACCTGCTGGTGGTCGGCGGACCGACCCACATGCGCGGCATGTCCTCCGGGCTCAGCCGCCGGATGGCCGCCGCGGCCGAGGGCCACAAGGAGGGCCGCGAGGAGGCCGCCGCCAAAGCGCGGGAGACCGCCCAGGGTCCGGGCCTGCGGGCCTGGTTCCACGACCTTCCGACGACCGGGGCCGCCACCTACGCCGCCGCGTTCGACACCCGGGTCGACATACCCCGGGCCGGCGGCGCGGCCGACGGCATCGCCCACCGGCTCTCCCGCCATCACTACGACGTGGTCGCCGAACCCGAGGGCTTCATCGTGGAGGACACCGACGGACCGCTGCGCGCCGGCGAACTCGACCGCGCCCGTGCCTGGGGCGCGCGCCTGGTCTGATCCCGTTCGAAGCCCCGGCCCTTCGCCGCCGCGGGGAGCCGGAGCGGTCCGTCACCCGTCGTGCACGGCCGGGGTCCACCATGGCGAGGCGTCTGCGCCGGATCGGGGCGAGACTGGTCCGGGGGCCGGAGGACAGGAGTGACCGCGATGTCTGACGGCGCAGGCCACGGGTACCGCGCCCTGATCGGCGAGCTGGCCGCCCTGGTACGGCTGGCGGACACCGCGCTGGGCGGCGCGACGGCCGTGCTGACGGACCCGGCCGACAGCGGGGACGGGATCCCGGCCGCGGAGAAGGCCCTGGAGGAACTGCTGACCCGGATCGAGGAGGACGCGGCCGCGCCGCCCGCCGGCCGGGCCGGGGTCGTCGTCGGTGTCCACGTCGGGTGCGAGGTGGAGGCCCTCGGACGGCTGGTGCAGCGGCTCCTGGAGGCCGCCTGGGCCCGCCAGGAGCGGGAGCCGCTCGACGAACGCCTGCGGGCCCCGCTGCGCGGGCTCGCGGACGCGGCGCTGGACCTGGTCGCCCGCTCCGCCGACGTCCTGGAGTCGGGGGCGCCCGAGGGTGTCGCGGACGTGCTGACGGGGCTCCACGAGGTCGGACAGCGCCAGCGGCTGCTGTACGAACTGCTGCTCCGCGAGCGGGGGACGGATCCGGTGGACGTCACCGACCTCGTGCTGCTGTCGTGCTGCTACCAGCAGTGTGCCGACCGGGCCGGGGCGATCGCCCGGCACGCCGTGCAGTTCTCGCACGCCGACGGCGGCGGTCACTAGGGCAGGCCGGCGGCGGCGGTCGCCTCCATCAGCAGCCGGCCGGTGGGTTCGTGCCGTACGGCGCCCCGGTCGGTCACCAGCATCGGGCCGAGGACCGGGTCCCCCGCGAACGGCCCGCCCCGCAGCAGACGATCGAGCAGCGCCAGCACGTTGTGGGCGTACGCCCGCGAGGCGGTCCCCGGAACCCGCGCCGCGAGTTCCCCCGCGGCGATCACCGTGGCCCCGCCGCCGTCGCCTCCGTCGCCGTCCGGCGTCGCGGTCCCCGGCAGGGCGCCCTCGACGTTGCCGCCCTCCGAACCGCCCGCCAGGTCCACCAGCACCGTGCCGGGGCGCAGCCGCGCCGTCGTCGCCACGTGCAGCAGGACAGGCGGCAGCCGGCCCGGCGTGGCGAGGGCCGTCACCACGATGTCGTACCGCACGGCGGCCTCGGCCAGCCCCGCCGCCCAGGCCGGGCGCTCCCGGTCCAGGGCCTCCCACAGCTCCCGGTCGTCCGCCACCGGGCGCAGCCCGGGCAGGTCCAGCAGTTCGGCTCCCAGGGCGGCGACCGCGGCCCGCTCGCGGTGGCGCGGTTCGACCGCGTGGACCGGAGCGCCGAACCGACGGGCGGTGTCGATCGCCTGGAGGCCCGCCGGCCCGGCGCCGACCACGAGCACCCGGACCGGATCGAACGGTCCGTCCGTGGTGCCCCACGGGGGCAGGCAGCGGTCCAGGCGCTCGGCGGCGAGCAGCACCGCCCGGTACCCCGCCACCCTGGCCTGGGAGGCCTCGGCGTCGAGCGGGTACGCGGCGGGCAGGTCGGGCGCCAGGTCGAGGCCGATCGCCGTCACGCCCCGGTCCGCCCACTGCCGTACCAGGTACGGGATCCGCTGGGGCCGCAGCAGCGCGGCCAGCACCTGGCCCGGGCGCAGCTCGCGCACCGGATCGACGTTCGGCGGATGGATGCCGATCAGCACGTCGGCGCGGCACAGCAGCTCCGCCCGCCCGGTCACGGAGGCGCCCGCGGCGCGGTAGTCCGCGTCGTGGTGGCCGGCGGGCACGCCGGCGCCGGGCTCCATCAGGACCGTCACGCCCAGCCGGCCCACGGCCGGGACCAGGTCCGGCACCAGGGCCACCCGACGCTCGGCGGGGACGGTCTCCCGCAGCACCCCCACCGTCGCGGCCGTCATCGCTGCCTCCACAGGGTCGGCCTCCAGGCCCAGTATGTCCCGTTTGCCCCGCCAGTTCGCCCGGTCGGATACTCGTGCGCAGGGCTGCTCGCGCACGGAACGCCACGCGGCACGGCGGAGGGAGCCGGTCATGGCAGCCAGGGGCTGGCAGTTCTGGGTGGACCGGGGCGGGACCTTCACCGACGTGGTCGCACTGGCCCCGGACGGCCGGCTGCTCACCCACAAGCTGCTCTCGCACGACCCGGCCCGCTACCGCGACCCGGCCGTGGCCGGGATCCGGGCCCTGCTGCCGCCCGACGCGGACCTCGAAACGGACGTCGACTCGGTCCGGATGGGCACCACGGTGGCCACCAACGCCCTGCTGGAGCGCACCGGCGAGCCGACCGTCCTGGTCGTCACGCGCGGCTTCGCGGACGCGCTGCGGATCGGCTACCAGAACCGGCCGCAGATCTTCGCCCGCGAGATCGTGCTGCCCGAACCGCTGTACACCCGGGTGGTCGAGGTGGACGAGCGGATCACCGCCGACGGCGAGGTGCTGCGCCCACCCGACCTCGACCGGCTCGCCGCCGACCTGCGCGGCTGCCTGCGCGACGGCATCCGCTCGGTCGCGGTGGTCTGCCTGCACAGCTACCTGCATCCTGCCCACGAGCGGGAGATCGGGCAGCTCGCCGGGCGGCTCGGCTTCGACCAGGTGTCGCTGTCGAGCGAGGCGAGCCCGCTGATGAAGCTGGTACCGCGCGGGGACACCGCCGTGGTGGACGCCTACCTCGACCCCGGGCTGCGCCGCTACGTCCGGCAGGTGACGTCCCGGCTCGCCGGTGTCCGGCTGATGTTCATGCAGTCCAACGGCGGGCTCGCCGAGGCCGGGCACTTCCGGGGCAAGGACGCCATCCTCTCCGGCCCGGCCGGCGGCATCGTCGGCATGGTGCGGATGTCCGCGCTGGCCGGCCACGAGCGGGTGATCGGCTTCGACATGGGCGGCACCTCCACGGACGTCTCGCACTTCGCGGGCGAGTACGAGCGGGTGGTCACCACCCAGGTCGCCGGGGTACGGCTTCGGGCACCGATGCTGGCCATCCACACCGTCGCGGCGGGCGGCGGCTCGGTGCTGCGCTTCGACGGCGAACGCCTGCGCGTCGGACCGGACTCGGCCGGCGCAGACCCGGGACCGGCCTGCTACCGGAACGGCGGGCCGCTGACCGTCACCGACGCCAACCTGCTGCTCGGCCGCATCCAGGCCCGGCACTTCCCGCAGGTCTTCGGGCCGGACGGCGACCAGCCGCTCGACACCGAACAGACCCGGCGCCGCTTCACCGAGCTCTCCGCAAAGATCGGCGACCTCTCGGTCGAGGAGGCGGCCGAGGGCTTCCTGCGGATCGCGGTGGGCAACATCGCCAACGCGATCAAGCGGATCTCCGTCCAGCAGGGCCACGACGTCACCCGCTACGCCCTGACCACCTTCGGCGGCGCGGGCGGCCAGGTCGCCTGCCCGGTGGCTGAGGCGCTGGGCATCCGCACCGTCCTCGTCCCGCCGATGGCCGGAGTGCTGTCCGCGCTCGGCATCGGCCTGGCCGACACCACCGTCCTGCGCGAGCAGGCCGTCGAACGGCCCGTGGCGGAAGAGGAGATGGGCGCCGTACGGGCTCTCGCCGACGAACTGGCGCAGGCGGCCACGGGTGAGCTGCTCGACCAGGGAATCCCGCCGGAACGGATCGACGTGGCCCATCGGGCCCGGCTGCGCTACCAGGGCACCGACACCACGATCGGCGTCCCGTTGGGCGAACCGGCCGACATGCGGGCCGAGTTCGAGGAGCGACACCGGTCCACCTACTCCTTCCTGATGGACCGCCCGCTGGTGATCGAGGCCCTCGCGGTCGAGGGCACCGGCCTCACCGAGCAGCCGGAGCTCGACACCCTCTCCCCCGTGGCCACCACGGCCGGGCCCGTCACCGTCCGGCTGTACACCGGCGGCACGTGGCACCGGGTCCCGCTGCTGGAACGCGAGTCGATGCGCGCGGACGACACCGTCACCGGCCCCGCCGTGATCGCCGAGGCCAACGCCACCACGGTGGTGGACACCGGCTGGAAGGCCAGCGTCACAGCCGCCGGACACCTGCTCGTCGAACAGGCCGGAGCCACCGCCGAGGAGGCCGTCCCGACCACTGCCGACCCGGTCCTGCTGGAGATCTTCAACAACCTCTTCATGGCGATCGCCCAGCAGATGGGCGCCCGGCTGGAGTCCACCGCCCAGTCGGTCAACATCAAGGAGCGGCTCGACTTCTCCTGCGCGCTCTTCGACCCGGACGGCAACCTCGTCGCCAACGCCCCCCACATCCCCGTCCACCTCGGCTCGATGGGCACCACCGTCAAGGAGGTGCTGCACCGGCGTGGTCGGCAGCTGCGCCCGGGCGACGCCTACGCCGTCAACGACCCGTACCACGGCGGCACCCACCTGCCCGACATCACCGTGGTGACCCCGGTCTTCGACCCGGACGGCAACGAGGTCCTGTTCTTCGTCGCCTCCCGCGGCCACCACGCCGAGATCGGAGGCACCTCCCCCGGCTCGATGCCCGCCGACAGCCGCGAGATCCACGAGGAGGGTGTGCTCTTCGACAACTGGCCGCTGGTGGCGGACGGACGGCTGCGCGAGGAGGAGACCGTCCGGCTGCTCACCGAAGCGCCGTACCCGTCCCGCGACCCCGACACCAACCTCGCCGACCTGCGCGCCCAGATCGCCGCCAACCGCAAGGGCGTCGACGAGGTCAACGCGATGATCGAGCACTTCGGCCTCGACGTCGTCCAGGCCTACATGCGGCACGTCCAGGACAACGCCGAGCAGGCGGTGCGCCGCGCCGTCGACGGCCTGAGCGACGGCTCCTACCGCTACGAGACCGACTCCGGCGCCGTGATCGCCGTCTCCGTGCGGGTGGACCGCCGGGACCGCAGCGCCACCATCGACTTCACCGGCACCTCGGCGCAGCTCGACAGCAACCTCAACGCCCCCTCCGCCGTCGTCACCGCCGCGGTCCTGTACGTCTTCCGTACCCTCGTCTCCGACGACATCCCGCTCAACGACGGCTGCCTGCGCCCGCTGCGGATCGTCGTGCCGCCCGGTTCGATGCTCGCCCCGCAGTACCCCGCCGCCGTCGCCGCGGGCAACGTCGAGACCTCGCAGGCCATCGTCGGCGCGCTCTACGCCGCGCTCGGCGTGCAGGCGGAGGGGTCCGGAACGATGAACAACCTGAGCTTCGGCAACGCGGAGCACCAGTACTACGAGACCATCGCCTCGGGCTCCGGCGCCGGCCCGGGCTACGACGGCGCGGACGCCGTCCAGACCCACATGACCAACTCCCTCCTCACCGACCCCGAGGTCCTGGAGTGGCGTCTGCCGGTCCTCGTCGAGGAGTTCGCCGTCCGCCCGGACAGCGGCGGCACCGGGCGCCACCACGGTGGCAACGGCGTCCTGCGGCGGCTGCGCTTCCGCGAGCCGATGACCGTCAGCCTGCTCACCGGTCACCGCCGCGTGCCCCCGTACGGCCTGGCCGGCGGCTCCCCGGGCGCGTGCGGCGCCAACCGGGTCCTGCGCACCGACGGGACCGCCGAGGACCTGCCCGGGTGCGGCAGCGCCGAGGTCGCGGCCGGCGACGCCCTGGAGATCCGCACGCCGGGCGGGGGCGGCTACGGAGAGAGCCGGTGACCTGACTCGGATGGTCGACCCGGTCGTCGCCTCAACCACGGGTGATGAGGCTGTCGTTGAAGAACGGCACGGCCTCCTGGAGGCACGCTCGACGCACCCGGGAGGCTCGGTCAGTACGGCAGTGGGCGCCCCGAGGGGGTGCGCAGGTCCAACGGCGGCTGCGGGCGCCGCGGCCCCGAAGGACGTTTGACCACCCTGATCACGGCCATCTCCCTCACCTCCTCGATCACGGAACTTGACAGGACGTCTTCCCGCACAGCGCCGTTCTACTCCCCTGTCCGGCCGCCGTTTCCCGGCAGCGCCCGGAGGTCGCGGCGCCAGGCCAGGGCCCGATGGCCCACGACTCCGGCGCGTCGTGGGCCACTTGAGGCGCCGGAGGAGAGCACCGGTCGTTCGGCCCGTCAGGGAAGGTGGGCGTTGAACACGGGATTCAGCTCGCTTCCGCCCTGGTGACAACCCGCCAGCTTCCCCTTTCTTGCCCGGGGTTCGGACGAACTGCGCCGTGCGGTTGTCCGCCGCCGTACGTCCGCGCCTTCGCCCCCGAATCCGCCCGCACCGGCACGGCTGGAGCGCCCGCCGGCTGGCACACGCCCTCGGCATCGGGGAACACACGGCCGCCGGGATCGTCGCGCACGCCCGGAGGCAGCCATGCGCCGTGTCCTCCGCTTCGCCGACCTCGGCCGGGAGGGCGTCGGCCTGGTCGGTGGCCTGGAGCCGCTCATGAAGCGGGCGGTGTCGGCCGCGGAGCAGGAGACTTGATCCCGGGCGATCCCGGCCCCGACGGCCAGGAGCACGGTGGACAGGCAGGAGGCCGCGATGACCACGACGGAACCCCTACCGACGGAGACCTGGGCCTGGGTGGTGGACCGCCCCGGGCCGGTCGACGGGCCACGACCGGGCCCGCTGATGTGGGAGCGGCGGGCCCTGGAGGCTCCCGGGCCCCGGGAGATCCTGGTCGAGGTGGAGGCCTGCGGGGTGTGCCGCACCGACCTGCACCTCGCGGAGGGCGACCTCTCCCCCAGGGTGGCGCGGTGCACGCCCGGACACGAGGTGGTCGGGCACGTCCTGGCCGCCGGGGCCGAGGTCGAGGAGTTCACCGTCGGGGACCGGGCCGGGGTCGCCTGGCTGGCCCGGACCTGCGGCAGCTGCGGGTACTGCCGCAGCGGGCGGGAGAACCTCTGCCCCGAGTCGCGCTACACCGGCTGGGACCGGCACGGCGGCTACGCCGGCCACCTGACCGCGGACGCCCGCTTCGCCTACCGGCTGCCCGAAGGCCCGCCCGCCGAGGAACTGGCCCCACTGCTGTGCGCCGGGATCATCGGCTACCGCGCCCTCGAACGCGCCGAACTGCCGACGGGCGGGCTGCTGGGCATCTACGGCTTCGGCGCCTCCGCGCACCTGACCGCCCAGCTCGCCCTCGCCCGAGGCGCGAGCGTGGCCGTGTTCACCCGGGCCGCGGCGGCCCGGCGGCTGGCGCTGGACCTGGGTGCCACGTTCGCCGGCGATTCATACGACCCACCACCGGAACCGCTGGACGCCGCCATCCTCTTCGCCCCGGTCGGCGAACTGGTGCCGGTCGCCCTCGCGGCCCTCGACCGCGGCGGCACGCTCGCCGTGGCCGGCATCCACCTCACCGACATCCCGGCGCTGAACTACCAGCGGCACCTCTTCCAGGAGCGCACGCTGCGCAGCGTCACCGCCAACACGCGGGCCGACGGACGCGCCTACCTCGCGGAGGCCGCCCGCACCCGCCCGTCGGTCCACGTCAGCCGCTACCCCCCTCGCCGGGCGGACGCTGCGCTCGCGGACCTCGCCGCGGACCGGGTGACGGGCGTCGCGGTGCTCGTCCCGGAGTAGTGCCGCCCCACCCGTCCGGGCTCCCGGCCTGCGGCCCGGGGTCGCAGGCCCTGCCCCGCCCGCTCGGTCGCAACCGGCGATGCGGTCGGAGCGGGTGGCAGCCCCCGGACGGTCCCGCCGATGGGGCCCAGCCGATGGGGCCCCGTGGTGGGCCGAGCGGCCCTGCCACCCCGCCCGTGGCAGCGGTCTGCTGGGAACACAGGCCCGCTCCACCGCCCCGGGCCCTGACGAGCGGAGGCACCGTCCGTGCTGACCGACGAATCCCGCACCGGCACCCAGCAGCTGCCGCACACCGCCTGCGGGCGGACCGCCGTCCACGACGGGCAGGCGGCGGACGCCGGTGCCGCGGAACGTGCGGTAGGCGGTGTCCAGGTCGTCGTCGGCGTCCACGGTGACGATCGGGGCGGCAGCCGCCCGGTCGGCATGCTCACCGTCGACGACCTGCTGCGCGACGTCGTCCAGCGGCTCCTCGACCTGCTGGTGCCGGTCTCCCGCAGTGCCCTGCGGGAGCCCGCCACCTGACCGCAGGACCGGGACACCCGGGGCAGCCGATCCCCCGTGCTCCTCGACTCGACCGGCAGGCCCGGTCACGGCTCCACGGCGAGAACCGGCTCGTGGTCATCCCGGGTGCCACCCACCCGTTCGAGGACCGGGGCACTCGAAGAGGCCGCCGACTCGGTCGCGCGGTGGTTCACGGCCCATCTCGCCCCGGCGTCGGACCTCGCGCCCCGGGCCCGGCGCACCGAGGCCGACCCCGCCGAGAGCGCCGGCGGCGGGAGAACAGCACCAGCAGGAACCCGCCGACGTACAGCGCGAGGACGGCCCCGGCGGGCTGCCCGGCCGGGGCGAGGCCGTTGACGGCCAGTCGGGCCAGCGCGGGCAGAACCGCGGCCAGACCACAGACGAGCAGAGCGGCCGACATCCGCCCGCCGTCTCCCGGGCCGGCGGCGAGGCGGCGCAGCGGCCGCTGCGCCCGTTGCACGGCCAGGACCAGTGGGACGAGCAGCAGGGCCAGGACGGTGACCCAGAGCGGGCGCAGCACCCACCACTGCCGGGCGCCGATGGCGGGCTGGGGCGCGATCCCGGGCGGGTAGAACATGATCGCGACGATCACCACCGGAATGGGGTGCCACAGGTAGACCGTCATCACCGCCCGGTTGAGGCGGGCGAGCCGGTCCTGCCGCTCCGCTGTGGCGAGCAGACGCCGCCCGGCCGGTTCCGCCGCCAGGAGGAGGCCGCACTGGGTCGCGGCGAAGGCGAGCAGGGCGATGGACGGCGGCGTGGTGTTGCCGGCGCGGCTGCCGGTACCGATCATGTCCACCGGGAACGGTCCCCAGGCCAGCAGGCCCGCGAGGAGGACCGCACCGGCCGCAGCCAACACGACCGGACGCCGGCCGCAGGTGAGTCGACCGTCGTGCCAGGCGAATCCCCACTGGTGCATGGAGCCCCACACCAACAGGTAGTTGGCGAAGCCGACCACCGGCAGTCCCGGGCCCAGGACCGCCAGATCCACGGCCGCAGCGGCGATCGCCATCACGAAGGGCACCCGCAGGCCCCATCGGTGATGCGCGGCGAGGAGCACGGGAGTGAGGGCGATCAGCAGCAGGTAGACCGGCAGGAACCACAGGTGCAGGGCGATGTACCAGCCGGTCTGCGCGAGTTCGCCCGCGCCCGCGCCGCTTGCCCGGGCCACGGTGACGCCGAGGAAGGCCGCGGCCACGTACACCGTGGTGGGCCAGAGCAGCCGCAGGCCACGTCGGCGCACCCAGCTCGCCCAGTCCCCTTGACGTCGGCGGTGCTCGGTCCAGGAGGCCGCGTTGGCGAAGCCGCCGACCAGGAAGACGGCCGGCATCACCTGGAAGAGCAGTGTGAGCCAGCGTCCCCAGGCCACGTACTGCAGCGCGTCCTGGCCCGCGAGCTGCCCGTTCCGGTAGGTAAGGTTCGTCAGCAGCCAGTGGCCCAGAACGACCGTGCCGATCGCCCCCACGCGCAGGAGGTCCGCGTAGCGGTTGCGTTCCACGGTTCGACTCCCGGCGGTTGTTCGGGCTCCTCCGCGTGGGGCCGGGTCCCGGGAGCGGACGGAGCCGTCATCCCGTGTCTCGGCGGCCCTTCCGGGCCGCGTCGGCAGTCGTCGCTGCGGTCCCCGGGCCGGTGGTGTCAGCAGGCGAGCCGCTCCCGGCGAGGCTGGTGACGGCGGTGTCACAGACCGGGCAGGCGTGCCGGTGCCAGCGCGGCGGGCACCAGGGGTCACCCGGTGCGACGGGGTGGGGTGAGTCGGGTTGCATGTCGCGGGTCGACAGCCCGCAGAGGGTGAGCTGTGCCGGGGTGGGTGTGCCGGCGGCGACGTGGACCCGGACGACGGGTGCCTTCAGCGTGGCGGGCTGTTTGTCGGCTGTGAGGATCCGTATGTTCATCGGTCCGTCCAGCTCCAGCAGTGCGATGAGATCCATACCCCCACCGTGGCCTGCCCGGGCACCCTGTGCATCCGGTCGTCGGCGCGCGGGTGTACTCGGCAGGTGTCGGGGACGGGCCCTGCGAACCTCCGGGTGCGGCCATCGTGGAGGGTGCGGCTCGCTACTGGCGGAGACGGGAGGGCGCCACGCACGCGGATCCGTGCGGGGCGCCCTCTCGTGTGCAGGAGGTCAGGCGGGGCGGATGTGCTCCGCCTGCGGGCCCTTCTGGCCCTGCACGACGTCGAAGGTCACCCTCTGGCCCTCCTGGAGTTCACGGAATCCCTGGGCGTCGATGTTCGAGTAGTGGGCGAACACGTCAGGGCCGCCGCCGTCCTGCTCGATGAAACCGAAGCCCTTCTCGGCGTTGAACCACTTCACGGTACCGGTAGCCATGTGCTTCTCCTTCGTGGGGACTGATCGGGTCCCACGGGTGCGGGCCCGGAGGTGATCGCCTTGGTCCGGAGAGGCATTGACCAGCAAAAACGCCCACGGCATGTAACCGCGGGCGAGAACTTCGGAACCACGACTGCTTGATCAGAACGTTACACCGCCGGAGATCCGGCGGCCAGGGAACCGAGCCGGACACGACGTGCCATGGCTGTCGCGCCCACAGGCGCCTGGGTCGACGCCGAGCCGCCGGCGGCGGACAGGGGCGGGACACCCGCACCGAACGGATGCGGGAGTCCCGGCACTGGCAGACCCTTGGAGGAGAACCGACTCCGGAGGAGAGCGATGACCGGTGCCAGTGCCTCACGGGAACCGAGCGCCATGGTGCACATGTCGATCTCCGGTGCGCCATCCGTGGCGAACGTGGTCGCCGATACGGTGGGGCAGTCGTTCAGGCTGATCGCTGTCCCCGGTCCTGGCACCGCGAGGGACTACGTCTCACTCGCCGACCAGGTGGTCCACACCCGCTGGCAGGTGGACACGTCGGCGCCGATCACGGAGGCCCCCGCACAACCGGTCGCCCACGCAGACGTCGGTGCCGACTCGGTGAAAGTGGAGCTCGACGGCAGAGCCGATGCCGTGGCCAAGGTCTCGAAGCTGATCCGCGCCCGTTTCCGCGCCGGCCCCCCGACGGGATTCTCTCAGGCGTTCGAAGTGTGGCCGTCGAGTCCGCCGGACGCCCCGGACCGGCCATGACCGAAGCGGCATGCACGGCCGCATTCATCCGGTTCCGACGGGGCCCAGTGGTGGGCCGAACGGCCCTGCCGTTCCGCTCCCGGCAGCGGTCTGCTGGATACGGAGGCCCGCTCCCCACCCCCGGGCCCCGACTGCACCCGGAAACGACCCCATCTCCTCTCTGGAGGCCATCATGGCCAGTGACCTGCGCAGAAGATTCCCGTTCGGCGGACGGTGGCCCTCGCTGCCGGACCTCTTCGAGGACTTCCCCACCGACCTCCGCCTGCCGCGCGGCACGCACATGATCCGCATCGAGGAGTCGGTGGCCGACGGCATCTACCAGCTGAAGGCCGAACTCCCCGGCGTCGACCCCGACAAGGACATCTCGATCAGCGTCGACGACGGCATGCTGACGGTCCAGGCCGAACGCGCCGAGGAGAAGAAGGACGAGCAGCACTCGGAGTTCCGCTACGGCTCGTTCAGCCGCAGCGTCCGGCTCCCCGCCGGCGTCCGCGACGAGGACGTCACCGCGTCGTACGACCGAGGCGTCCTGACCATCCGGGCACCGATCGGCGAGGCCGCGAAACCCGCCCGCAAGATCGAGATAACCCGGGGTGGTTGATCCCCACGTCCGGGCCCGGACACCGCTCCGGGCCCGGCAGACCCTGGAGCCGGAGATGACCACGAAGACCCCGACACCGATGCGCACCAAGCGCTGGACCCTGCGCCTCGACCTCTTCGAGGAGGGCGACGCCACCAAGGTCCACGCCGTCCTCGACACCGGTGACACCACCCTGGAGAGCCGTACCACCGCCCACCGCAATCCCCACGACCCGCCCGTGCCCGAGATCGGCGACGAGTACGCCGCCGCCCGGGCCCTGATCGACCTCGGCCACCGGCTCCTGCGGGCCGGCCGCGTCGACGCGGCGGCGAATGAGGCCGTCCGGAACGGCTGACGGAGCCCGCCCCGGACGGTCCCGGTTTCGCACGCTCTCGGCGCTGGAGGCCGAGGGTGCGCTCACCCTCAGGGTCGTGGCGTCCACGGTGGCGCGCCCCCTGCTCGCGGAACCCGGGATCAGGGGGCAAGGAGCTGCTGTCGGTGTCCGAGCGGTTCGGTTCCGAGCTGCTCCACATGGGATTCGTGTCCGCGGACTTCCTCGTCCTCTCGCAGAACCTGTTCGATGTCGACGCCCGCCGGATCCACGAGACGAACGTGCCGGCGACCTACCTGCGCGGCTCACGGGTCCACGACGCGAACGCGTGACCGCTCCCGGGCCGGCCCGACCGATCCGGAGTCGGGCCGGCCCCAGTCCCCCGCGCGGCCGGGGCGCGGGAACCGGGGCCAGGGCTGCTGCTGCTCAGACCGTGAACCAGCGCTGGACGGCCGCCCGCAGCGCCGCCAGCTCGGCCGGGTCGGGGCGGGGTGAGCCGCAGGCCCAGGCCACGTAGCCGTCGGGGCGGATCAGCAGACCGGTGAGGCCGGCCGGGCCGCCCTGCGCGATGACGAGGTCGACGGCATCCTGATCCTCCGCCAGCACTGCCGCCGGCGACTGATCCTCGGTCAGATCGATCAGCAGCGGTCGGGCACTCCTGGCGAGTTCGGCGAGCCGGACCTTTCCCGTCCCGGTGATCAGCTCCGACTCCGGAGCGAAGTAGCCGACTGCGGGGTGGGCATCGGTGATGCCCATGTCGTAGCGCACGTCGGTGCCCGCGGTGAGGTGGGCGAGGTGCTGGACGACCTCCTTGCGAGTGAGCAGCTCGGCGAAGAGTTCGCGCAGGGCGGTGGTGTCGCTCCCCGGTGCGGTGAGCGCGGACTGTGCCTCGGCGTTGAGCACCATGCGGCGGGCGGCCTGGCGGCGCTCGGTGTCGTAGGTGTCGAGCAGGCCGGGCGGGGCGGTGTCGCGCAGCGCGGCGGCGAGCTTCCAGCCGAGGTTGGCGGCGTCCTGCAGGCCGAGGTTCAGCCCGGGGCCGCCGCCGGAGGTGTAGACGTGGGCGGCGTCGCCGACCAGGAAGACCCGCCGGTCGCGGAACCGGTCGGCGACCCGGGTGTTGCCGCCGGTCAGCCGCCGCAGAACATGCGGGTCCGGCCCGTCCGGCGGGCCGAGCGGCAGGTCGGCGCCGAGGACCCGACGGATGCTCGACTCCATCTCGGCCAGGGTCATCGGCTCGTCGGTCGCGGGCTGGTCCCATTCGGTGGTGCTGACCAGCGGTGGCCGGCCGGGGAACGGCGCGTAGGAGAAGCCGCCCTGGTCGGTGCGGTGGGGCAGGAAGGGCAGGACCGACCCGTAACCGGGAATTGTCAGGGCGCCGTTCACCGGGTCGACCCAGTCGGCCGGGACGGTGGCGTGGGCGGTGCGGTTGGTGCGGCGGTCGTAGCTGACACCGGGAAAGGCGATCCCGGAGAGCTTGCGGATCACGCTGCGCGCGCCGTCCGCGCCGACCACGTAGCGGGCGCGCAGCTGCTGGTCGCCGTCGGGACCGGTGACGTCGAGGGTGACGGCGTCCTCGTTCTGGGCGACGGCGCCGACCCGGTGTCCGCGGCGCAGGTCGACGCCGAGTGTGCGGGCGCGTTCTTCCAGGACCTCGACGATGCGGTGCTGCGGGGCGGCCAGGCCGAAGACCGGACTGGCGTCCAGCAGGCCGAGGTCGAGGCCCATGGCGGCGAACATGAAGTACGCGGAGTTCGGCTGCGGAGGCTCCGGGCTGCCGCTGAGCGGCTCGTACAGGCCACGGTGGTCGACCAGGCGCACCACCTGGCCCAGCAGGCCGTTGGCCTTGGGTTCGGTGCTGGGCTGCGGGAGCTGCTCCAGCACGATCGGGTGGATGCCGGCCAGACTCAGTTCGCAGGCCAGCATCAGCCCGTTGGGGCCGCCTCCCACGATGATCACGTCGGCTGTCACGGTCACGTCTCCTTGGTGCGAACGGGAAAGGGTGGCACCGGAAGCGAGTTGGTCGCCGCTCTGCGCTACGGGACGGGCAGGCCGGCGGCGAGCTGCTCGAAGACCTGGGCCAGCACCGCGCCGAGCTGCACGGGTTCGTCGGCGCGCAGGCTGTGCTCGACGGCCACTGCGCTGCCGGCCGCGACCACGGACGCGACCAGCTTCGGGTAGACGTCGCGTTCGATGTCGGTCCCGGTGCGCTGCGCGATGGCCTTGGCCAACTCCTGCTGGGCGGCGGCGTTGGCCTTGACGATCTCACCGGCCAGCGCGGGTTCGGCCAGCATCAGCCGCACCCCCTCACGCCAACGATCGTTCTGCGAAGCGGAGTTGTCCGGCGGTACGAACTGTCCCTGGACGGCGTGGAGCAGCGAGTCCCACAGCCCTTCGCCGACCGGGCGGGCGAGCAGGTCGTCGGCGACTCGGAGCATCCGCTCCAGGTGACTGGCGGCGATCGCCTCGGCCTTGCCGGCGAAGTAGTTGCGGAAGGTACGAACCGAGACGTTGGCCTCGGCGGCGATCTGATCGACCGTCACGTTGTCCCAGCCGTGCAGGACGCAGAGCCGGATCGCCGCCTGGCTCAGCGCGACCCGGGTCTCCCGCTTCTTTCGCTCGCGGAGTCCGGGCTGCCCGGTCGTGCGGGCCTCGTCTGCAGGTGCCATGCGAGCAGCGTAGGGCAAATCTTGCCGCCACGGCAAGATTTCCAGAATGGCAAGTTTTTCCAGAGCTCACCCACCGGACCGCGATGACGCCATACGGCCACCCGCCCCCGCCGTCAGCCCTTCGGGGGGCGGCGCTTGACAGGGCATCAGGGCGACCGGGAGAGTCTTTCTTGCAATGGTTTTCATCTTCGATAACCGGTGCGGGTGACTGCTGCCCGCCACGGGTCGAAGCCCGACGCATCCCCGAAAGAGGACCTCCATGTCGCTCGACGTCTCCCCCGCCCTCCTCGCCCAGGCCCAGCAGGGCCGCGTCGACGAGGCCGACTTCCTCGACACCGTCCGCACCTCGCTCCCGTACGCCTACCAGGTCGTCGCCGGGCTCAGCACCGAACTCGCGGCCGGCGGCGCCGAGTTCACCACCGACAACACCACGCCCAGTGACGAGCAGCGCGCCCAGCTGCTGCGCGCGCTCGCCAGCAACGCGATCCGGGGCAGTCTGGAGAGCCACTTCGGGGTGAAGCTCGCCTTCGTCAACTGCCACCGCGTCGGCGCATTCCGCCCGGGCGCCGAGGACGGCGCGGCGTACCGCGAGTTCACCTCGCTGCACAACCAGATCCGCAACCAGAGCCCGGAGCTGCGCAGCTGCTGACGGCCGGCCCGGACACGATCCGGGCGCGCGGGCTCCCACCCTGCTCGACGGGGTGGTAGCCCGCGCATGTGACCGCCGCATTGCGCCGTATTGCGGGCCGGTGTCCGGATCGCGCGCCGATCTTGTCGGGCAGCGGGGCGGCTGCGTACGTTCGGAACGCACCACCCGACCGGCCCACCCGGGGCCGCCCCCTCACCCTGCGGAGCCCCTTATGTCGCCGGCCCCTCGCCCACTGCGGAACCTCGGCTTCCTGACCATCGGGCTCTTCGACGAGGCGGACCCTCGCCGGGGCCACGAGTCCACCCTCGACCTCATCACCCTCGGCGAGCGGCTCGGCTTCGACAGCGCCTGGCTGCGCCACCGCCACCTCCAGTACGGCATCTCCTCCCCGGTCGCCGTGCTCGCCGCGGCCACCCAGCGCACCAGCCGCATCCAGCTCGGCACCGCCGTCACCCCGCTCGGCTGGGAGAACCCGCTGCGCCTCGCCGAGGACCTGGCCACCGTGGACGTGCTCTCCGGCGGCCGGCTCAACCCCGGCTTCAGCGTCGGCCCGCCCACCCACTACGAGCACGTGCGCGACGCGCTCTACCCGGACACCGGTGAGCAGGAGGACTTCGGCCCTGGACGCGCCGAACGGCTGCTCGCCCTGGTCCGCGGCGAGGACGCCTCCGACTTCGCCGGCACCGAGGGCATCGAGGTGTACTCCCGCCGGGTCCAGCCGCACTCCCCCGGCCTGGCCTCCCGGCTCTGGTACGGCGCCGGCAGCCTGCGCTCGGCCCGCTGGGCCGGCGAGCAGGGGCTC
This sequence comes from Kitasatospora sp. NPDC101235, assembly GCF_044767505.1. Taxonomy (NCBI): domain Bacteria; kingdom Bacillati; phylum Actinomycetota; class Actinomycetes; order Kitasatosporales; family Streptomycetaceae; genus Kitasatospora; species Kitasatospora sp. NPDC101235. Next base: position 177,693 of record NZ_JBIWNZ010000019.1, read on the forward strand.
AACCTGCTGACCAGCAGCGTGGTGAAGGCGGAGGACGACGAGGGCCCACTCGACTTCGCCACCATCCAGGCCACCCAGATCCGCGCCTTCCGTGAGCGCCACCCCGACGGCGAACGCGCCCGGGTCTCCCAGGGCCTGGTGGTCATCCCCACCGACAGCGCCACCCCCGAGCAGCGTGCCAGGTACCAGGCCTACGCCCGCGCCCGCACCCCGCGCACCCTCGCCCCACAGGGCCCGGCCCGGCTGCTGTTCGCCCCCGACCTGGTCGGGACGTCCGAGGAACTCGTCGAACGGCTGCACGCCCACGCCGGCTACCGCGAGGTCGACGAGGTCGCCTTCGCCCTGCCGTTCACCGTCGAGCACCAGGACTACGTGCAGATCCTCACCGACCTGGCGACCCGCCTCGGACCCGCCCTCGGCTGGGATCCCGGGCAGGACTGATCGATCGCCAACGCGCGGGAAATCCCGGCAGGTTGAGCCGCAACCGGATCGCTGCGGGGTGCGTGCCAAGCGAATACCGACGGCCGAACGGCCGAACGGCTTCCGGGGGGACACCGTGATCGGACCGTACGACGCCATGCCCGTACCACCGGCCCTGCAACCGTGTCCGAGCTGCAGGCTCGTCGACCAGGTCCGCAGCGTACCGGCCGTCTACCGGGCCGGAAGGAGCACGGAGACCGTCCGCTCGCACATGGACGACCGCCGGCACACCGAGACCCGCGTGGTCATCAGCGAACTCGCCCGGGCGCTGGCCCCCGCCCCCGACCGCCACCCCGAACGCGCTCCGGTCGTGCTGGGCGTCCTCGCCCTCTTCGGGACCGTCGGCGCCTTCTTCGCCGCCGAAGCCCAGAGCGATCAGGATGCGTTCGTCAGGATCAACTTCTCGACCGGGCCGGCCCTGTCCCCCTCGTCCCCCGACACCGGCACCCTCTACACGCTCTCCGGCATCGGCCTGGTCGTCGCGATCGCCCTGTTCGTGACCGCCGCACTGCTCCGCGTCAACGCCAACCGCGAACTCGCCGGCCGTCCCCAGGCCGAACGTCTCTGGTCCCAGGCCTGGTACTGCGCCCGCTGCGGCACCGCCCACTTCTCACCCGGCGCCGGGCAGGGACCGGCGGCCTTCAGCCTCCGGGAGTTGCGCCGCCGGGTCTGGACGGCCGGCGGCTACGGCCACCTCGCGGACCGCTACTAGGGCACGTATTCGGTCGTGATCAATCTGTGTGATTCACCTTCGCGGCGGGTCCTGATCCGGTAGACCGTGGTGTGTGACGCGAGCGCAACTG